>NZ_CP018335.1:954504-1272672 GCF_001902295.1 Clostridium kluyveri | reverse complement strand
AATCATAGGTAACATCTCAACTATGGAGGTCTTTGCTTTTCTTTCAGAAAAGAATTCTACAACATCTAACCCCACTGCTCCTCCGCCAATGACTACTACTTTTTTACCATCAAAATTTACATTTTCAAATTCATGTATTCTGTTCAACAATCCAAATATAGAATATAATTTTCCTCCCTCTTTATCAATATTTTCTAATAAGCCCTTTATAGGTGGAAGTAAAGGCTTTGAACCTGTGGCATTTACTATAATATCCGGCTTTACAATATCTATTAATTTAACATTACCTTTAGTATCAGTAAATATGGTTAGATTATTTAATTTCTTAGCTCTTTTAATTAAATACTCAGGAAAATAAGAAACTCTATATTTATCTGGAAACTTTGAAATCTCTTTTGCGAGCCCACCTAAATAAGGTTTTTTTTCAAACAGAAAAGTATTACACCCCAATTCTGCTGCTGTACAAGCTGCTTCAAGGCCACTGGTTCCCCCTCCGATGACTACTACATTTGTTTGTTTCTTTACCTTTTTATTTTTATATTCATCCTCATATATAGTATCAGGATTAACAGTACATCTAATTGGTCTGTTTAATCCTATTCTATGGCCTGCACATCCAATATTACAGGATATACATTTTCTAAGCATATCTTCTTGTCCATTTTTAACTTTCAATGCCCATTTAGGTTCAGCAATTAATCCTCTGCCCATTCCTATTAAGTCGGCCTTTCCTTGAGCTAATATTTCCTCAGCCACTTCCGGATTTCTTATATTTCCTGTTGTAA
Source organism: Clostridium kluyveri (assembly GCF_001902295.1). Taxonomy (NCBI): domain Bacteria; kingdom Bacillati; phylum Bacillota; class Clostridia; order Eubacteriales; family Clostridiaceae; genus Clostridium; species Clostridium kluyveri. The sequence goes on along the minus strand of NZ_CP018335.1, from coordinate 1,271,887 downwards.
TAGTTGGTTTATTGAACTTCTCCTTTATAGCTTGAGACATATATGAACGCCATCCATCTGCAAGATCCATCTTATCTATCTGATATTGTAATGAGTCATTTAAAGCTGCAGATACATCAAAAATATCAACTTCATCATTTAAATAATCTAATATTCTCAGTGTATCTTGCAGAGTATTCCCTCCTTGTATAAGCTCATCTGCACTAACTCTTATTATTATAGGGAACATAGGTCCTACTTCTCTTCTTACACTATCAATTAGCATTCTTCCAAATCTGGCTCTATTTTCAATATTTCCGCCAAATTCATCTCTACGTTTATTATAAATTGGTGATAAAAATTGACTGATTAAATAGGAATGTCCTGCATGTATTTCTACTGCATCAAAACCAGCTATTTGAACTCTTTTTGCTGCCTTGGCATATTCTTCAACTATATCTAATATTTCTTTTCTTTCCAAAGGCCTTGGTATTGAACCACCGGTTTTAGATGGAATATTTGAAGAAGATACAGGCTGGCAGCCTATTCTGCCTGGTACAGCAGAAGCCCCTGAGTGATTGATCTGCATTGCTGCATTTGTACCATATTTGTGTAACTTTTCAGTTAGGTTATATAAAGCAGGTATAAAGCTGTCATGATCTATTCTAAGCTGTGTTGTTCCATTTGACCCTAATGGAAAATCTACTGCAGCATTTTCCACAATTATTAATCCTGTTTCCCCTTTAGCCCTTTGTTCATAATACTTAATATGCTCTTCTCTTATTTCTCCATTTTGTCCTGCATAATTGGTACCCATAGGGGGCATAACTATTCTATTCTTTAATACCATATTTTTTACTTTTAGCGAACTAAAAATATTTTTATATTTTTTCATCTTTATTCCTCCATTATCAAGTGATTCATACATTCATATAATCAATTGTAAGTACAATATATATAGATTTTTTCTATATATATTGCATGACCATTCTAAATATTTTAAAAATTAATATTCAATATTTAATACCTTTTTCATGTATTCAATAGGCATATCCTTTCCCATCCATAATTTAAAAGCAGCAGCTCCCTGAAATAACATCATACCCAAGCCGTTCATAGTTCTACATCCAGCTTTCTTAGCCATTCTCAATAATTCTGTTTTTCTTGGTTCATAAACAGTATCTGTCACAATTAAATCAGGTCTGAAAAAGCTTGTATCGGGAATATATGTTTGTCCCTCTAAAGGTTTCATTCCAACTCCAGTTGCATTTGCAAATAAACAGCTATCTGCAATTTCTTCCTTCAGTTTATCCAAATCTGCCAAATCATATAAAATTGCCTTGCATTTAGTTCTTTCATTAATATCCTTTACTGTTTTTTCACCTCTTTCGAAAAATTTATCTTTCCGATTAAATATTGATATTTCAGCCACACCATCCAAAGCAGCCTGTATTTCAATTGCTGTAGCTGCACCCCCTGCTCCTGCAACTGTGATTTTCTTACCTATTATATTAATTCCTGCATCTTCTAATGATTTCATATATCCAATTCCATCTGTAATATGTCCGGTTAACACATTATTATCGTTTACAATTGTATTAACTGCTCCACAAAGTTCTGCAGCCTCCGATAGCTTATCAAGATATTTGTGCACCACAGTTTTATTAGGCATTGATACATTAGAACCCCGTACTTTCATTGCTCTAAATCCCTTTATAGTGTCTTCTAGGTTCTCATTACCAACCTCAAAAGCAAGATAAGCATAATCCAAACCTAATTTTTGAAATGCCTCATTATGCATCTCCGGTGAACTTGAATGCCTGATTGGATATGCAATTAATCCTATAAGTTCTGTATGTCCTGTAATTTTTTGAGTCATAATAAATCTTCTCCTTTTAATTTAATTTTCATATTTTATTTATGCTTGCCAATTGCTGGCTTAATATTATATAATGGTGTTACAATATATGAACCCTATCCCTTTGTTTTAATTGGTTTGTTTGGTCGCTTACTATACTAAAACATTTGGATGGGTTTTTATGCGTCTTTAAGTTATCTATATTCACTAATGAGATGAAGCACCTTATATAGCTCATTTGCTTCTAATTGTCCTGGTGCAGATGCAGCTTTAGCAGAACCAAAAGTCAATGCTGATCCAAAAGTTTCACCTGCCAAACGGGTGATAACACCAAGAGTTCCCATAGACATAGTAATAATTGGAGTATCATTATGTTTACATTTCATTTCACAAGTAGCACTTAAAAGTTCAAGTACATCTTTTGTACTACATGGCATTACTGCTATCTTAGCTATATCTGCACCTAACTGCTGCATCCTGCACATTCTTGATACTAACTCATCTTTATGAGGAGTTTTGTGAAAATCATGATTTGACATAATTACTTTTATATTATATTCATGAAGTTCCTCTACAACTTTTTTTACTGCTTTATCCTCTGCTATAAATAATTCAATGTCTATCATATCAGCATTTCCAGTAGATGCAATTGCTCTATTAAGTTCTATATAATATTCCAGACTGATTTCCTTTTTTCCACCTTCCTTAACAGTCCTAAAGGTCACTAATATAGGAATATTATTTAAATTTTTTCTCATTTCTTGTAAAAGTTTCTTTACCTTCTCAACATCTTCTACATATCTGTAATAATCAATTCTCCATTCCACAATATCAAGTTTAGTTGTCTTTACACCAGCTACTTCCTCCATTATTTCCTCTTCATCACATCCTACAAATGGAACTGCAATCTTAGGAACTCCTTCACCTAATTCTATATTTCTTACTTTAACTATACTTCCCATTTTTAATTTCCCTTTCTAGAGTTTAAATATTTATTTCAATATAACTCATTAATTTCAAGTAACTTTTATAGCTATATCACTAATATTAAAATAAGCTAAATACCATACTATTTATAATACTTAGAGTATTATAAATAGTATCATACCAACAAACAACTTAGTTACTTTTTTAACATACTATGCTTATATTATAGTCTAATATCTTTGATAATTCTAATATATATTTTAATGTTTATTAATAGCTTTTTACTATCATTTATGTTATCTTTATTATAGGGGAGGTAGATGACCCAATGAATTTAAATCAATTATATTATTTTAGGGAAATTGCTCATTTACAACATTTTAGACAAGCAGCTGCAAAATTAAATATATCCCAACCCAGTCTGAGTAAGTCCATAGCAAATTTAGAAGAAGAACTTGAACTTTGTTTATTTGAAAAAAATGGTAGAAATGTTGTGCTAACAAAATATGGTTTAATATTTTTAAATCATGTAGAAAAAATATTACATGAATTAGATAATGCTAAAAAAGATATGAAGCAGCTAGCCAGTAGTGATCAGGGCCATGTTGATATAGCATATATTTTCCCATTATCCCAGTATTATATTCCAAAAACAGTACGCAGCTTTTTAAACTTAGAAGAAAACAGAAATGTTACTTTTACTTTTAAACAGGGGATTACTGATGAATTACTAGAGGGTTTAAAAAACGACAAATATGATTTAATATTTGCATCCTATGTAGAAGAGGAACCAGATATAATTTTTATTCCTATTTTTGATCAAAAACTGTTTGTAATCGTTCCGCCAGATCACCCTTTAGCAGAATTGGATAGTGTTGATTTAAGAGATATTGAGCCTTATCCCTTAGTAGGATATGATAAAGCTTCTGGATTAGGCAAACTTACTTCAAAGTTATTAAAAAATATGGATTTACATCCAAAGATTATATGTGAAGCTTCTGATGAATATGCTCTTTCTGCCTTAGTGGCTGCAAATTTTGGAGTATCCATTATAGCTGAAGCACCTGCTCTTAAATATGCCAAAGTAAAAAAACTACACATTAAAAATATTAAGTATTCCAGACAAATTCATCTTGCTTACAAAAAAAATAAATATTTTGCCCCTGCAGTTCATAACTTTATTTCCTATGTAAAAAATAAAAGTTATGGAGAAAATTCTAATTTTTTTACATAGTTTCTATATCTAATTTTAAAATCCCAACTCTAGGATATCAGTATTTATGCTATAGTAAATTTATGAAGTTATTCTTTCAGGTGGAGTTTGCCTGGATTTATTTTTTACTTTGAAGAACATAGGAGTGTTTGTAAAATGACAGCCTAAAAATAAAATTATTAATATGGAGAAAATATAGATGAACATTCTTGTTACATTAGATTCAAATTATTTAAAACCACTAAAAGTTATGCTTAAATCACTATTTTTAAATAATCCAAAAGAAAAATTTTGTATTTATATAATGCATTCAAATATAAAAGAAACTGAATTCTATGATATAGCTCGATTTATAGAAAAAGAAGGTCATAAACTTTTCATTATAACTATAGAGGATGAATATTTTAAACACGCCCCTTTAACAAAACACTATACTAAAGAAATATATTATAGGCTGCTGGCATTTAAATTTCTGCCTTCAACTATAAATAAGATATTATATCTTGATCCAGACATTATTGTTATAAATCAAATAAGAAACTTATATGATATTGATATTTCTAAATATCTTTATGCTGCAGCACACCACAGTACATTACCCGTTAAAGAAATTAATAAATTAAGGTTTAAACCCTACGAAATTGAAACATATTACAACTCTGGAGTTCTTTTAATGAATATTAATCTTCAAAAAAATATAATAAAAGAAGACCAAATATATGAATTTGTGGATAAAAATAAAAACAAACTTATACTACCAGATCAAGATATAATCAATGCACTATATTCTAGACATATAAAAAAAATCGATGAAATACTATTTAATTATGATCCGAGATATTACAAATATAATAGACTTCTAAGCAAGGGAGATATTAATATGGATTATATCATTAATAATACTTCTATAATTCACTTTTGTGGAAAGAAAAAACCCTGGCACAAAAATTATACCGGGGATTTTCACTCCTTATATAAACATTATGAGAAGCTGGCATTATGTGAATCTTAAAATTGATATGAATTAATTTTAACTTCAGCAGTTACATTTTAAAATACACTTAGTCCAATAGGTGTATTTTAATTTTTTGAATTCTTTTCTATTGTAACAAATAGTACTATAATTCTTTAAACTTTTTCATTCAGGGAACCCTTACTTCATGTATTTTGTTGTTAAATCATTACGTAGTATTACATTCAAACTATATTTTTTGCTATCAATACCTGTGTTAATTTTACAATAACATAAAGTTCACACAGACAATTGACTTTAAAAATACAATTCTAGTATATAATGTTAACTAATATATAAGATTTAAGGGGGAAAAAGTTATGCAAAGAATGAAATACAAATTACTTTCAACTTTGGTGATAGCAGCACCATTATTATTGAATACAGGAGTTACTACAACAGTTCATGCAAGTTCTGGTAAGAATTCAGGATGTAATAGTGTAAGCAATAATTCAAGAAATAACCCAGGATACAATAATTCAAGAAATAATCCAGGACGCAGCAATCCAAATGATGATTCAAAATTCAACAACCAAGGATATCCTGATAGAATTAATACATATCCTATCCACCAGTACACACCAACTATAATTGATACTTCATGTAATTATTCTTTTTCAGATTTTAAGACTAAATTAGATAATTTAGTGACAGCAGGAATTATAACTCAAAATCAAGAAACAATAATATTAAATTTGTACTATAATAATAAAATAACAACAGGAGAAACCTTTAAGGCTCAATTATGTGCCTTAGTGGCAGCAGGAACCATAACTACTAGTCAAGAATATTCAATATTAAATGTATTTACTGGTTGGGGTTCTAATTGGAAAATACCAACACCAGTGAAACCAACAGTACCAGTATCTAATGTAGATACTTCGACTCCTACTGATTATTCTTTTTCAGATTTTAAGACTAACCTAGATAATTTAGTAGCAGCAGGAACTATAACTCAGGATCAAGAAACAACAATACTAAATTTGTATTATAATGGTCAGATAACTAAAATATCAAATTTTAAAACTCAATTAGATATTTTAGTAACAGTAGGAACTATAACTCAAAATCAAGAATATTCAACGTTAAATGCATTTACTGGTTGGGGTTCTAATTGGAAAATACCAGCACCAGTAAAACCAACAGTACCAGTGCCTAGTGTAGATAATTCAACAACTATTTCAAATACAAGTTTCTCTCTTGAAGATATTAAGACTAAATTAGATAATTTAGTAACATCAGGAACTATAACTCAAGATCAAGAGACAACAATATTAAATCTATTCAATAAAGGTGCTTTAACAACAAAAAATTTGAAATCTCAATTAGATATTTTAGTAATAATAGGAATTTTAACACAAAATCAAGCAGTACTAATACAACATTAAATGCATTTACTGATTAGAAGTATAATATATCATTACTAAATAAAGAGGATATGACGTATTATAATTTTTAACATTTTTAATAAGCTTTAAATAGAGATAATCTTATTGTAATTATCTCTATTTTTATATTTTATGACTCTTCTAATTTAATGGCAGAAACAAATATTATCAATAGCAGAAATGAAGGAAATTATTAATAAAATAATCCTTTATAGTATTACTCGTCTCTTATTTAACAAGCTTACCCTATTAACCTGATTCTATGAAATAAGCCTACCGATAAAATCCCAATAGGCTTATTCATGTTGAAATATCACTATCTATGAGCATTTGCTGCTGAATGTACTACTTTTGGTGCTGGTTTGGTATTTGATGCCTTAACTTTATGCTTGTTTACTACTTTCTTTACTGGTTTGGCAGGCGTTTTGTATTTGGACTTACAAACCACCGCAGGTTTGTTGCTGGCAGAATGTGCACTGACGGTTGTTCCAATTCCTGTATTGATTAACAATGGTGCTGCAAGCATTACAGCTGAAATTATTTTATACTTCATTTTTAACATTTTCATTACCTCCTGAATTTAAAATATTTGTTGCAGCTGCTATACTTAATATTCTAGTTATCCTTTATGACGATTTAATGCAGCACCCATGTTATTCCAATGGTATATTAATGTTTTTCTGTGTGAAATATTAAGAGACATTGAATATTTCTTGAACTGTTACTACTCTAATTTCTGCTGCAACCATAATACAACCTGAGACTTGTGGTCTTTCCTGATTATATTTCCAATGCTTTTGAGGTTGTCCAAGGTTTCCTGATATATATTTCCATCAGTGTGCTTTAACTTTGAATTGTAATCCAAATTCATATTATATTGAAGTGTTGCTGTGCCTTTAGTTTTGTGTTTTTTACTTCGGTGATTAAATCAGAGCTTGCACTACTTGAAGTAGAATCTGTTACAGCCACCCCTATCAAACCTTCAACTACTGCAGATGCTATCTTACCACTTCCTAATGAATTATATAAATCCGCATCACATCTTTTTTAAAGGCTGTTTGAAACACTGGATGCACTGGAATGTCTTACATTATGAGCTGTATTTCCTAGAGATTGAAGCTTAGCTATAACCTTAGTTGCTATGTCCAATGCACAATCCTGTTAAATATGGTTTATTCATCTGTAGCCTCCTTGACTTAAAGCAAGTGAAATAAACCTCTGCGCATTACAATTTTCAGAATTTAAGAATACTCCATTATTTTTTTATTCTCCATTATGAACCTCCTGTTTTAAACAAAATAAAAAGACCTAGTCATCTAAGCCTTTGTGATATACTCTTCCTTCCCCATTGCTTTAATATTTAAATTGTGATTGTTGCCAATTATTTTTGTTAATAACCTTCCGTAATTAGTTCGCATAATTATAAATATATTCATACTAATATAATTTAAAAAGGGAAACTGATAAACAATAAATTTTATATCAATTTCCTTTTTAAATTTACAGATATATATTTTTAATGTACCTTCAACTTACAGGTGGTATAACCTTTGTAATCTGAAACATGTTGTCTAGAATTCTCCAATTCTGTGGAAAAGCCTTGCCCAACTGCCAAAAGCTTACACCCCTTAATCCATATTCATTTACAAGTTTATATTTTGCTTCCATACTCCTGGCATCTTCAAACCATACCACATGTTCTCTGCCTTCTTCATCTATATAATTATAGTAAGGAGACTCAGCTTTAGTGTCATATTTAATTTGTGCCCCATATCTCCTAGCCCTATTTACTGCCTCTTGGTTTCCAATACTTTCTGCAAATTCCCCCCCTGGAGTATAAGGAAGTGTCCAATCATATCCATATAAAGGAACTCCCATCATTATCTTTTTAGGTGGAATTACACTTACTGCATAATTTATTACTTTACGTACTTCATTAATTGGTGCAACTGCCATAGGTGGTCCTCCTGACCACCCCCACTCATAAGTCATTATTATAACAAAATCAACTATCTCGCCATGAGCTCTATAATCATGAGCTCCATGCCAAGCACCAACTGTTACATCATATGTTTTCGGTGCTAGTGCGGTTCCTACCACATACCCTAATGGATGGGCTCTTGATACTAATTTTCTAAGAAAATCATTGTATTCTTCTCTATCAGAAGGTGGAATCCTTTCAAAATCAACTATAACTCCATAATAGGACTTCTTATCCATGGTATTTATTATATTAGTTATTAAGGTGTTTTGAAGATTTTCATTATTTAATATATTCCCTATTAATTCTGTATCAAAATTTGCTCCTGATAAATTGGTCACAGAAAGCAATGGTGCTACTCTGTTATTTCTGGCCAAACTAATAATAGTTTCATCTCTAAGTGGAGTCAATCCTCCTTCTGCTGTAACATGGTGGCTAAAAGGAGTTATATAAGTCAAATATGGAGCTGCATCATTTACAATTCTAGTTTCTCTATTAACATTAGAAGGCTGTATAAAGCCATTAGTTTCAATAACACCATAATTTTTTGACTTATTTGGTATTCTAAGTACCATTCCGGGATAAATGGCTGAAGTGTCTGAAATATTATTTAATTGGGCTATGCTATTTACAGAGACACCAAATCTTTCAGATATAGACCATAGTGAATCTCCTGGTCTTACTCTGTATGCTCTTTCTTTGGTTGGAATTACAAGTGATTCTCCCACTACTAAACTTAACTGAGGCTCAATACCATTGGCGTCTATAATACTATCTGGAGTAACTCCAAATCTTCTAGCTATGGACCATATAGAATCACCAGGACGAACTACGTGTATATTCAAATATAGGCGCTCCTTTTTTATTTATTATCATTAATCATTATATTCATTACTTCTATTTCTGTTCTAGCTTAATGATAAATATTTTTACTAAAATACCTATCGCCTCTATCTGGAAATACTACAACTATATTTCCTTTATCTATAGACTGTGCTAATTTTAAGGCTCCTACCAGAGCTGCACCTGAAGAAGAACCAACTATTAATCCCTCTTTTTCAGCCAATCTCCTTACCATATAAAAGGCTTCTTCATCATTCACTTTTATAACTTTATCTACTAAACTCATATCCATGGTTTCAGGAATAAAATTATTACCTATACCCTCAATACCATAGCATCCTTCAGTTCCGCCTCCCATAGTAGAACCTTCTGGATCAACTAAAATTGATTTTATATTTTTATTTTTTTCTTTCAAATACCGTGCAACACCTGTAAAGGTTCCACCACTGCCTGCACCAGCTACAAGATAATCTATATTTCCCTCCATGTCCATATATATTTCAGGACCTGTAGTTAGATAATGTGCTTTAGGATTATCTTCATTTTCAAACTGTTTTAACGAAATTGAATTTGGTATATCACGAAGAAGCTCTTGAGACTTTTCTATGGCACCTAACATACCTTCTTCTTTTGGAGTGTTTATTATTTCTGCACCTAAAGCTTTCATCAATATTTGCTTCTCCTGTGAAAATTTTTCCGGAACTACAAATATAACCTTATATCCTCTATTTAATGCTCCGAGTGCAACCCCTAATCCTGTATTTCCTGCTGTAGCCTCCACTATAGTGTATCCTTTATTTAAAAGCCCTTTTTTTTCTGCACTGTCTATCATATATAATCCAATTCTATCTTTTACACTTCCTCCAGGATTAAAACTCTCCAATTTAGCAAATATACCAATCTCTTTTTTTACATTAAGATTATTTAATTTTAGTATAGGAGTATTTCCTACCATTTCTTTTATATCATTATAATAAACCATATTGGTACTCCTCCATATTATTTTTTACTTTTCAGATTATATTATCTTGCAAACTCCAATGCATTTTTTAAATCTTCTATGAGATCTTCTTTATTTTCAAGACCTACAGATAATCTAATTAACCCATCTTCTATTCCAATCTCCTGTCTTATCTCATAAGGTATAGCTGCATGGGTCATAGTAGCTGGATGGCATATCAGGGATTCTACTCCTCCCAGACTTTCTCCTAGAGTTATAAGTTTTAATCCTTTAAAGAATTTATTTATATCTAATTCATCTCTTAATACAAAAGAGAGAATTGCTCCATACCCCCTGGCCTGAGATTTTTGAATTTCATGATCAGGATGGTTTAAAAATCCTGGATAATAAATTTTATTTATTAAATTATTTCCCTTTAAAAATTCAGCTATATAATTAGCATTTTCATCGTGTCTGTCCATCCTAACAGACAATGTTTTTATTCCTCTTATCAGAAGCCAACTGTCAAATGGATTTAATATACCTCCTGTAGAATTTTGAATAAAATGAATTTTCTCTCCTAATTCTTCATTGTTTACTACAAGGAGACCAGCAATCAAATCACTGTGCCCCCCCAAATATTTAGTGGCACTATGGAGTACTATATCAGCTCCCAATTTTATAGGTTTTTGCAGATATGGAGTCATAAATGTATTATCTACAATTGTCATCACTTTATTTTTTCTTGCAATTTCACTTATCTTTGCTATATCCGTTATAGTCATAAGAGGATTAGTAGGAGTTTCAATAAATATTGCTTTAACATTTTGATTTCGATTAAGACTCTCTCTAACTTTTTCTAAATCACTGGTATCTACTAATTCATACTCTAAATTAAAATTTTTAAATATCTTATCTACAACTCTAAAGGTTCCTCCATATACATTACTAGAAAGTATTACCTTATCTCCACTTTTAAAGAGCATAAGCACTGCTGATATAGCGGCAAGTCCTGATGCAAAGGCAAACCCTCTGCATCCTTCTTCTAAATCTGCAATTAATTTTTCCACAGCTTCTCTTGTGGGATTTCCTGTTCTCGAGTATTCATAGCCGCTATTTTTGCCAAGTGCTTCTTGCTTGTAAGTAGAAGTTTGATATATAGGCACACTAACTGCTCCTGTAATTTTATCTCCATCTATTCCACCATGTATCAACAATGATTCAATTTTCATTAGTTATTCTCCTTCCTTAACCCCGCTTGCTATAAATATTCCTGTTTCCGTATATTCACCTTTACTTGAATAAGCTTTACACTTCAGTTCTGTAGTCTCAATGCCTATTTTTTTAAATCCTGCTTCATTCATCCAATGTTTTATTTGTTCATGGGAAAATCCAAGCCATTCATCATGCATTTCAATTCTTGCCCACTCTCCATCATGCTCTTCCACATCTGATATGATAAACATTCCTTTATTTTTTAAAATTCTATAGGCTTCTTTTACTACCTTTTCAGCATCTACAACATGATGAAGTGCCATATTCATATAAACAGCATCTATAGACTCATCAAATAAAGGAACATCCACTGCAGAGCCTTTTATAGGATATATATTTTTTATTCCTCTATTTGAAGATGTATTATGCAATTCCTTTAACATATTTCTAGAATTATCTATAGAAAACACCAATTTTGCCTCCTGAGATAATGCTAAAGAAATAAATCCAGTTCCACAGCCTAAATCTGAACATATTTTATCCTTTATATTAAACTTAGAAAGTACAATATACTTCAATCTATCCTCAAAATAATCTTCCCTAATTACATTCCACCTATCTGCAATAGAATCAAAATAAGCTACTGAATTCATAATTATTTATCCTCCTAAAAATACATAATTAATTTTTAATTCTAAATAGAAAATGTCCTTCAAATTCCGGAATTTTGAAAAACAAAAACCTTCTGCCTCTATACAGAGGCAGAAGGTTACTTCCGCGGTTCCACTCTGTTTATCCCATATAAACTTTATAAAAACTATATAAATACAAGTTTACATGTGAAAACTCTTTATTGGTACAATCATACCTCAACGTTTTAACGTACGTACACGCTGAAATCTACTAAGATTCAACTCAGTGCTCAAAGATGCACTTCAATTACCTCCCACCAAAACTCCCTCACACCCAAGGGGAATTATCTCTTGTAGTTTTGTGTAATTTACTCTTCTCATCATCGCAATTATTATTAATCTACTATGTATTAAATTTACAGTTTCATAATACTACATAAATTTAATATAATCAAGAAAAATATTTTACCTTTTAATATATAAATTTAGTTAGTCTTATTATATACAAAAACATATAATTTGTTAATAAAAAATTTTGTATGAATATAAAATAATAAATACACAATATTAATTATATCTTTCAATTTTAATTATATTCTAAAAAATATTAATTATAAGAAAATTTAAATACTTTACAGTTTAAAAATCCTAATTTAAAATTAATTATAATGAATATTTTAATATGGAATTTTCAAGAACACATATTAAAAATGATTACATGACTAAAAAACAATAATTTTTACATAAGACAAAAATTATAATCTATATATGCAAAATTACGGAATAATTCATATCTTCTAATTGATACTATGAAAATATAGTTATGAACCAGGAGCATAAAATAAGTATATTCCGTCTAATATAGAGGAAGGAGGATAATTTGGACAAGGAGCTGGAAAGGCTAATGAATTGTTATGGAAATGACATACTAAGGACTGCCTACATTTACCTTAAGGATATACACTTGGCAGAGGATGTCTTTCAGGATGTATTTATAAAAGTTTACAATAACTTTGATAAATTCAATGGAAAAAGCAGTGAAAAGACTTGGATACTTACTATAACCATAAACACTTGTAGAGATATACTTAGAAGTTGTTGGATAAAAAAAGTTCTGCGATTCGATGATACTGAATACGGAGTATTTAATTCTACAGATGATTTAAATGATACAGAAGATACCGTAATTAAAAATATAGAATACGAAGATATTTTAAAAAAGGTTATGGATTTACCAAAAAAATACAAGGAAGTTATACTCTTGTATTATTATCAGGAGTTGTCCACCTCCGAAATAAGTAAAATTTTAAAGATACCTGAAGGTACTGTAAGAAGCAGACTTTACAGAGCAAGAGGAATATTAAAATATAATATAGGTGGTAGTATTGAATATGAAGGATAACATGAGAAATTTAAGGGAAATAACTAATTTAGTTTTAAAAGACATCCATGTAACTGAAAAGTTAAAAGATGATACTCTAAAAAAGTGCAAATATAAAAAGAAATTAAGATTAAAACCTATATATGCTGTAGGTATATCTACTGCAATAATTATATTTGCTCTAATAGATTATCATCATTATACTAATTTCCATAGTAATATAACTAAAAAATATATATATAATAATCCTATTGCAAGAGTGTCTATTAAGGCCTTAGATAAAATTATAGGAAAATCCACAGAACCCGAATTAAAAACCACAGAGGATAAATCAAAAAAATCAATACCGGCTAAAGATAATCCCTCAATTAACAGTGAAATTTCTCAAAATACCAAAGAAGATGTAAATTCAAAATCTAATTCTACTTCAGATTCAAAACCTAATATAAATAACAACGATAATACTACAACTTCACTACCTGAATCAAATGATACTACTGATTATCCCGTGGAAAATAAAAATCTAGAATCTGAAGATAAAACCACCGCGGTAAATCCAACAGAAAGTTCGGAGGAAACTAAAACCATATCTCCTGATACGTTAAGCCTTGCTAATGCTCAAGACTATTTTGGAGGAAATATTTCTATGCCTTCCTATGTACCAGAAAATTTTGCACTGACAAATATACATATTCCAGAAGATACAGAAACAGGGAAAATTATAACTATCGATTATAGCAACCCCGAAAATAAATATTTTAAGTTAATCCAAAGTAAAGAACTTTCTTATAATAGTTTTAATATTTCTGGTGAAAAAGTATCTATTAATGATAAAATCCAAGGATATATATATATATATAATGATCCAACTGTTTCAGATTCTCCTATAGTACAGATATGGTGGACTAAAGACAATATTGAATATACTATATGTGGTAATATATCTAAAGACTCTATATTATCTATAGCTAAATCAATTAAATAATATAAATATAGGATCCCCATTAGTGACACCACTTTATTATACAATACGTAAAAAGAGAGATTAAAATCTCTCTTTAAAAATCATAACTTTAACGATTACACTTATCCAAAATACCGCTAAACTTTATTTTGACACCTATATAACTACAGGTGGATGTCCTCACAGATGTATTCATCTTCCTCATATTTAAGAACTAGTAGAGGATACATGTACCCATCTAAATATTGAACTTCCGTTTAAATAATGTAGTTCAAAACAAAAGCTTGCGTATATTTCAGAATATAATCAGTTATCTGCGATTTGCACTTAATTAACTTTTATTTCATAGTCATTATATAACAACCAATTTATTATGTCAACTATGTATTCTTAAAATTTTATTATATAATTAGTAACAAATTTAGTAATTATATAACATATTATTTATCAGAAACACTTTCCCAATCTTTAAGGAATCTTTCTATACCAATATCAGTTAAAGGGTGCTTACACATCTGCACTAAAACCTTATATGGAACTGTAGCAATATGAGAACCCAAAGCAGCACATTTAACTACATGTATAGGTCCTCTTATACTAGCAGCTATAATTTCAGTAACTATATTCTGAACTTTAAATATAGTTACTATTTCCTCTATTAATTTAATTCCATCCATGCCTACATCATCTAATCTTCCAAGGAAAGGGCTTACATATGAAGCTCCAGCTTTTGCAGCTAAAAGCGCCTGTGCTGCAGAAAAAATTAGAGTTACATTGGTTTTTATCCCTTCCTGCGAAAGAACTTTTACTGCTTTTAAGCCCTCTTGTGTCATTGGAATCTTTATTACAATATTTTTATGTATTTTTACAAGTTCCCTAGCCTCTTTTACCATTCCATTCCATTCTAAACTTATTACTTCCGCACTGATAGGACCATCTACTATATCAGTTATTTCTTTCACAACTTCTTTAAAATTTCTACCTTCCTTAGCAATTAAGGAAGGATTAGTTGTAACTCCACATATTATACCCATATCATTTGCTTTTCTTATTTCATCCACATTAGCAGTATCTATAAATAGTTTCATTAAAAATTTTCCTCCTCTTGTTTTGTATAATTAGAGTTTATATATCTATATTTTTACATTAGAAAAAGTACAATGTACAGTTTAAATATATACATATTATTTTTCAGTAAAAAGATTATTAATATCCCCTAATATTTTATAATTAGTTAAATCATAATGCAAGGGACTAAGTGCTGCATATCCTCTTTTTACATAATATATATCCGTATAATTATAGCTCAATTCTTCTGTCTTTTCACCTTTATCATATATTTCCTGCAAATGGTATTTGAACCCAACTCTGCATACCTTTAGGCCTTTTATTTTTTCTCTAGGTAAACATGGTACATTTAAACTTAAAACTACATTTTCATCTTTGTTTTTATACTTATCCTTATATATATAGAAAACTTCCATAGCATATTCTGCCGCTATATTATAATCATAATTACCTCCCTTAGTATCAAGAGATACAGCTATGGAAGGAGTCTCGCATATAGCAGCTTCTATAGCTGCAGATACAGTTCCAGAATATAAGGAATCTATACCTAGATTAAAACCATTGTTTATTCCAGATATAACCATATCTATTTGATTATTTCCTAATTTTCGCACTCCTAATCTGGCACAATCTGCAGGAGTACCAGTAATACTATAAGCTTTTGAATTTATTCCTTCAAGTTTTACTTCCTGTACAGTCAATTCACCTGGTACAGTAGTTATGCAGTGGCCGCTGCCACTTCTTTGTACATCCGGTGCCGCAATTATAACTTCATTATCCTTTTCAAAGTGTTTAGCCAGTACCTGTATTCCTTCTGCCATTATTCCATCATCGTTAGTCAGTAACAATCTCATTTTTTATCCTCCAATGCTAATTATAATGTATATTTAAATCAAAAATTACGAACACACTATTCTTGAACTTTATTTTCTATACCCTTCCATATTTCTTCATCACTTTTATCTTCAATTATTCTATATTTATTTCCTTTTATAGAAGTATCAAATTGACATATAGCCGAATATTCACAATAACTACAGCCATTTTTAGTTTTATTTTTATAAGGGGTAACCTCTATATTTCCAGTCAATATTTTCTTGCATAAATCCGCTATAGTACTTCTTACATACTTCCTTAGAAGTTCAAACTGCTTTCTTGTGGCCAATGACGATTTAGACTTAGAAAGATTTCCATCTTTCTTTATGGAAACAGATATAATATCTGAACTTTTCTCCATGCTGGTATCCATCTGCCTTATTACATTTACATCATTTAAAAGCAATCCATTCATTTTTAAACTTTTGGTTATTCTATCTTCTATTTCATGATCAGGTATATTTTCTTTAGTCCTTACTATAGGATCTTCCAACTTAAAATACAATAACCCCGCAGGAATAGATTTCCCTTTAGTCGTTTTATCAAACTCTGTAAGTATGGCATCTAAATATATTAAAAGCTGCAATTGAAAACCATAGTATACATCAGAAAGCTTAAATTCCCGGGTGCCTGATTTATAATCTATTATTCTAATATAAGTTGTTATATCTTCTTTTGCTGTATCCACCCTATCTACTTTTCCTGTAAGGCTAACCTTTTCTCCTGAATCTAACTCTATTGAGATAGGAGGAAAATCCCCTATTTCTCCAAAGACAAGTTCATAGGCCCTAGGTATAAATCTCCCTTTTTTCATATGTTGTGCTATAAGCCATACAGACCTCGTGAGAGTTTTCTTTAATTTATCCGTAACATGTTTATATTTTTTCGAACTGTTTAGTACGGAATTAGGGCTATCATGCAAAACATTGTCTACCAAATCATTTATATTTTCTTCACAACATTTTTCATCTACATTTTCCCAGGTCAAACTTTTTTCTTTTAGACCTATAGAAAATTTTTCAAGTATACCATGCATAAAGCTTCCCAAATCTGGAGCACTTAAACTGTACATTTTCCTGTCTTTAACCTTAAGTCCGTATTGTACAAAATAGCCAAAGGGACACTGTGCAAACTTCTCTAATCTTGAAACGCTCATATTTAGATGTTTTCCATAGAGCCTTCTAATCTTAGCTAAATCTGAAATTTTAATTTCATTATTGTAACAGAATGCACCTAAAACCGTCTCTAGTCTTTTATTCCAGATTTCATGTTCTCTGTACCATCTGTAAACATCTATCCAAAGTGAATTTATATTTTCCCTATGACCTAAATTTCTTCTTATATTTGAAATTAACATATTAAAAGTGGCTTTAGGACTGTTTACAGCTTCTATTCCCTCTTCATATCCTGATGCATCCAACAAATTGCTTTTTTCCTGTAATTTAGGAAATATCTTCTTTATCATAGATATAACAACAGAAGGTCTTCTAGCTTTTCCTTCTTCGTCACTCATAGAATAAGTCAATGTCAGATATTTATCTACTATAGTTAATGTAGCATATATTAAAAATTGTTCTTCAAAAGCCCTACTTCTTGTATTAGGTGCTATTTCCAATCCATTTTGTTTAAGTTCATCCCTGTCCTGATCTGTAAAAACCCCTTCCGGCGATATAGTTACAGGAAAGATTCCATCATTAACTCCAGCTATGTAGAGTGCACTTATATTATAACTTTTTATTCTGGTTATATTACTTACTAAAACCTGATCTAAGGCAGGAGGTATTACCCCTATTTCATATTGTGAAAATCCTATTTCAAGTGCCTCATTGAATATTTCCATTCCAAAAGATTGTTCCCCTAGTACATCTACTATTTGATCTAGTACATCTACTACTATATCCCAAATCTGACTGTATTCATTTGCCTTATCTAATCTATCAGTATTTCTAAACTCTATTATAAGTTCTTCTACTTTTTCTTGTATTTTAAGCTCACATAAAAAATTATAAAGTCCCTCGCAGATGTGCCTTCCTTTCTTCTTCCCCTTTATGTCATTAGAAAGCTTCAATATGGGTTCTCTGACCTTATCCCTTATGGAATTTATTTTATTTAAATATTCTTGTTCCTCTTCAGAGTCATTCTCTTTAAAGCTGCTATAATTTATTTTAAAACTCCAGGGTTTTGTATCTAGCCATTGCTTTCCTCTTATTCCATTAGCCAGCACATAATTCTCCAAAATATCTATATCATCAAATTCTAAATCCAAAAGTCCTGTCTTTAGATATCTGAATACAGACTCATAAGACCAGCTTTTAGCCAATATTTCAACAGCAGAAATTATTAAAATTACAATTTGATTATGGATAATTTCTCTTTTTTTATCTATAAAATAAGGTATGTCGTATTGATTAAATACTGCTTTTATTAAATTTTCATATTCATCTAAATCTCCTGTAACCACTGCCATATCTTTAAATCTAAGATTTTTATCTCTACAGGCTTTTACTATGTCTCTTGCAATATAATCTATTTCAGTGTATTTATTTAGAGCTTTAAATATATTTATGTCCTCTGTAGGTTTCTCATAATTCTTATAAGGATATGAAAACAAAGAATGTTGAAGGTGTTGAAGTGCAGTACTATTTTTAAATCTATAACATGGACTGCACCTTAAATTTACTGGTTTCTGGTAGATTATATTATTTTTTTCTGCTATTTGTAAAATATTTTGCTCTGTAATTTTAATAGGTAAAAACAAGTCTATGCTTTCTCTTTCTGAATATTCCCCCAATGCATCCATACACAAGGTTATATTTACTCTATATGCACTACACATAATTTTTTCTATTACACTGTATTCCTGAGGGGTAAAGATAGAAAATTCATCTATCCATACCTCCGCATTCTTAAAAATAATAGATTCGTCCAATTTTTCACATAATATGTGCAGTGTATCCTCTAAATCTATATAATTTCTGCTAAGTCTATTTTGAAATTCCAGAAACAACATTCCTATATCTTCCAATTTGTTTTTTAAACTTTTATTTTCTATACTATCTAAATTTTCCTTTAAAAGCTCTGGAGATATATTGTACTTCTTAAATTCTCCTATTATATCTGAAACCAGGTTTACAAAACCCTGTTTTTTTGCAGAAGTTTTGTAAACTTTTAATTTATTCTTGTTTTCTTCTATTATTTTATACAAAAGTATATTTTTGCCTGCATCATTTATATATTTTTTAATTCCCCCTCCTACTTCATCAAATACTTTTTCCGCCATCCTTCTGAAACTAAGCACCTGAGCCTTTAAAGTTCCCTTTTCTCCTATTGACTTTATCAAATTTTTTTCCGCCTGAAAAGAAAATTGTTCTGGAACTAAAAGTATCAGATTTCTGTTACTACCTTCTTGTATTCTTCTTTTAATATCTTCAAGACAATAATGACTTTTACCGCTTCCTGCTCTTCCATATATAAACCTTATACTCATACAATCACACCTATACTACTAAAGATTAATCCTGCTTTTAATATTATTTACTATTTTAAATCTGTTATATATAATTTTAAAGTATATAAAAATAAATAACAAGTAGAAGATATTTTAGTATTCTTTAGTTATGGTGGTGATTTTGGTTAAAATGTCCTCTGTAAGTTTATTGAGCTTTTTATAATCACTGCACTCTGTATATATCTTACATAAAGGTTCATCTGCATCCGGCAGTACTAAGGCCCATCCATCTTCAAAATTAAGTTTTACCCCTTCAATTAAATCTATAGATTTTGAAATATTTTCTTCTATTAGGTTTCTCATAAGTTTCCCTTTCATATTCCATGGACACTTTATTTCTTTTTTGAAAGTATAGTATTGAGGAATAGTAGAAGTTATCTGTGAAAGGGTTCTATTACAGTTTGCCATAAAATTAATAACCATGGCACATACACTCACTGCATCCAGCGTCATAAGATATGCACTTACCATATCCCTCTCACTTAAATAAGGAGAATTTTTTAAATAAGTTTCTAGTATAAATTTATGGGCAGTTTTGGTTCTTATAAATTTACACCCGCATATTTTAGCCAGTTTTTCCATGGTAGAAGAAGCTGTAACTGGAACTACTAAAGTTCTTATGTCATGGGTTTTAAGCATAACCAGTGCATTTAAGGCATCATATAGATTGTCCTTTATTATACTTCCTTTTTCATCTATAATAACTGGTTTTTTACATTCTTCATCTATTTCAATTCCCAGACTTGCACTATCTTCTACAACTTTTTGAGCTAGTCCTTCCGTATCTCCAAATTTGTCATGAAGCTTTACCTCAACTTTAAGCTCCTTTAAAATTTCACTAATTACTTCAAATATCATAGGATCTTCTATACTTAGAACTGCTCTGTACTTTTGAATTTTTATATTTTCAAGAGAAAGTCCATTTATAAGCTGTCTTTCATAATATTCTAGACAATTGTATATATACTCCATATGTTTAAATTTATCTGATCTGACTCTTCTAAAGTCCTCTCTTATAAAACTGCTCTCTATCTTTCTTTCCATGGCCCTATCTATATTAAGTCCATTTTTATCCATGAATATTATAGTAACCTTTTCCGGGGCATTTCTATTTACACATACATAAATTCCTGCCTGAGCCCCAAAAAAAAGAATTGACTGTCTTATAAAGGCCATAGGCATTTTTTTTAAATCCATAACCTCCATCCCCATGGACAAAAGCCCTGTAGCCAAAGAATATTTAAACATCTGTGCCGCCCCATTATCGCTGCAGGCTATGGCAACTCTGGAATCTGCCTTTAGAATAGAACCATAGGCAGAACCAAGCTTTGAAACAAATTCTGGAGTTATATCTACATTTATCTCTCCGCTAATACCATTTTTCCCAAAAATAGATTTTGAGGCTTTTTCTTTCCATATTATATTGGAATTTACCAAAGTACCGCTTTCTATTATTTTATTTGGCCATATCTTAACTCCAGGCTTTATTATGGCCTTATCCTTTATAATGGTATCATTTCCAAGGGCAGCTTCTTCAAATATACAACATTGGGATTCAATTTGAACTTTTTTACAAAGCACGGCACCTCTTATCTGTGCCTTGTCCCCTATATAACAGTTATTAAAAAGTATACTCCTCTTTATGGTAGCCTCCTGAGATATAATGTTATTTTCCCCCAACACAGTATAAGGACCAATCTGGGCATTTTTATATATTTTACTGCCTCTTCCTATATATACGGGTTTTAAAATATTAGCCTGGGGACTTATTTCACATTCTTCTCCCATCCATATATCTTCACCATATTTTTCTGCATTTATGTTTATATTTGCAAGTCCCTTTAATATATCAAAATGGCATTTCATATACTGATCGATATTTCCTATATCACACCAGTAACCTTCTGCCACGTACCCAAAAACAGGTATCTTCTCTTTTAAAAGAAGCGGAAAAAGGTTACCACTGAAATCAAATTTTTTATTTTTTTCATAATATTTAAATATTTCTGGTTCTAAAATATATATTCCTGTATTTATTTTGTCACTAAATACTTCACCCCATCCTGGTTTCTCCAAAAAACCGGTTACTTTTCCTTTGTCATCTGTAACCACCACCCCAAATTCTAAGGGCACTGATTCTTCCTTCAGTACTAAAGTAACCACAGCACCTTTTCTCTTGTGAAAAGCAATGGCCCTGGATAAGTCTATGTCCGTAAGAGCATCTCCACTTATGACAATAAAAGTATCATTTAAAAATGCCTCTGCATTTTTAACACTTCCAGCAGTGCCTAAAGGTGTTTCTTCTATGAAATAACTTATATTAACCCCAAAATCCCTGCCATCCCCAAAATAATTTATTATCTCATCCGGTAAATACTGTAGTGTGGCTCCAATATCTTCTATTCCCGCATTTTTAAGCAATTCTAATGCATATTCCATTATAGGTTTATCCATAATGGGCATCATAGGTTTAGGTATGTTACAGGTTAAGGGCCTTAACCTAGTTCCTTCTCCTCCTGCCATTATTATAGCTTTCACAAATATCACGCCCTTTATCTATTTTTAATATTAAATCTTATTTTCCTCTTTAGTTTCAGTTTTAAACATCATCTTCTTTACAATCACTTGATATTCTATTATATATTAGTATATTCTATATTATTACAATTACTTGTCCATTCCATATAAAATAACATAAAAAATAGAGTGCCACAGGCTAACCTTGTTATCCCTGTCACACTCCATTTTCACTTTAAACATTATTTAACTTTATTTACCTGCAGCATATCAGCTATTGCTGCCATATTTCCAAGAGATGATATGGCCTCATTTGGAAGTATAAGCTTATTTGCTGGATTTTTAGCCATTTCTTTTAATGCCTCTATTTGTTTTAAAGCTATTACCTTTTCATCCGTACCAGAATCTATTATGGATCTATTTACCAAATTAATAGCCTCTGCTTCTGCTTCTGCAACAGATTTTATTGCCATTGCCTTACCTTCTGCTTCTAACATTTGAGATTGTCTAAGTCCTTCTGCCCTTCTAATATTTGCTTCCTTTTCGGCTTCCGCTTGAAGTATTTTAGCCTGTTTTTCTCCCTCTGCTCTTGCTATGTCACTTTGTTTTTGTCCTTCTGCTTGAAGTATTACAGCTCTTTTATCTCTTTCGGCCCTCATCTGTTTTTCCATGGCCTGTTGTATTTCAGCAGGAGGCATAATATTTTTAATTTCTACAGACAATATTTTTATTCCATAGGCATCTGTTATATCATCTACCACCCTTAAAAGTTCTCCGTTTATTTGATCTCTTCCTGAAAGCACCTCATCTAAAGTCATATTACCTACAATATTTCTCATGTTGGTAATAGTTGAAAAAACTATACCTGCTCTATAATCTTCTATATTGTATATAGCATCCTTTGGACTTAACACTCTATAAAAAATAACATTGTCTATAGATATCTTTACATTGTCCTTGGTTATAACACTTTGGGGTTCAATATCAAGTATCTGCTGCTTAGTTGAAACCTTTCTCCTTACGAAATCAATGAAAGGAATTATGAAATGCCATCCTGGTTCAAGTGTCCTGTGAAATTGACCCAGTCTCTCTATAATTGTAACATACCCAGTATTTACAATCTTAATAGAAGATACCACCGCTGCTAAAATAATTATAACTATAATTAAAATTACAATTGTACCCATGATACTTATCCTCCTTAAACTATAAATAATTAATCATTGCCTAGCATACACAGCTTATATTTTCTTTATAATTAATCTATTTCCCTCCAATGCAGTTACTTTCACCATGTCACCCTTTTTTAAGGCATCTCCCTGATTTTTTATATTCCAGTAAACTCCATCAATCCTTAAAGCATTATTTTTAACCATCTCTTCATCTACAACAATTTCCTTTCCCACATAGGTTTCTTCTCTGAGAGGAGTAGGTTTTACATATTTTTTAATATTTTTCTTTACTATTGGATAACAAATAACTATAAGTACTACGCTAATTACTAGAAATACCATAAGCTGAGTTATAAAGGGGTAATTCAATATTTCAGCTATAATTGCTCCAATGGCTCCCACCGTAAACCATACAAATAGAAAGCTGCTTGTTATTATGTCTACTGATAGGGCCACTATTCCAATTATAACCCATAAAATAATACTATTATACATACTTCCTCCTTTCACTACTAAAATTGTTTATTCTTTATTCAAGCCATAAATTAAAACTGGCATCTGAAGGCATTCTCCAGTCACCTCTTGGAGATAAACTTACAGTACCCACCTTAGGACCATCTGGAATTGCAGAACGCTTAAACTGCTGAGTAAAGAATCTCCTTATAAACATATTAAGCCATTTCTCAATAGTGCTAATATCATAGTCATCTTTAAATGCATGTTTTGCTAAAAATAATATCTTTTTGTGGGAATAATTATGTCTTACAAAATAATATAAAAAGAAATCATGAAGTTCATAAGGTCCTACTATATCTTCAGTTTTTTGAGATATCTCACCATCTTTTCCTTTAGGAAGAAGTTCTGGACTTACAGGAGTATTTAATACATCTATTAAAATATCACCTATATTTTTTGAAACCTCCCTATCTGCAACATATCTAACTAAATATCTCACAAGAGTTTTAGGAACAGAACAATTTACTCCATACATGGACATATGATCTCCATTATAAGTACACCATCCAAGGGCAAGTTCCGACAGATCTCCTGTACCAATTGCAAGGCCCCCTTCTTTATTTGCTATATCCATTATAATTTGAGTTCTTTCCCTTGCCTGAACATTTTCATAGGTTACATCATGTATATTTCTGTCATGAGAAATATCCTTAAAATGTTGAAGACAAGCATCTACTATGTTTATTTCTCTAAATTCCGTACCTAAATTTTTACACAAGCTCACCGCATTGTTATAAGTCCTGTCTGTAGTTCCAAATCCCGGCATAGTTATAGTTATTATATTTTTCCTTGAAATTTTAAGAACGTCAAAAGTTTTCACTGTAACCAGCAGTGCTAATGTAGAATCAAGCCCTCCAGATATACCTATAACTGCCTTTTTTAAATTAGTATGACTCACTCTTTTTGCAAGGGCTGAAGTCTGTATATTAAATATTTCTCTGCATCTTGCTTCTCTCTCATCTTCATTTGAGGGTACAAAAGGATGTTTGTCAATATTTCTATCAAACTCTCCACAATCTAAATTTTCAAATTGAAATTCTATATTTACAGGCTTTTGTGAACATTTCTTTACATTATCTCTAAAGCTCACATTTTTCAACCTTTGATTATTCAATCTACCCAAATCTACAATTGAAGTAACAACTTCATTGTCCCTATTAAATCTTTCATTGGCTTTTAACAATGTACCGTTTTCACAAATGCACAAGTCTCCGCTAAATACCAAATCTGTAGAAGACTCAAATACTCCAGACGAAACATACATATAGGAACACATACATCTTGCACTTTGGGAAGATACCAGATTTCTCCTGTAAAAAGACTTGCTTACGATTTCATTGGATGCAGAAAGATTTCCTATGATATTTGCACCCATAAGAGTTAAATAACTGCTTGGTGGTATTACAGCCCATAAGTCCTCACATATTTCAAAAGCAAATTTAAACTTTCCACAGGTAAATATTAAATTCACTCCAAAAGGTATATCCTTTTGAAAATATAAATCCACCCTTTCATCTATAATATGCAGCCCCTCTGTAAACCATCTTTTTTCATAAAACTCTTCATAATTTGGAATATAGCTTTTAGGCACAACACCTAAAATTTCACCATCGAATATTATATATGCACAATTATATAAACAATAATTAAATGCAAGAGGTGCTCCTACTGCTATGAGTATATCTTTATCCTTGGAATAATCACAAAGATTTTTTAAAGCCTCTGTGGATTTTTCCAGGAGCAATTGCTGTTCAAAAAGATCTGCACAGGTATAGGATGTCATAGAAAGCTCTGGAAATACCACAAGTTTTGATTTTTCTGTTAAAGCCTTATCTATACATATCTTTATATTATTTAAATTAAATTCTATATCTGCTACATTTGTTAAGGGGCATGCTGCTGCTATCCTTATAAAATCCATTGATGACATATTTCTTCCTCCTTGGTAATAGTCTAATCTTATTATATACTTATATGCATTATAAGTATAGACACAAAATATTTGTTCCCAAGGTAACAGAGCTTTATATTTCCGAAAGTACTGAATTTATAAATGAAATTAATATGTCTTTATTTTCGGGACTTCCAAATAATTTCTTAAATGCAAAATCTACTTTGGGATTTAACCTGCATATTAAAAATACACCCCTTTTTCATAGTTTTCATTCATCTTTGCTATATTTTAATTTTATCAAACAAAGAATAAAGATTCCATATACGATTTACAAAATAGATTTAAAGATAAAAAGTGTAAATACAGTATTCTTAGCTTCAGTTTAAAACTAAGTTGGAGTTTTTCATTTACATAGTATATAATAAGCTTTGAACAAAATATAAAAAAGGAAGTGAAATACAGTTGGTTCTTATAGGAAAATTCAACACTCTAAAAATAGTGAGAAAAGCATCCTTTGGTTATTATCTTGATGCGGAGACTGGTAAAACTAAAGATGATATACTTCTTCCAAAAAGTAACGATGAAGAAGATCTTCTCTCTGTAGGAGACGAGGTAAATGCTTTTATATACAAAGATTCAAAAGACAGATTGATAGCCACTTTAAAGGCTCCCTTAGCTACCGTAGAAAACCTTGCTTATTTAAAGGTAGTATCAAATACAAGTTTTGGAAGCTTCATAGACATAGGACTGGAAAGAGATGTTCTTGTACCCCTTTCAGAGCAAAAATACCCACTGCTTCCTGAAAAGTATTATCTTTTTTACATATATTTAGATAAAACCAACAGAATAGCAGCTACCACAGATATAGATAAATATCTCCTTACAATAACTGATACTAAACCAGAACAAATAGAACAAAAATATACCATAGGTTCTGAAGTAACTGGTATAGTCTATGGATTTCAAACTAACGACAGTGCCATGATAGCTGTGGATAATGTTTATAGGGGTGTAATACTAAAAAATGAATATTACATGAATCTTTATCCCGGTGATGAACTAAAGCTCAGGATAAAGAACATATATGAAGACGGCAAGCTGAGTCTTACTCCAAGAAAAACACCCAAATATGAAAGAATATCTCTGGAAGAATCTATTTTAAATTATCTGAAAAATCATAATGGTTTTATGCCTTATAATGACAAGAGTTCTCCTGAAGATATAAAACGTGTTTTTCATGAAAGTAAAAATTACTTTAAAAATGCCTTAGGCGGACTTATGAAAAGAAACTTAATAACACAGGATGAGAAAGGCACAAAACTGAAAAAGCTCTAAGAGATTTTTTAAATTTCTAAGCTTTAAAAATTAAATATTCTTAAAGCTTAGAAATAGATTATTACTTTCGTTCTATTTTATTATAAATTATTTTTGCAATTTCATTTATAATGAGAGGTATAAGTGACAGGAGAATAACAAACATCCAGTCATTTGGTGTAAGAGTAAATACTTTAAATACTGAAGCTAAGAAAGGCACTGTAATAACTATATTCTGAAGTATTATACCTAAAATTATAGCCCCTATTAAATATTTATTGGTAAAAACCCCAATTTCAAATATGGATTTTTTATTATGTCTTATGCTTAAAGTATAGATTAATTGAGATATACTGAGTACTACAAAAGACATAGTCTGTGCATGTGTAACAGAATTTGGATATATTTTAATTCCTATATAAAAGGCGAACAAGGTAATTATACCTATTAAAATACCATTTCCTATTAAGAAAGTACCATTTCTTCCTGAAAATAATCCTTCTTTTTGATCTCTAGGTTTTTCTTTCATTATATCAGGATCATCTGGATCTACTCCCAATGCCAAAGCTGGCAGACTATCTGTTATGAGATTCACCCATAGAAGATGAATAGGTCTTAAGACCGCAGGCCACCCTAAGATTATTCCTATAAATAAAGCTATTATCTCTCCTATATTACAGGAAAGAAGAAATGTTATAGATTTTCTTATATTACTGTATATATTTCTTCCTTCCTTTACAGCTTCCACAATAGTTGAAAAGTTATCATCTGTAAGTATCATATCAGAGGCACCTTTTGCCACATCTGTTCCTGTAATACCCATAGCTACTCCTATATCTGCAGCCTTTAAAGATGGTGCGTCATTTACGCCATCTCCAGTCATAGATACTATATTCCCTTTTTGCTTTAAAGCCTTAACTATTCTTACCTTATGCTCTGGAGACACTCTTGCAAAAACTCTTAAATTATCAATCCTATCCACCACCTCATCTTCTGGCATTCTATCAAATTCAGCTCCCAGTATTACCTGTGAACTATCTTCTGCTATACTCAGTTCTTTTGCTATGGCATAGGCAGTATTTTTATGATCCCCTGTAATCATAACAGTTCTTATACCAGAGTTTTTACATTCTTCTATGGATTTTTTTACATTTTCTCTAGGTGGATCTATCATTCCCACAAGTCCTACAAATATCAATTCACTTTCCATGGAATCAATTTTAATATCTGATGAATCCTCCACCTTAACTGCAGTTGCAAGTACTCTAAGAGCATCTTTTGACATTGAATCAGAAGCTTTTATTACTTTAGATTTTAATTCTTCTGTAAAATCTACTACATGACCTCCCAAATACATATAACTGCAGATTTTTATTAAGTTATCTACTGCACCTTTTGTAATCACATGATACTTATCCCCATATTCATTTAAAGTGGTCATAAGCTTCCTATCAGAATCAAAAGGTATTTCATTTGCCCTGATATGGGCTTTACTTTCACTATCTTTAAATATATTAAACTTAAAGCCAAGTTCTAAAAGTGCAATTTCTGTTGGATCCCCTGTTTGTGAATCCTCTGAATAAGTAGCATCATTACAAAGCACCATATTTTCTATAAGTCTCTTATGTATAAAATTATTTGCATCTAACTTTAGAATATTATCTAAGGTATCATCCGCATAAAACTTTGTAACTGTCATTTTATTTTGAGTTAGGGTTCCAGTCTTGTCAGAACATATTATATTTACAGACCCCAATGTCTCTATAGCAGGAAGCTTTCTCACTATGGCATTCTTCTTTATCATTCTCTGTACCCCAACTGCAAGTACTATGGTAACCATAGCTGGAAGTCCTTCTGGAATAGCAGCTACAGCAAGACTTATAGCAGTTAAAAACATTTCGAATAAATCTCTCTTTTGAATCACAGCTACAAAAAACATAAGAATACAAATTATAAGTACTACAAAACCTAACATTTTCCCAAGCTGTGCCAATTTTTTCTGAAGAGGAGTCAAATTTTTACTATCGTCATGAAGCATTTTGGCTATTTTCCCTATTTCTGTGTCCATACCTGCAGCTACAACTACTCCTACTCCTCTGCCATAAGTAACCAATGTAGACATAAAAGCCATATTTCTCTGATCTCCAAGGGCTACATCATCTTCTTTTAAGGTATCCTCTGCATATTTTTCCGAAGGTACAGATTCTCCTGTTAATGCTGATTCTTCTATTTTCAAATTTGCACTTTCTATTAACCTTAAATCACAGGGAACATATTTACCTGCATCTAAAATTACTATATCCCCAAGCACTACATCTTCTGAAGAAATTTCTATAATTTTTCCATCTCTTTTCACCAGTGCCTTAGGTACAGAAAGCTTTTTTAAAGATTCCAGTGCTTTTTCTGCTTTTGACTCCTGAACCAAACCTATAACTGCATTTAGTATAATTACAATACCTATTATAATTGCATCACTTATTTCATTAAGTAATGCAGAAACTACTGCCGCAGCCAAAAGTATATATATAAGAACATCGTTTATCTGTTCAAATAAAAGTATTAAAATTGACTTTTTCTTTTTTTCTGCTAATTTATTTTGTCCATATTTTTCTATTCTAATTTTTGCTTCTTCACTAGTAATACCATTTATAGAATCTGTATCTAATTCCTGTATTACCTCCTGAACACTTTTTTTGAACCACATAAAATCACCTACCCTTTATTGTATTTTTTGAACTTAGTATAATCTTATACTTATTTCAAATAATTATTACAGATTAACTTTATTTTTGATATAATTTTTAATATAATTCACTATATTTTTATGAAAATATTATATATAATAATTTATAAGTATATTCTAATAAAAGCACGGAGGTAAATTATGGAAGTTTCTAGAATCGGTAGATCTTCTGCCCCTTCTTCTAAGAATAAAAGTATAAAAATAAAAAAGGATTTTTCTCAAAGCTTTAATTCTCAGATGGAAAAAAAGTCAGAACAAGAACTAAAAAACATGTTCGATAATATTAAAAAAAAGGGAAATAGACTATCCATAACAAAATGTTATGCAGACGTTAGAAGTTACAAAAAGATGATACAAGAATATCTGGAGTCAGTATTAAAGTATATGTATAATGTAAAAAAGGATATAAGCTTTTGGCAAACACAATATTTTATAACCGTAGATACTATAGACAGAAAACTGGAAGAACTTACTGAACTATTAATGAACGAACAGAAGGAAAATTTAAATGTAGCTGCTACTATTGATGATATAAGTGGCCTTTTAGTAGATATATACAAATAAAATTTTTCCAAGGGTGGTAATTAGCTAATACTCCTATCTTCTTCAAAGTGGGATATAATCATCTCTCTATAGCAACCTCCACCTGAATCATTTGATAATTGTATTTAAATCCCTATGTATTCCACCTGAAGAGGTGGAATACATCATATTACAGATGCAAGCAAAAGTATTTCCTCATTATCCTCATATATTTTATCAAATTGACTTATAGGAAGGGGGTTTTTTCCTTTGCCTACTTCTATAGTAAATCCAGGTCTCCTATGATCTTGTATAAACCAGTCTTTATATCCCGCATAAGATGCTATTCCCGTAGTTTCTTCTAAAGAATAACCACTGGCTTTAGCAAACAACTCTCCTATTCTTCTTGACTCTGAAGGAGTTACTTCACCATACTGCCAGTAAATAACTTCTCCTTGACTATGATATGCTAATACCAATCTAAAATTATGGCTATTTGTGAATCTTACCATAGCCTTTGTCTCAGGTTCCGATACAGGATAAGGTCCTGAGTATCTGGTAGGTCCAGGTCCATACACCCCATAGGAAGCTTCTGCTTCTTTTGAAAGCTGCCACATGGCATTATAATTATGATTAATATCTACCCCTCTATTATTGGCCTGCCAATCTTTAGAAAAATCTTCACTACCATTATTCCATCTTTTTAAATCATAGTAAAAAGGATTATTCCTACTTAATCCGTTTAAAACAAGTTCTACTCCATCAGGATTTACCATAGGAACTATATATATACTACTATTTCTCCATATATCTCCTATATTATATCCCCTTATATTCTCTCCTCGGCTGTATGCTCTGGCAAAATTTTCTATAAATTTCATTAAAAGTGGAGCCGTTATCCATTCCAATGAATGATGAACTCCATTATATGATACTTCATTTGAGCCTACACCAAGTTTCACATAATAAAGTTGTTTTCCAAGTACACTTTCTCCTATGCTGCCAACAGTTATAAAGGGATACCTAGCTTCTAATCCCATAAGATCCATTTCCAATATATTGTAGGTGTAATCTATATTTGTATCTACCACATCTATATTATAAGGTACCTTGACTTGTACACCTGGAACCAATTGAAAAGGTTCTATCCCAGGATTCGCTACTATTATGTCATACACGTCAGTTCCATATTTTTTAGCTATGCTGTACAGAGTATCCCCTGTTCTAATGGTATACATATCATATCCTAACATAAAACTTCTTAAAATTCTATAAGTATTAGGTCCTATTATTCCATCTACAATTAAGCCATGATTCCTCTGAAAAATTTCCACTGCTTTTTTAGTATCTGTACCATATATTCCATCTATTGCTCCGGGATTATATCCTATCTTTTTTAGAGTTGCCTGTATATGCATAACTTCAGTGCCTCTAGATCCTAATTTGAAAATGGGCATATTTAATCTCCTAAATTATTTATGTTAATATATATCTATACTTTTGTGATAAAATAGGTGACTAAATTATATTTAAAACCTTCTACATTCAATTTATACTATTATATATTGTTTATAACTTTTAGATTGTCTAATATACTCCTCTGCAGAATGCCTTAAAAACTTTTTTTCCTCTATAGTAAGTTTCCTTATGACTTTTGCCGGAGAACCCATACACAGTACTCCTGAAGGTATTTTTTTATTTTGAGTCACAAGGCTTCCTGCTCCTATAATAGTCTCTTCTCCAATTTCTGCATTATCTAAAATTATGGAACCCATACCTATTAAAGAATAATTTCCAATCTTTCCTCCATGTACTATGGCATTATGACCTATGGTAACATACTCTCCTATCTCCGTAGGATTTTTGTCTAGGCTTGTATGTATAGTACAATTGTCCTGTACATTACTTCCTTTCCCCACATATATATGATTTAAATCTCCCCTAAGCACAGCACCAAACCATATACTTACATCTTCACAAAGTTTAACTTTCCCTATAACCTCTGCATTGTCTGCTATAAAACAACTTTCATCCAATTCTGGCATATAGTATTTGAATTTTCTTATCATAAACCCTCACTCCCTCGAAAATTAGTATTTTATTAAAGTAAATCATACCTGCTTAAATTATAGCCAATTTGCTCCTAGTATAAAAGTATCGTAAACTTATTATTTTCCCCTATTTGCTCTATTGGGTTTAGCTTTGGGCCTTATCTTTATATCTTTACCCTTGGAAGATTTTCCTCCATTTTTATATATACCGCCATTTTTCAAATCTACAAACCATAAAAACAAGATTAAAAACACTGCAGAAGAAATATACTGCCATATGGTACCATTTAGATTATACTTAAAATAAGCTGAAATCACAGGCGGCAAAAAAAATGCACCTATGGCCAGTATGAGAATCAGCCATTTGTTAGGATAAAATTTATGTAGTATATGAGATTTTAATAATTTATAAAAAATTATCACAAGTACCGTCATAACCAGCACTTGTAAAGCTATATTTAACCATGAAGGCATTTTATTTCCTCCTTTAATTTATACATTCTTATATTATTATATACTTTAAACGTAAAAAAATAAATAACAGCAGTCTTTTATACATTAAAAAGGCTGTCTCAAATCTTTATTTGAAGACAGCTTTTGTTTAAAATATATATTTACCTTTTCCTGGCTTTCTACTAAATACAGTGACTTCATCAATATCATCCTGCTGGCAAACAAATCTAGTCATTCTTTCAACTCCAAATCCGGCCCCAGCTGTTTTAGGAATTTCTCCTCTTTTAGCCAGCTCAATATAATCTTTCATAGACTGTTCATCCATACCTGCTTCTCTCATTCTTGTTATAATCCTATCATATTTATATTCTCTTTCTCCTCCGCTCAATCCCTCTACATAACCCATAGGCCATATTAAATCATAATTTTTATATGTTCCCTTATTTTCTAGGTCTTCAGCATCATAAAACTCTCTCTTGTGATTTATCAGCCAAAAAGGTCTAGCTGCTTCTTTTGAAGCAAGAGCTTCAAAGTCTTCTCCATACTTAGCCTTTAACTCTTGAGTAGTATGCCTTTCAAAAGGACCTGATACATCTAAATGAGAAGTTCCTATTCCCAATTTTTTAAATTCTTCTTTGCACTCTTCTTTTATATAGGAAAATGCTTGCTCTATTAATCCTTCCATGAATCCAAATATGGTATCCATAGTTGCATCTTTAAACTCAAAATCCACTTGGGTAAATTCAAATAAATGCCTTACGTCTCCTCTTTCTGGAAGTTCAAGCCTTACATTTGGAGATACAATATATATCTTCTGTAAATACGGACTTGATAAAGCCAGTTGCTTATGAAATATCATGGATTTTGTAACATTGAACTTTTGGCCTCCATAAGTAAAATCACAATCTTCTACACTATGGCAGAGAGGATCTGTTATAGGAGATATCATATTAGGTAAAAGCCTTACTACTTCATTTTTATACATATAATCATCTACTGACCTTAATATTGCTTGTTGTATTTTAAGTATATTAGGTAATTTTTCCCTTTTGATTTTTTCAATTGCTTCATCTAAAAGTTTTAATTCTCTTTCATTCTCATCTTTTAATACATACGTTTTCATATATAAAAGCTCCCTTCAATATTCGGATAAACCATTTATTTTTTGCTTTTAATTTCTTTAACAATATAATAATACTTTTTTGTATAAATTACAATATTACTAATTAATATTATAATAATTTACTTATTTATCAAATACAGCTAGTTGCCATTGAACAATTAGAAATTATTTGCCAATGATAACGTTTAAAATTATTAATTTGATAAAGTTTCTGATATAATGTTATTATAGGATTGTTATACATTTAAACTATAGCAAATTATATTAATGTAAATTTTATTAAAAAATTAAATTGATTTTAATAGATTTTAAAAAGGAGGAAATATAAATTGAGCTTAAAAATTAACGGGTTAGATGATTTGGACCTTCAAATTCTTGACATTCTTTTAAAGGACTCAAGAACTCCTTTTCTAGAAATAGCTAGAAAATGTCATGTAAGCGGTGGAACCATACATGTTAGAATGAAAAAAATGCAGGATATGCATATAATTAAAGGTACCAAACTTATAATTGACAACTCTAAAATAGGATATGATGTATCTGGTTTTATCGGCATATATCTTGACAAAGCTAAATCTTTTAAAGAGACCCTAGAACAATTGGAAAACATAAAAGAAATTGTAGAGATTCATTATACTACTGGAGAATATTCAATATTTATAAAAGTTATTTGTAAAAATATAACTGACCTGCAAAA
The DNA here is from genome assembly GCF_001902295.1 of Clostridium kluyveri. NCBI lineage: Bacteria > Bacillati > Bacillota > Clostridia > Eubacteriales > Clostridiaceae > Clostridium > Clostridium kluyveri. The sequence goes on along the minus strand of NZ_CP018335.1, from coordinate 1,237,100 downwards.
TTTACTTATGAATAAAATACAATCTGTAGATGGAGTACAGAGAACAGATACCATCATATCTCTTTTCCAGCCTGTAGATAGAAGTTTAAATATAGATATCTTAGACAGCGAGCACTAGTTTTTTATCTTCTTTTTATTTTAACTTATAAATTTTAAGAATATGGAAATAATAAATACGGGCACAATATTTTATATAAAATAAAAAGGAGATGTAAATATGAAAACACTAGATATTATTGCACTAGTATTAGTTGTAATAGGTGCTCTAAATTGGGGACTAATTGGATTTTTTAGATTTGATCTTATAGCAGCACTATTTGGAACAATGTCTACTTTCACTAGAGTACTATATGCTCTTGTAGGTCTTGGAGGATTATATGCTCTTTCATTTTTCGGAAAAGAAAGAACTTCCAGAGATACAAGGGATGCAGGTGAAGTTAAATAGTTGTTAAAGAAATTATTTACTCTAAAAAAGTGGAAAACTTTTCAAACAAGTTTTCCACTTTTTTAGAGTGCTATTATTTTAAATTTCTTTTTATTCCTCTATTTATTGTATTCTTATAATCTATAAAATCATATACATCCTCTTCAAAAAGAGAACTGAATTTTTTTAGCTCATCTAAAGAAAGATCTTCTATGGCTCTATTCTTATCTTCACAATACAGCACAATTTCACCGATCACCTTATGTGCATCCCTAAATGCCATACCTTTATTAACTAAATAATCTGCTGCTTCTGTGGCATTTAAAAATCCCCTTTTAACTGCATTAAAGGTGTTTTTTTCATTGACTTTTAATGTGGAGAGCATACCACTCATAATCTTCAAACAGCTTAATACAGTATCTAAGGAGTTAAAAAGCTGTTCTTTATCTTCCTGCATATCTTTATTATAGGCAAGAGGAATACCTTTCATAGTAGTTAGCAGTGACACGAGTGACCCGTATACTCTCCCAGTTTTGCCTCTTATAAGTTCTGCAGCATCAGGATTCTTCTTTTGAGGCATTATGCTGCTTCCTGTGGAAAATTCATCATCTATTTGTATAAAATTAAATTCTTTACTGCTCCATAATATAAGTTCTTCACTTAAACGACTTAAATGCATCATTATTATAGAAAAATCTGATATCAACTCTATAACATAATCCCTGTCACTTACACCATCTAAAAAATTATCTACAGGTTTTTTAAATCCCAATTCTCGAGCAGTAAAATTTCTATCTATGTCATAAGTAGTTCCTGCTAATGCACAGCATCCTAGAGGACTCTCATCCATGATACAAATGGCATTTAATATTCTCTCCCTGTCTCTTTTAAACATATGGTAATATGCCATTATATGATGTTTAAAAGTTACTACCTGTGCCCTCTGAAGGTGAGTATATCCCGGCATTATTACATTATTTTTATCCCCAAGATTTTCTATTATATCCTGAAGATACTCTATATTTTCAACTACCTCTAGGGCTTTTCTCTTAGCATATAATCTAAAGTCCAATGCTACTTGGTCGTTTCTACTTCTGGCAGTATGTAATTTTTTTGCTACCTGTCCTATTCTTTCTATTAAATTAATTTCCACAAAGCTATGTATATCCTCATAATCTCCTTCTACCTCAAGTTTACCTTCCTCTATATCTTTTAATATAGATTCTAGTCCACTTAATATAGCTTTACTTTCTTCACTAGATAAGATATTACATTTAGCAAGCATTTTAACATGAACCATACTTCCTTCTATGTCTTCCCTGTAAAGTTGTCTATCAAAACTTAGAGAACTATTAAAATCCTCCATAAGTTTACTTTCAGATTTTTTAAATCTCCCGCCCCAAAGCTTCATAACCTAATTTCCTTTCTCCTTTTCTATCATAGCTTTAATTTTATATGGAAGACTAAATATTTTAATAAATCCTTCAGCATCTTTATGATCATATAATTCACTTGCACCAAAAGATGAAATGTCCTCATCATATAGTGCATATGGCGCATCCACTCCAGCCACCATAACATTTCCCTTATAAAGCTTTAACTTTACACTTCCTGTTACATTCTTTTGAGTAACTTCTACAAAAGCATCTAGTGCTTCTTTTAAAGGACTGAACCATAACCCATCATATACAAGTTCTCCATATTTTTGAGATATCATTTGCTTATAATGTGCTGTATTCTTATCTATAGTCAATCTTTCAAGAGCAGCATGGGCAGCATATAATATTGTTCCCCCTGGTGTTTCATAGACGCCTCTTGATTTCATACCGACTAATCTATTTTCTACCATATCTACTATTCCAATTCCATTTTCTCCACCTAATTTATTAAGAGCTTGCATCATTTCTACAGGAGGCAATTCTTTTCCATCCAGCTTTTTAGGAATGCCCTGCTCAAAATACAGTTCTACATAAGAAACCTCATCTTTTGCTTTTTCTGGAGGAGTAGTCATAAAATACATGCTGCTTTTATGTTCATTTTTAGGATCTTCTAAGTCTCCTCCTTCATGGCTTACATGCCATATATTTTTATCATTTGAATATATTTTTTCTTTAGTTACAGGTACTTCTACCCCTTTAGAATTTGCATAATCTATGGCATCTTCTCTAGATTTTATATCCCATATTCTCCATGGTGCTATTATACCCAATTTAGGATCAAAACTTGCTACCCCTACTTCAAAACGCACCTGATCATTACCTTTCCCAGTACATCCATGAGCTATATATTTAGCTCCTTCTGCATGGGCTATTTCTACCAATCTTTTTGCCATAAGGGGTCTTGCAAGAGAAGTTCCAAGTAAATATGCATCTTCATACAATATATGAGCTTTTACCGCACTAAATAAATAATCCCTTACAAACTCTTCCTTCACATCTTCAATATATACTTTAACTGCCCCAGTTTTTATTGCCTTATTTCTTACTGCCTCCATGTCATCATCTTGTCCCACATCTATACAAGCAGCAATAACATCCAAATCATAATTTTCCTTAAGCCAAGGAATAATAATTGAGGTATCAAGTCCTCCTGAATATGCCAATACAACTTTATCTTTCATAAATCAGACCTCCAAATTATATCAAAATTTTTTATATACTATACCAATAGCTAGTTAAACTCAATAACTACTCTTTCTTTAATTAATATTATTTTCTCTAAAAACTATAATTCATGAACCCCCTAGTAGGTTATTTCAAAAACTATTTTATAACCTTATCCAAGAAAGCTTTTGTTCTGGCCTCTTTAGGATTGGAAAATATTTCTTCAGGAGTACCCTGCTCAACTATTTTCCCACCATCCATGAATATAACTCTATCTGCAACTTCTTTAGCAAAACCCATTTCATGACTTACAACCACCATGGTCATTCCATCTCTGGCCAGATCTTTCATTACATTCAAAACTTCTCCCACAAGTTCCGGATCAAGTGCTGATGTGGGCTCGTCAAACAACATTATATCTGGATTCATAGCAAGAGCCCTTGCTATAGCAACTCTTTGCTGTTGCCCTCCTGAAAGCTTAGATGGATAATAGTCCATTTTATCTCCAAGTCCAACTTTATTCAAAAGTTTTTTGGCTCTTTCAAGTACCACTGCCTTCTTTTCCTTTTTAACTATCAAAGGAGCTTCCATAACATTTTCAATAGCAGTCATGTGAGGAAACAGATTAAAGCTTTGAAATACCATGCCCATCTTGGTAGTTATTTTTCTAAGTATTTTTTTATCCTTTGGATTTAATTCTTCCCCTTCTATAATTACGGTTCCACTGTCTAAATCCTCTAGGTGATTCAAGCATCTTAAAAGAGTACTTTTACCTGATCCTGATGCCCCTATCACTACCAGAACTTCTCCTTTTTTTACCTTTATATTCAAATCCTTAAAAACTGTTAAATTATTAAAACTTTTAGTTAAATTTATTCCTTCTATCATATATTCTAATTTATCTGAATCTTCATAATTATTCAGAATTATATTTTCCATATAATTATACCTCCAATTATATTTTACTATTAACTATAAACAGCTAATTTTTTCTCAAATGCTGAAAATACAGTTGTAAACATAGTTGTCATTATAAGATATAAAACCGCTGCTGTAAAAAATACAGATATGGGATCAAAACTGCTTGCATATATCTGCTGAGCTGATCTCATAAGTTCAACCATTGCTATAGTGGATACTAATGAAGTATCTTTCAATATAGCTATAAATTCATTTCCCACTGGAGGTATTATAACTTTCCAGGTTTGAGGTAATATTATCCTTCTCATGGTCTCTCCATAACTGAAACCTAAAGCTTTGGCTGCTTCAAACTGCCCTTTGTGTATAGATTGTATTCCACCTCTTATTATCTCTGCCATATAGGCACCACAATTTAATGCAAGACCCAATACAGCCGCCGAAAAAGGTTTAAGTTCTATCCCCACAAAAGGTAACCCATAGTAAAAGAAAAATAATTGAAGTAGTAATGGAGTACCTCTAAATACCCATGTATAAATACTTGATATAATTCTTAGTACCATATTTTTAGATAATTTTAAAAGTGCTAAAAATATTCCAAGAATAGTCCCAAGTATCAAAGTAATAACTGTAAGTTCTATGGTCATTACACTGCCCTTTAATAGGATAGGTAATATGTCTTTAATAAATCCCACGTCCACTGCTTTCATACACTTCCTTTTGCATATATTTATTTATATATGTCTTCCCCAAACCATTTAGTTGAGATTTTAGACATTGTTCCATCTTTTTTTAACTCATTTACTGCCTTTTGTACTGCTTCTTCTAGTTCCTTATCACCTTTTCTAAATCCTATGCCCATTGGTTCACTAGTGAGTTTTTCACTTAACACTTTATATTTTCCATTTTTTGATGCATTTGTCATATAGTATCTTCCTACAGGTTCGTCAATTATTACAGCATCGATTCTACCTGCTGCAAGATCCTGGAGTGCTTCTGTAGCCTTATCATATTTTTTGACTTCTTTTAATCCGCTTAATTTCGATGCAGATTTTTCACCTGTTGTTCCAAGTTCCACCCCTACAGTTTTACCTTTCAAATCACTCACATTTTTTACTTCTGTATTTTCGTCCTTAACAACCACAATTTGTCCTGCCATTACATATGCTTCTGAAAAATCTATATTTTTCTTTCTTTCATCTGTTATACTCATTCCAGATATTATAGCATCAAACTTACCAGAGTTTAGTGCTAAAATTATACCGCTAAAATCAGTACTTATAAATTCAGTTTTTACTCCAAGTTTCTTTCCTATGGCACTTGCCATGTCCACATCAAATCCCTGAAGAGTATTTTTACTATCCCTAAATTCCATTGGAGGAAAAGAATCTTCCAATCCTATTTTTAAAACCCCTGCTTTTTTTACCTTTTCAAGAGAATTTTGTGTCTCATTACTGCTGCTGTTGCCACAGCCTGTGAATAAGGCAACTGTAAAAATGATCATTACTAATGAAATAATTGCCTTTTTAAAATTTTTCATTATTTCTCCCCTTCTCTAAAAATAATTAAACTTTAACTCCTTAGGTTAAGTACATAAATAATTATACATATATTATTATAATTATTCAATACCTTCTTCATTTTTTTAAATATATTTTATACTTAAATAAAAGTTGCACTTATATTAAATAATATTATTTAATATAAGTGCAACTTTTAATAAGCATCTCTATACCTTTCCATACTTTCCTTAAATAATTCTGCAGTTGAAGGTGGAGTATAAGAAATAGCATTTGCACCTGCCTGTATTGTTTCCCTAATACTATCTTCGGTTTTTCCGCCCGTAGCTATTATAGGAAACTCTTTATAATTTTCTCTTATCTTTTTCACGAGCTCTGCACTATTTTTACCAGCAGATACATTTAGTATGGAAGCTCCTGATTTTATTCTCATCTCAATATCATCCCGCTCGGATACTACTGTAACTACAATAGGAATGTCAATAGAGTCTCTAACCGCCCTTATAACCTCATTAGATGTGGGACTATTTACCACTACTCCCATGGCTCCTGTAAATTCAGCATTTAATGCCAGATTTACAACCCTCTTTCCCATAGTAAGTCCCCCTCCTACGCCGCAAAATATTGGCACATCAGAGACTGCAACTAAGGCTTCACTTATAACTATCTGTGGAGTAAAAGGATAAACTGCTAAAATTGCATCTGCATTTATATTTTTTATAACTGCTATATCTGTAGTGAATGCAAGAGATTTTATTCTCTTTCCAAAAATATTTATTCCACTGGCTTCCCTAATTACAAGAGGCAGATTTATCATATGATCTCTAAGTGTCCCTCTTATTTCAGGTACATATTTTACACTTTTTTGATTAGCTCTTTGACTCATTTCTTATCTCTCCAAATCAGCTTTTATATGATTTTACTTTCATAACTATTTTATATTAATCTAAAAAAATATTCTATAAAAAGATTTAATTTAATATAATTTTAACCATATCCTTAGATGAATTTTAAATTAAAAATACCTCTTCTGCTATTTTAACAGCTTCTCTGGCATCTTTAGCATAATAGTCTGCTCCTATCATATCTGCATAATTCTGATTCAACACCGCTCCCCCTACTACGATCTTACAGTTAAGGTTATTTTCTTTTATAGCTTCTATAGTTTTTTTCATGCTAGCTACAGTAGTGGTCATAAGTGCACTTAATCCAACTAATTTTATATTATTATCTCTTATAGCATTTACTATATTATCTATATCTACATCTCTTCCTAGGTCTATAACTTCAAAACCATAATTTTCAAGCAGCACTTTGACTATATTTTTCCCTATATCATGTATATCACCTTTTACTGTAGCTAATACTATAGTGCCCTTTTCTAAATTTTTCTGTCCGCTGCTCAACATATTATCTTTTATTATTTCAAAAGATTTTTTTACAGTTTCCGCCGACTGTATAAGTTGAGGTAAAAATATATCCTGCAATTCATACTGTTTTCCCACTTCATCTAATGCAGGAATTATATAAGAATTTACTATTTCAAGTGCTTTCTTATTCTTTAAAAGCTCCGTTGTCATAGCTTCAGCTTCATCTTCAATTCCATCAATAATCAATTGTTTAAGATCTTTTAAATTATTATCTGCATTTTTAAGGGGACTATTACCTTCTCTTTTTAGCTTTTCATCTTTAGATTTATTTCCATATTTAATTACATATTCTTTTCCTTCTCTATCTATGTTGGTAAGGACTTCAAAAGCAGCTATAACCTCTTTCATAGACTCATCTGCGGGATTCATTATTGGTAAATTCAATCCTGCCTGCAGTGCCATAGCAAGAAAAGTTCTATTTAGTATACTTCTGTTTGGAAGTCCAAAAGATATATTACTTACTCCCAAAACAGTTTTTACTCTAAACTTTTCTGTTACCATTTTTATAGCTTTTATTGTCTCTAATACTTCTTTTTGTTGGGCAGACACAGTTAAAGTTAGACAATCTATTATTATATCCTTTTTATTAATACCATAAATACTTGCAGTTTCAATTATTTTTTCTGCAATTTTTACTCTTTCTTCTGCGGTATGAGGTATTCCCCTTTCATCTATGGTAAGTGCTATAACACATCCTCCATATTTTTTTACTATAGGAAATACTTCTTCCATAGATTTTTTACTTCCATTTACAGAGTTTATCACAGGTTTTCCATTATACATTCTTATTCCGGCTTCTAGAACTTCCGGATCAGGACTATCTATACTGAGGGGCAATTGAACTACTTTCTGTACTGCTCTAATTGCCTTTTTCATAATTTCAACTTCATTAATCTCTGGAAGTCCCACATTTACTCCAAGTATATTCGCTCCTTCTTCCTTTTGCATGATAGCCTCTTTTTGTATATAATTGATACTTCCTTCTTTTAACTCCTTTTTATAAATACTTCTCCCTGTAGGATTAATTCTTTCTCCAATAATTTTTACTTTTTCACCTATTATGACCGTATCTGTAGCAGAACACACTGCTGTATAATGCTTTTCTTTTATATTCAAAGGTGTTAACCCTTCTAAATCCTTTCTACACATTCTTATAAATTCTGGAGTAGTACCACAACATCCTCCTAAAACTCTAACCCCTTTTTGAGCCATGGTTAACACATTCTCTGCAAAATCTTCAGGGGATATATCATAAATTGTATTTTCCCCATCATACCTTGGAAGTCCTGCGTTAGGCTGCACCATAACCGGTATAGAAGAATACTTCAAAATTTCTTCCACAATTCCTTGAAGCTCTTTAGGTCCTAAAGAACAGTTAACCCCAAGAACATCAACCCCTAAAGCTTCAAGTACAAATACCATAGTTTTAGCATCTGTACCCATAAGAGTTCTTCCATCTTCCTGAAATGTCATTGTACAAAATATAGGAAGACTACTATTTTCCTTTGCTGCAAGGACAGCTGCTTTTGCCTCATACAAGTCAGTCATAGTTTCTATTAGGACCACATCCGCACCAGACTTTTCACCTATAACAATTTGATTCTTAAATAATTTATATGCACTCTCAAAGCTTAAATTTCCTGTAGGTTCCATAATCTTTCCAATAGGCCCTATATCAAAAGCCACTAATTTATTTCCTGCTTCCTGTTTTGCAAGTTTTACTCCAGCTGAAATCACATCTTCTATGGTGTAATCAGAAGAATCATATTTTAATTCATTAGCTCCAAAAGTGTTGGTTGTTATAATATCTGCTCCTGCATCTAAGTACTTTCTATGTATCCCACTTATTATTTCAGGATTTGTAATATTAAGTACCTCTGGTAATTCTCCTAATTTAAGTCCCGCTTTTTGAAGCATTGTTCCCATAGCTCCATCAAAAAAAATAAATCTATTGTTGAATTTATCTACTAAATTTTTAAAATTCATTATGTCTCCTCTTTTCCCAAGTACTCTATACCTGATTAAACTATAATCTTATATTTATGCAATAAAACATTAATTATTTATCCATATAACTTTAAATTATGTATTTATTCTTTTTTCATAATAAATATTTTAATATTGCTTGTCAACATTTTTACAATGTTTCACTCTCAAAAAATAAAAAATAATTATTTTTTTTGATTTTTCTATTGACAAGTATTATATATATCTGTTATTATTTTTTCAATCGAATACGGAACTTCTTATCCAGAGAGGCAGAGGGACTGGCCCTATGATGCCCGGCAACCTGAATGATCTTTTATTGTTCAACGGTGCTAATTCCAGCAGGTGTGAAACCTGGAAGATGAGAAGCATGAAGAAAATCTTCTTGTAACTTATCTTACAAGAAGATTTTTATTTTTACTTTTCTTTAGATTATAAACAAGAAGTTTCGTGCAAGATGTTAAAAACTTCAAAAATAATAAATAAAGAATATCTGATACAAAAATATCAAGGAGGAATATATAATGAGTGAAAAAAAATTATCATTTGAAACATTACAGGTACATGCAGGTCAAGTACCAGATCCAACTACTGGTGCAAGGGCAGTTCCAATCTATCAGACTACATCCTTTGTTTTTAAGGATGCAGATGAAGCTGCAGACTTTTTCCAATTGAAGAGACCTGGAAATGTGTATGGTAGAATAATGAACCCTACTGAGGATGTATTTGAACAGAGAATAGCAGCCCTTGAAGGGGGCTCTGCAGCCCTTGCTACATCATCAGGAATGGCAGCAATTTTATACTCCATACTTAATGTAGCCAATTCTGGGGATGAAATAGTATCAGTCAGCACACTATATGGTGGAACTTATGAATTATTTAAAGTGACTTTAAAGAAACTTGGGATCAATGTAATATTTGTAGATCCAGATGATCCTGAAAATATTAGAAAGGCTATTACCCCTAAAACTAAAGCAGTTTATGGGGAAACAATAGGCAATCCGAGAATTAATATTTTAGATATAGAAGCTGTGGCAAATATTGCTCATGAGAATGAAATACCTCTTATTTTAGATAATACATTTGGAACACCATACCTTGTAAGACCAATAGAATACGGTGCAGATGTAGTTATTCATTCTGCAACCAAATTTATTGGAGGACATGGAGCTGCAGTTGGTGGAGTTATAGTTGATGGCGGTAAATTTGATTGGGCAGCAAGCGGCAAATTTCCTGATTTCACCACACCTGATGAAAGTTACGGTGGACTTGTATATTCAGACTTAGGTGCTGTAGCCTTTGCCACAAAAGCAAGAGTTCAACTTTTGAGAAATACAGGTGCTACAATTAGTCCTCAACATGCTTTCTATTTTCTATTAGGGCTAGAATCCCTATCTTTAAGAGTTGAAAGGCATGTATCAAACACACGAAAAATAGTAGAATTTTTAAATAATCATCCGAAAGTTTCCTGGGTAAATTATCCTGAACTAGAAAGTAGTCCATATAAAGAGTTATCTAAAAAATATTTTCCAAAAGGAGCAGGTTCCATATTTACCTTTGGAATAAAGGGTGGCCTTGAAGCAGGAAAGAAATTTATAAATAGCCTTAATTTATTTTCACTACTTGCAAATGTAGCAGATGCTAAATCTCTTGTAATCCATCCATCAAGCACTACCCACTCAGAACTTAATGAAGAGCAGCAAAGATCAGCAGGAGTTACTCCGGATCTTGTAAGACTCTCCATTGGAGTTGAAGGTGTTGAAGACCTTATAGATGATTTGGAACAAGCTCTTGCCCAAGTTTAATATCATACATTGTGATTAATTATTTAAGACTCCTCCTACAAATTAAATAATTAATATCCGCTTATTTAAAAAACTATAATCTAAATAAGCAACACAATAATTACTAATTCTTGTAACAAAAATAGTAATTATATGTTACATCACCTCCTAAATTTATTTAAATAATCCCTGGATTCTTTCGGAAGAATCCAGGGACTGCTAATTAACTATTTTTTTTAAAATTTCACTAACTTCCAAACCTATACATTCCCTAAAATAAAAATGACTTGATGTTTCATCAAATTTATTTCAAGCTGTTAAAATTTTAATTATTAATTCTCTTTACTAAATTTAATAATCCTCCGTACCTTATCATATTTCTCTGCCTATCTGTGGCATCAAATATCATCCTATATTCTTCACCTTTAGTTTTGTTGGCTACTATAACAATATTATTATCAATTTGTGTTAATGCATCCTTAATTTCTAATTCATCCATAACATTTATTTTGTCATAGTCCTCTAAATTTTTAAATACCAAAGTAATTATCCCATTATTTATAAGATTGGCCTTATGGATTCTTGCAAAAGATTTAGCAAATACTGCTTTCACCCCCAAATAAAGTGGTGCTAAAGCTGCATGTTCCCTACTTGAACCCTGACCATAATTACTCCCTCCTACTATAAAGCCTCCTTGATTTTCCTTTGCTTTTCTAGGAAAATCCTCATCACAGGGAGTTAGACAATATTCAGCCAAGTAAGGTATATTAGACCTATAAGGTAAAAGCTTAGCATTAGAAGGCATTATATGATCTGTAGTTATATTATCTTCTACTTTTGTGAGAATCTTTCCTTCTATAACTTCGCCTAAAGCTTTTGCCTTAGGAAAAGGTTTTATGTTAGGTCCCCTTACTACTTCAACTTCTCTTCCATCTTCTGAAGGATCAACTATCATATTATCTTCTACTAAGAATTTAGAAGGCATTTCTATATCAAAGTGCTCTCCTAAAGTCCTTGGATCTGTGATATATCCTATTAACGCGGAAGCTGCTGCAATTTCCGGACTAACCAAATATATTTTAGCAGATTTGGTTCCAGATCTTCCTTCAAAATTTCTATTAAAAGTTCTAAGTGAAACAGCATCAGTAGATGGTGATTGTCCCATGCCTATACAAGGCCCACAGGCACTTTCAAGTATCCTGGCTCCAGCTGCTACCATAGAAGCCAAAGCGCCGTTCTCCGCTAACATAGTTAAAACCTGTTTAGATCCTGGAGATATTACCAAAGATACATTTTCACTTACAGTGTTTCCCTTTAATATGTTTGCAACTTTCATCATATCCACATAAGAAGAATTAGTACAACTTCCTATGCACACCTGATTCACTTTTATATTTTTCAGTTCAGAAACAGGTACTACATCGTCAGGACTATGTGGACACGCTACCATAGGCTCAAGCAGAGATAAATTTATCTCCATTTCTTCATCATATACCGCATCTTCATCCGGCTGTATTAAATAAAAATCTTCTTCCCTTCCCTGCGCTTTTAAAAATTTCCGTACTACATCATCACTAGGGAATATAGAAGTTGTAGCACCCAGTTCCGCACCCATATTGGTTATGGTAGCCCTCTCTGGTACAGAAAGAGTTTTAACCCCTTCTCCAGTATATTCAAAAATCTTTCCTACTCCACCTTTAACTGTGAGCCTTTTTAACATCTCCAAAATTATATCCTTGGCTGTAACCCAAGGACTCAATTTTCCAGTTAAGTTTACCTTTACAATAGAGGGCATATTTACATAATATTCTCCTCCTCCCATAGCTACAGCTACATCCAGCCCCCCTGCACCAATAGCAAGCATTCCTATGCCTCCGCCAGTAGGAGTATGGCTGTCTGAACCTAAAAGAGTATCTCCTGGAGCTCCAAATCTCTCTAAATTAACTTGGTGGCATATTCCATTTCCTGGTCTTGAAAAATATATACCATGTTTTTTTGCTACAGTTTGAATATAAAGGTGATCATCTGCATTCTCTGGTCCAGACTGTAGTATATTATGATCAATATAGGCCACAGATCGTTTTGTTTTAACTCTATCTATTCCTAACGCCTCAAATTGAAGATAAGCCATAGTTCCTGTAGAATCCTGCGTGAGGGTTTGATCTATCTTTATGGCTATTTCTTTTCCAGGTATCATTTCACCTTTAACTAAATGATTTTCTATAATTTTCTGTGATGCATTTAATCCCATTCCTATCCTCCATTTTTATAAATTAAGAGCTATAAATTAGCTAGCTCTTTCTTCTGTTTTTTCAATAACTTCTGGCATTACTTTGCTCACTAATAATTCTAACTCATTATTGCCTATTACGCTAGTCCTTCCTGCTCTATATTGTTCATCTACCCACATTTTTATTTGATCAATCCTAGGGTCATTTTTATGAACTTTATCCTCATCTTTCAATCTATAATAGGTATTAACCCAAGCTGCTATTCCTGCACGACCAGAATACTGACTTACTGCCACTACTACTGGTCTTCCTAAAATTTTATCCGTATCAAATATATTATAGATCTCCTCATCCTTCAATATACCATCTGCATGTATTCCTGCTCTTGTTACATTAAAATCAGTACCTACAAAAGGAGTCCTTACAGGTACAGAATACTTAACCTCTTTTTCGAAATATTCTGCTAACTCTGTTATAACATGAAGTTTCATGTTTTTAGTATTCCCTTTTATTTGAGCATATTCAAATATCATAGCCTCTAAAGGACAATTTCCTGTTCTCTCTCCTATTCCTAAAAAAGAGGTATTTATAGAAGATGCACCATATAACCACGCAGTTGAAGAATTAGTTACTACTCCATAAAAATCATTATGTCCATGCCACTCTATCCATTCTGAAGGAACCTCACAAATATTTCTAAGTCCATGTATAATTCCCTGTACACTCCTTGGAATTTCCACACCATTGTAAGATACTCCTAATCCTAAAGTATCACAGGCCCTTATTTTTATAGGTATATTTGCTTCTTTTGACATTTTCATAAGTTCATTTACAAAAGGCACCACAAATCCATAAAAATCCGCCCTTGTTATATCTTCCAGATGACATCTAGGGCGAATTCCATTATTTAGCGCCTCCCTTGCTAAATCTAAATACATATCCATAGTTTCTTTTCTTGTCATCTTAAGCTTTTTAAATATATGGTAATCTGAACAAGACATAAGCATTCCTGTTTCTTTAATTCCCATATCCTTTACTAATTTTAAATCTTCCTTATCTGCCCTTATCCAAGAAGTAACTTCTGGAAATTCATATCCTCTTTCCATACATACCTCTGCAGCTTTTCTATCTTTTTTTGTATATAGAAAAAATTCCGTCTGTTTTATTATTCCTGAATTATTATCTAATTCATGAAGATAATCAAAAATCCTAACTATCTCCCTAGAAGTATAAGGAGGCATAGATTGCTGTCCATCCCTAAATGTAGTATCTGTAATATATATATTATCTGGAAGATCCATAGGTAATTGTATATTATTAAAAACTATTTTTGGCACTTCTTCATATGGAAATATGTCTTTATAAAAATTAGGATCATTTACATTGTTCAATTTATAATCATAGGAACATTTTTTCATATAAATCATCTCCTTATTTTAAATATTGGATCTATAACTCAAAATGAATTTTTGAATTATTTTGGTAAAGCTAATTCATATATATCTTTACCTGTATATGTAAAAACATTATATTTATACTTAAAATTCAAATAGTTATTAGATATATGGCACTCTAATAACTATAAATAAGAATAATTATACTTATATTGTAGCACTTTTATTATATTTTAGCAAATAAATTTTATCCCATTATCATACATTTGAATAAAACGTATTCATCTCCTTTAATTATATATGAAAAAGGATTTTTTCCATCACATATTGGCTCTATAAAATTACAATTTCATTTTTAAAACTATAATTTTATATTTAGCAAATATACATGAATATAATTATTCCTATGATATAATGAATAAGGCAATATATATTAAATAAAAGTATAATATTACAGAAAGGGAGTTTTTACTTATGTTAAGAACCATTTTATTTTACTTTATTTTTTTCTTGTATATGATATATTCATTGGGTAAGAGATCAAAGTTAAATAAAATTAGAAAAACCAAAAGCGAAGAAGAAGCCCAAAATTACATAAATATATCCTTAAAAAAATGGGCTGATTTTATATTAAAACTTATAGGTGCCCAAATAGAATTAGAGGGAGTAGAAAATATACCTAAGTCCCCCTGTCTTTTCGTTTCTAATCATCAAGGTTTTTTAGATATACCCATAATAGTTCATTCTGTAGATAGAACAGTAGGTTTTATAGCTAAAAAGGAAATAATAAAATTTAAATTGATAGCTTACTGGATGAAACAAATAAAATGTGTTTTTATAGATAGAAAAAGTATACGAGAATCTATGAAATCCATAAATGAAGCAATTCAAATATTAAAGGGTGGACACAGCATGGTAATATTTCCAGAAGGCACCAGAAGTAAAGGTCCTAGAATAGGTGAATTTAAGAAAGGAAGTTTGAAATTAGCTTTAAAAGCAAAGGTTCCTATAGTTCCTATAGCCATAGATGGCAGCTACAAATTAAGAGAAGGCAATAAATATAGCATAGTAAAATCGGCAAAGGTAAAAGTAACCATATGTAAACCTATATATACTGATAGACTTTCCAAAGAAGAGTTATCAGATATATCAAATATTGTAAGACAAGAAATACTTAGACAGATATACATTGGAGAATAACGTAAAATAATTATTACAACAGGGTGGTTGAATCTTATGAATTATATAAAAAAATATTTTAATATAATAGTTCTATTAATATCAATAACTTTTTTGATATCCGGCTGCATGGATTTAGAAAGTAGCCAAACAAGCAATTCCTCCAATAAATCTTTAGAATTTACAGTACATTATATAGATATTGGTCAGGGAGATAGTGAACTTATTCAAGTAAACAATAAAAATCTATTAATAGACGCAGGACCAACTAAAAGTACTGATAAGCTTTTATCCTATTTAAATAGTATAGATATTAAAAAATTGGATTATGTAATTGCCACCCATCCTGATGAAGATCACATAGGTGGCATGAGTACTGTAATAAATACATACTCTATAGACAAATTTTATGCTCCCAAAAAAACAGTTAATACCAGGGCCTTTGAGAATATGATAACTGAATTAAAATCTAAAAATATGAAAATAGATGTTCCAAAGCCGGGTATGCAATTGGATTTAGGTGAAAATACTAAGGCAGAAATATTAGCTCCCAACAGCGATAGATATGAAGACACCAATAACTACTCCATAGTTTTAAAAATATCTTATGGAAATACCAAATTTCTTTTTACAGGAGATGCAGAAAAATTAAGTGAAAGAGAAATTCTAGATAAAAACTATGATATATCTGCAGATGTATTAAAGCTTGGTCACCATGGTAGTTCTACTTCTACCACAGATGAATTTTTGGATAAAGTATCCCCTGAAATAGCAATCATAAGCTGTGGTGCAGATAACAAATATGGGCATCCCCATAAAGAAACCTTAAGAAAACTAAAGAAGAGAAATATACGTATCTATAGAACTGATATTGATGGAAATATAGTGCTTATAAGTGACGGAAAAAATATAGCTAAGAAATGACTATATGATATAACTTATTTTCTAACTTTCTAAATATAAAATACAAAGCAAAAAATAAAAAATGGCTCCGTGGAGAGGATTCGAACCTCCAACCCTTCGGTTAACAGCCGAATGCTCCACCATTGAGCTACCACGGAACAACATATCCGGCAGCGACCTGCTCTCCCACAGGGCCTCCCCTGCAGTACCATGGGCACTGTGGAACTTAACCTTCCTGTTCGAAATGGTAAGGGGTGTTGCCTCCACGTTATTGCCACCAGATTTGTATTCTCTTGTTCAGAAGACTTTATCCCCTGAAAATTGCACAGTAAATATTATTTGGTCAAGCCCTCGACCTATTAGTATCAGTCAGCTTAACATGTTGCCATGCTTACACCCCTGACCTATCTCCTCCTCTTCTCGGAGGGGTCTTACTGGCTTTCGCCATGGGAAATCTTGTCTTGGGGTGGGCTTCACACTTAGATGCTTTCAGCGTTTATCCCTTCCCGACTTAGCTACCCAGCTGTGCTCCTGGCGGAACAACTGGTTCACCAGCGGTCAGTCCATCCCGGTCCTCTCGTACTAGGGACAGCTCCCCTCAAATTTCCTACGCCCGCGACGGATAGGGACCGAACTGTCTCACGACGTTCTGAACCCAGCTCGCGTGCCGCTTTAATGGGCGAACAGCCCAACCCTTGGGACCTACTCCAGCCCCAGGATGCGACGAGCCGACATCGAGGTGCCAAACCTCCCCGTCGATGTGAACTCTTGGGGGAGATCAGCCTGTTATCCCCGAGGTAGCTTTTATCCGTTGAGCGATGGCCCTCCCACGAGGTACCACCGGATCACTAAGCCCGACTTTCGTCCCTGCTCCACCTGTGTGTGTCGCAGTCAAGCTCCCTTTTGCCTTTGCACTCTCCGAAGAATTTCCAACCCTTCTGAGGGAACCTTTGTACGCCTCCGTTACTCTTTTGGAGGCGACCGCCCCAGTCAAACTGCCCGCCTATCATTGTCCCGTGTCCAGTTTCATGCACTCCGGTTAGAATTCCAGTACTGCCAGGGTGGTATCCCAACGTTGACTCCAGAAATGCTGGCGCACTTCCTTCTCTGCCTCCCACCTATCCTGTACAGGCAATACCAAAATTCAGTGATAAACTGCAGTAAAGCTCTACGGGGTCTTTCCGTCCAATCGCGGGTAGCAAGCATCTTCACTTGCACTTCAATTTCGCCGGATTTGTTGTTGAGACAGTGCCCAAATCATTACGCCATTCGTGCGGGTCGGAACTTACCCGACAAGGAATTTCGCTACCTTAGGACCGTTATAGTTACGGCCGCCGTTTACTGGGGCTTAAGTTCTTGCCTTCGCTTACGCTAAGCAGTCCCCTTAACCTTCCAGCACCGGGCAGGCGTCAGCCCCTATACTTCAGCTTTCGCTTTAGCAGAGACCTGTGTTTTTGATAAACAGTTGCTTGGGCCTTTTCTCTGCGGCCACTTTCATGGCACTCCTTTTCCCTAGGTTACGGAGTCAATTTGCCGAGTTCCTTAACAACAATTCTTCCGATGGTCTTAGGATTCTCTCCTCACCTACCTGTGTCGGTTTGCGGTACGGGCACACTCCTGCTCCATAGAGACTTTTCTTGGCAGTGTGAAATCAGATACTCGTCCTTGCGGACTCCCCTTCAAAGCCCAGGATTATCGGACATACGGTTTTTCCTTTATGTCCTCCCTCACTCCTTGGACACACATCCATTCGTGTGCACATCCTATCCTTCTGCGTCATCCCTTCTGTTCTTTTTCGCAAAAATGTGGTACCGGAATCTCAACCGGTTGTCCATCGCCTACGCCTTTCGGCCTCGGCTTAGGTCCCGACTTACCCTGGGCGGACGAACCTTCCCCAGGAAACCTTAGGTTTTCGACCAATAAGATTCTCACTTATTTCTCGCTACTTATGCCAGCATTCTCTCTCCTGCACTGTCCACCATTCCTTCCGGTATGGCTTCTGCCTGTGCAGCATGCTCCCCTACCGCCCTTTCAGGCCCATAGCTTCGGTGGTAAGTTTTAGCCCCGGACATCTTCGGCGCATGACCTCTTGACTAGTGAGCTATTACGCACTCTTTAAATGTATGGCTGCTTCTAAGCCAACATCCTAGTTGTCTTCGAAATCACACATCCTTTTCCACTTAACTTACACTTCGGGACCTTAGCTGTTGATCTGGGCTTTTTCCCTTTTGACTACGGATCTTATCATTCGCAGTCTGACTGCCGGGATTCAAGTATATGGCATTCGGAGTTTGATAAGGTTCGGTAACTGTTGTCAGCCCCTACCCCAGTCAGTGCTCTACCTCCATTACTCACTCCCGACGCTAGCCCTAAAGCTATTTCGGGGAGAACCAGCTATCTCCGAGTTCGATTGGAATTTCTCCGCTATCCACAGCTCATCCCATGGTTTTTCAACACCAACGTGGTTCGGTCCTCCACGAAATTTTACTTCCGCTTCAACCTGGCCATGGATAGGTCACCCGGTTTCGGGTCTACGGCATACAACTCCCCGCCCTTTTCAGACTCGGTTTCCCTTCGGCTCCGTACCTTAAGTACTTAACCTTGCTGCATACCGTAACTCGCTGGCTCGTTCTACAAAAAGCACGCCGTCGTACTTTAACGTACTTCGACTGTTTGTGGACACACGGTTTCAGGTTCTATTTCACTCCCCTCCCGGGGTTCTTTTCACCTTTCCCTCACGGTACTCCTCCTCTATCGGTCACCAGGTAGTATTTAGCCTTGGGAGGTGGTCCTCCCTGCTTCCCACAAGGTTTCTCGTGTCTCGTGGTACTCCGGTACAGGTTTTTTTGTTTCTGCTTTTCACTTACAGGGCTTTTACCTTCTGCGGCCCAACTTTCCAGTTGAATTCAATTAAGCTTCCACATTTTTTATTACCTGACCTCTACCCCGGAAACAAGTTTCCGGTTTGGGCTCTTTCCCTTTCGCTCGCCGCTACTTAGAAAATCGATTTTTCTTTCTCTTCCTCCGGGTACTTAGATGTTTCAGTTCCCCGGGTTTTCCCCTCCATGCCTATATATTCAGCATGCAGTACCTATTGTTTTATAGGTGGGTTTCCCCATTCGGACATCTCTGGTTCTCTGGCTATTTGCGCCTACCCAGAGCTTTTCGCAGCTTATCACGTCCTTCTTCGGCTCCTGGTGCCAAGGCATCCTCCATGCGCCCTTTGTAGCTTGACCTGATAATTTAGTCCAAATCTTCGATTTGGTTACTAAATTGCACTCCTCAGCCTCAGCTGAGTGAGTTTCATTAAAAAATTGCTATTAACTTCGTACAACTGCGTCAAATGCCTCACTGTGGTGCTCATTTACATAAGTAAATTCTGCTCCTCACTCAAGCCTTTTCCTTGCTGTACTCGTTATTATCAATTTTTATCCTTAGTTATTTATTATAACTGTTTGTTATAACCTATCTATAAGCATAACTTTAATTATACTTAATACTACAAAGGTTATTTCTAACCTTAGCTTTACTTCTTTTATTTACTGTGCAATTTTCAAAGGACAAAATTCTTTCAATTCACAGTGCACAATTTACTATTACTGTTTACACCGTACAATTGGAATGGGAATCTAACTGTCAATTGTCAATTCTTTATTGTCAACTGACTATGATCCCTCAAAATTAAACAGAATAAGCAGGAAGTTGCTAATAACTTCACAATCCATCGTCAAAACTTTCCCTGCGGTGCTCATTTACACAAGTAAACTCTGCTCCTCACTCAAGCTTTCCCTTGACTTGTTCGTTATTATCAATTTCTGGTCTATACTCACATTTTAAGTATAAACTCGGTAAATCTTATTTATCTCAAATTCCAGCTTTTAAGGCAGGTTTTTTCCCAGCCTTTCGACTCCTTAGAAAGGAGGTGATCCAGCCGCAGGTTCTCCTACGGCTACCTTGTTACGACTTCACCCCAATCACTAACCCCACCTTCGGCCGCGTCCTCCTTTTGGTTAGACTACGGACTTCGGGTGTTGCCAGCTCTCATGGTGTGACGGGCGGTGTGTACAAGACCCGGGAACGTATTCACCGCGACATGCTGATTCGCGATTACTAGCAACTCCAACTTCATGCAGGCGGGTTTCAGCCTGCAATCCGAACTGGGGGCAGTTTTTGAGATTTGCTCCTCCTCGCGGTATTGCTTCTCTCTGTTCTGCCCATTGTAGCACGTGTGTTGCCCTGGACATAAGGGGCATGATGATTTGACGTCATCCCCACCTTCCTCCACGTTAACCGCGGCAGTCTCGTTAGGGTGCCCACCTTTACGTGATGGCAACTAACGACAGGGGTTGCGCTCGTTGCAGGACTTAACCTAACATCTCACGACACGAGCTGACGACAACCATGCACCACCTGTCTCCCTGCCCCGAAGGGTTTCCTCCATTACGAGTTATTCAGGGGATGTCAAGTCCAGGTAAGGTTCTTCGCGTTGCTTCGAATTAAACCACATGCTCCGCTGCTTGTGCGGGTCCCCGTCAATTCCTTTGAGTTTTAATCTTGCGATCGTACTTCCCAGGCGGAGTACTTATTGTGTTTACTGCGGCACAGGGGGGGTCGATACCCCCTACACCTAGTACTCATCGTTTACGGCGTGGACTACCAGGGTATCTAATCCTGTTTGCTACCCACGCTTTCGTGCCTCAGCGTCAGTTACAGTCCAGAGAACCGCCTTCGCCACTGGTGTTCTTCCTAATCTCTACGCATTTCACCGCTACACTAGGAATTCCGTTCTCCTCTCCTGCACTCTAGATATCCAGTTTGAAATGCACTGCCCGGGTTAAGCCCGGGTCTTTCACATCTCACTTAAATATCCGCCTGCACACCCTTTACGCCCAGTAATTCCGGACAACGCTCGCCACCTACGTATTACCGCGGCTGCTGGCACGTAGTTAGCCGTGGCTTCCTCTTCCGGTACCGTCATTATCGTCCCGGATGACAGAGCTTTACGATCCGAAAACCTTCTTCACTCACGCGGCGTTGCTGCATCAGGGTTTCCCCCATTGTGCAATATTCCCCACTGCTGCCTCCCGTAGGAGTCTGGACCGTATCTCAGTTCCAATGTGGCCGTTCACCCTCTCAGGTCGGCTACGCATCGTCGCCTTGGGGGGCTTTTATCCCTCCAACTAGCTAATGCGACGCGGGCCCATCTCAAAGCGGATTTCTCCTTTAAGGTATTTACCATGCGATATTTACCTTTTATGCGGTATTAATCTCCCTTTCGGGAGGCTATCCCCCTCTTTGAGCCAGGTTACCCACGTGTTACTCACCCGTCCGCCGCTAATCCACCCCCGAAGGGACTTCTTCGCTCGACTTGCATGTGTTAGGCACGCCGCCAGCGTTCGTCCTGAGCCAGGATCAAACTCTTATTTTAAAAGTTTTTGACTCATTTCTTACTTTACGAAATTACTCTCTTTACTGCTCTCGCAGCTCAAAAGAATTGCTGGTTTATTCTTAATAAATAAGTTTACCTATCTTCCTTATTCTGTTTAATTTTCAAGGATCATATCTAATCTTTACTGCTGCCCGTTTTCCCAGACAGCTTTTACAGTATATCATCTCATTTTCCCCTTGTCAACATTTTTTTATCATTTTTTTATTATCGATAAAATTCGCTGACTTATTTCATTTTGGGCATTCCCAAGACGACGGATATTATTATATCATGTGCATTACATTAGGTCTCGACCCTAGATACAATAAAGCTACTTTATATCCATAAAGCTAAGTTTTATTATATATTTCAAGGTATTTGTAGTATAGATACTCCTGGATATGTTTCTTTATTATAATTCCTCTTTTAACTATAATTTATTCATTAAATTTAAATAATAATATATATGTTATAATTTAAATTAAACAACTAATTAACTATATGAAATGAGGTCTACACAAATGAATGTGCCTAGAATATTAATTATAGAGGACGATGAAGAAATAAATAATTTGATTTATAATACTTTAAAAATAGAAAAATACAATATAATACAAACTTTCAATGGAGAAGATGCAATAAATAAATATCATGGTGATAATTTTCAATTAGTTATTCTTGATTTAATGCTTCCATATATAGACGGCATAGAAGTCTTAAGAAAAATACGAGAAAGCAGTACAGTACCTATTATAATCCTATCTGCCAAGGACCAAGAAACAGATAGAATTATAGGCCTTGGCATGGGTGCAGATGACTACATTGTAAAACCTTTTTCCATAAGAGAATTAACCGCAAGAGTTAAATCTCAGCTTAGAAGATATATAAGCTATAATAAAAAGTATTCTAAAAATCCAATTTTACAATATGCGGATCTTAAATTGAACACTTTAAATTACAAAGTATCTAAAAAAAATAAGGAATTGAATTTAACACCAAAGGAATTTCAACTTCTAAAACTTTTTCTTGAAAATCCAGACAGGGTATTTACAAAAGCTCAAATATTTAATAATGTATGGGAAAATAAATATATACATGATGATAATACTGTAATGGTACATATAAAAAGACTGAGAAATAAAATTGAAGATACTCCAAACAACCCTAAATATATATCAACTGTTTGGGGTATAGGATACAAACTGGGTGAATAATATGAACATAGCTACTTACATACTCATATCTATAATAATTTTTCTTTCAATATTACTACTGCATCTTTATAAAAATATAAATGGCATATGTAAATATATAGATGATATACTTAATGGAAACTCCAATCAGAGAATAAGACTTCAAACTCATATAAAATGTCTCAGCGAATTAACTATAAAAATAAATAGTCTTATAGAAAATCTCCAACATATTGAAAAGAAGAATGTTGTAAGTGAAGAATCAAGGAAAAAAATGATCTCAAATATATCACATGATTTAAGGACACCACTTACTTCGATTCTTGGATATATAGAACTTATACTAAATGACTCTAATTTAAGCCAGGATGAAATAAATAGATACATAAAAATAGTTTATACTAAGGGAAATTATCTCTATGATATGTTGGAAGAGTTTTTTGAAATTTCAAAGATGGACTCAAAAGACTTTAAATTAGAAATAAAATCAATTAATATATGTGAAATTATAAGACAACAGCTTGTATCCTTTTTTAATGAATTTAAAAAGAACGGCATAGAACCTGAATTAAATTTTCAAAAAGATAATATATATGTTAATGCAGACGAAAAAGTCTTAAATAGAATTTTAAACAATATTATAAGTAATATCCTAAAGCATGGAAAAAACAGTACAAAAATATGTGTTGATATAAACTGTACTAAAAATACAGTTTTCATATCAATATGGGATAATGGTTTAGGGATACCTGGAGATGAGATAAATTACATATTTGATAGATTATATACCGTTGAAAAATCAAGAAAATCAAATTTAAAAAGTAGTGGTCTTGGCCTTAGCATAGTTAAAAAATTGGTAGAATCTCTCGGCGGCACAATTTCTGTATCCAGTATTCCCCTAAAAAAAACAGAATTCAAATTTACACTTGATAGAGATGTAAGAAAATTGTAAGAACCGTGTAAATAGCCTGTAAGGATTATATTGTATTATAAATATAGTCCTTTTTTATGTAAAATAATTAAATAGATTATAAATAACAGGAAGGTGACTTAAATGGATAACATTCTAAAAACCTATAATTTATCTAAAAAATTCAAAAATTTTTATGCAGTTGATAATTTAAATATGACTATAGAAAAAGGTGATATATATGGTTTTCTTGGTGAAAATGGTGCAGGAAAAACTACTACTATAAGAATGATAATGGGCCTTATAAAATCAACCTCTGGAGAAATAGAACTATTTTCCCAGAAAATATCCGGTAAAAATAAAAATCTACTTCAAAGAATAGGTTCTATAATAGAATATCCTGGATTTTACCCAAACCTCACAGCTTCAGAAAATTTAGAAATACACAGACGTATGATGGGTGTTCAGGAAAAAGATTCTATAAAAAACTCTTTAAAAGTAGTAGGTATAGGAAATGTGGAAAATAAAAAGGTGAAAGAATTTTCCCTTGGCATGAAGCAAAGACTCGGAATTGCAAGAAGCCTTTTACATCACCCTGAATTTTTAATATTAGATGAACCTACAAATGGCCTTGATCCCATTGGAATAAAAGAAATAAGAGAATTAATTATAGATTTAGCCCGTAAACAGAATATTACATTTTTAATATCCAGTCATATATTAAGCGAGATTCAACAGATGGCTACAAAAATTGGAATAATTCATAAGGGTGTACTTTTAGAAGAAATATCCTATAATGAACTTAAAAAAAGAAATAGACATTATATAAATATAAAAGTTGATAAGGATAAAAAATCCTGTTTTATCTTAGAAGAAAAGCTAAATATAAAAGATTATATACTATGGGGAAAAAATAATCTAAGGGTTTATGAAAAGCTTCAAGAAGTTTCTACTATAAACAAGGTTCTTGTTTCAAATGACGTACTTGTAGAGGAAATATGCTTAAAAATAGACAGCCTAGAAGATTATTTTCTAAAACTTACAGGAGGAAATTAAATGTTTAATATCATATATTCGGAATTTTTAAAATTAAAAAAATCCTATATAATCATTTTAGCCTTAATCATTTCAGTTTTTATTCCTATCTTTCAATGTATTGCATCACTCTCAAATGATTACAGTAATATTTCAGACACATTGCGATATACCCTTATTAAAGATTATAGAATAAATGTAGAACTGATTTGTTTTCAATTTTTATATGTAGTTTTTTTTTCACTAATATCAAGCTATATTTTTTCGAGGGAATTTACAGATAAAACCACTAATATCTTATACACTTATCCCATTAGCAGGACAAAAATATTCATAGCCAAACTCATTACAGTATATATATTAATTCTGGCTGTATATTTTATTCAATTTATGGCTGCCTATGTAACTCTTTATATATGCTGGGGACAGTTTCCTGGTAAAAATTTCATTATAGAAGATATAAAAGTAAATACATATTCCTTGTTTGCACAACTTTTATTGATGCCTATCCCTATACTCATTGGAAATATAAGCAAAAACATTATCTTACCTGTAGTATATGGTACATTGGCTTCCATATCCAATATGTTTATTATTTTTACAGGTATATATATGCAGATGTCTCCTTTGATACTTCCTGCAATTCCTGTATATTATTTTCATGCAGGAGATCCCCTGGATTTTATAATAATTACTGTAAATATTGTTTTAACCTTTTGCATATCAATCTTTATATGCATTTGTCATTATAACCATGTAGATATCAAGTGATATTGAGATGGACACTTTATTGAATAGATTACTTTAATGGAGGAATTCAAATGCTAAATACCATATACTCAGAATTTTTAAAACTAAAAAAGACTTATATAATACCCGTAGTTTTTATTTGTGGAATCCTTATGACAATATTTATGTTTCTGGCAAGATTCATAACTGAACATGATATGCCCTTTGAAAAATATGCCTATAATATAGAACAGGTAAATTTTTTAATGTTATATACAGTTCTATTTTCAATAACGGCAGCTTATATTTTTTCACGAGAAGCTACCGATATGACTGCTAACATATTGTATACTTACCCTATAAGCAGACTAAAGATTTTTATATCAAAATTAATAACCTTGTATATAGTTATTTTTTTTACATATGCCATTGAAACCCTCTCCATTCCTCTGAGTTATTACTTTCTAAATGGTATTTTCCCAGAAGGAAGTTTAATAATTAAGGATATAAGAGCCAATGGTTACTCCTTATTTTTTCAATTCCTTCTAACACCTATCCCAATATTAGTTGCAAATATAAGTAAAAATCTTATAATACCCTCTTCATATGGAATATTGGCCTTTATTTTAAGCAGCCTTTTAGTAAATAATGACCTTGGAAATTTAAAATATATTCCATTAACATCTCCTTATCTTTCATCTGCATATTTTTACAATTTAAAAGATATCAACTTGAATTATGTTCTAACTTCAAGTATTTTATATTTTATTCTATTCTTATTCATTGGTATGTATCATTTTACTCAACAGGACATTAACTAAAATTTGTACCAAATAAAAAGGAGTTTAATAATGAATAAATTTATAAAAATTAATTTTTGCTTTATATTAATTTGCTCAAGTATATTTTTTACCGGTTGTGAGTCACAATATCTAGGTGGAGACAGAAATACAAAATGGATAAAGGATTTAAATTATATGCAAAAAGCTCTTCGAAAAAAACATATAAATCCCTTTTTTAAAATTAATGAGGAGAAGTTTGATAGTGAATTAACCACCTTGAAAAATTCTGTATATAAGCTAAACGATGACCAAATACTATCTGGCATTTGCAAAATAATAGCTAGCATAGGAGATACCCATACCTCTCTCTATAAAGAAACTTCAACTATTTACCCAATACAATTTTACTATTTTAAAGAAGGTATATACGTTGTAAATACCCTACCTGAATATAAAAAAGCTCTTTACACAAAACTTGTAAAGATAAACGGTGTAAACATAGAAACAATCCAAGAAACGATTTTACCATTAATAGTTAATGAAAATAGTGCTGTAATAAAAAAATATATTCCTAAATATCTTATGGATGCTGAAATTCTCCATGGTTTAAACATTACATCCAATGTAAAAAATACTCTTTTTACCTTTGAAAATAGCCAGGGAGAAGTCTTTAACTTAAATATAAATTCCCTAAACAGTAAAGATCTCCACGGAAAATTCATTATAAAAGGTAACTTTGATACTTCATATCCTTTATATATGCAGAAAAGTAATTTAAATTACTGGTATAAGTATATATCCGAAGAAAAAACTTTGTATTTTAAATACAATAAATGTCAAGAAGATGATAAGTCCAAAACAATGGAAAATTTTACGGGTGATATGCTTAAATTTATGAATACTCATACTGTTGACAAATTTGTAATTGACATAAGAGACAACTCAGGAGGCAGTGATAAATATATAGACCCTATTATAGACTGGATAAAAAACAAAGAAATAAATAATAAAACTCATCTTTTCGTCATAGTAGGAAGAACTACTTTTTCATCAGCTATAATCAACGCTGTTACCTTAAGAAAAGAAACTAATGCAACCTTTATAGGTGAAGAGACAAGCGGCAAACCAAATCATTATGGTTCTGTGAAAAGTTTTACTCTTCCTAATTCAAAAATAGAAATACAATATTCCACACAATTTAATAAAACTTCCACAGACAATGAAAACACTTTTATGCCAGACAAAATAATTGAAATATCCATAAAAGATTATTTAGCTAAAGAAGATCCTGTTCTAAACTATATTTTTAAAAATTAACCTCAAACAGAAAAGTTATAAGTTCTTTTAAGGTTCAGATGGAGAAGAATATTTTTCTGTAGTAAACTCTACCTGAACCTTCGAATCACTTGACAATGTCTCTTTTTTCTCGAGTTCTCTTGTCAAATCTATAATTCTAGTTTTTAAAAGTGGGTGAACCATGTAAGGTGCAATATCACATAAAGGCTTCAGTACAAATAATCTTTCCTGCATTCTAGGGTGAGGTATAACAATTTCTTCCTCACAGGTCACCATATTATCATATAAAATTATATCTAAATCTATAGTACGTGGCCCCCATTTTATAGTTCTTTCTCGTTTTAATGTTTTTTCTACATCTAGTAAAAACTCCATCAATTTCTTAGGAGCCATTAGAGTCTTTATTTCTAAGGCTCCATTTAAGAAATCCTCTTGTTCTACATACCCTACAGGTTTAGTGTTATATAATCTAGATACTTTTATCACCTTATTATAAGGTGAACAATTTATATTATGTATTGCATCTTGTATATTTTTTTCTTTGTTTCCCATATTTGAACCAACGGCAATATAGGCTTTATGCCACCACCTGTCTATTTCCACGGCCACCCAATCTAAAGGTTTGCCTATAGGCGCCCAGGGTTTTTTTACCTTAACTTCCACCCCTTTCACTATTTCATACTTTTTTAATATGAAATATGCCAACGACTGAGCAGATTTCTCAATAAGATTGTATCTTTTCCTTTTAAATTCCTTTTCTATTTCAAAGCATAACTCACTATAATTCACAGTTTTACTTAAGTCATCTTTATATGCTGCTTCACTTAAGTCTAAAAACATTTTTAAAGATATTAGAAATCTCTGGCCTAAATCTTTTTCAGCTTGATTTACTCCATGATATGCATACACTTCCAAATCTTTAATATATATAATGTCCATATGCCATCATCTCCTATCTAAGTACCTTTAGTATTTAATATTATAATTTTTCTTCCTCTCTCCCCAATTGCATTTGAAAATAGCTTCGCAATTAAAACAATTTCTAGATATTTTATCACTTGAATAAAATATACTATTTATTGGGTTATCGGGATCTTTTTTTCTATGACCTAATATCATATTTAGGATCTGCTCTATTTCATCTTCTGTAAAACTACATTCAATTAAAATATCTTCGGATAATTTAGCACTAGCCAATTCATGAGGTATATACTCCTCATATTGCATCCATTTTCCTATGTCATGCAGCAGTGCAGCTGCATATATATTTTCCTTTTTTATGTGAATATTATTTTCCAATACCGTTATATAAGCTATCCTGGCTACATCTAACGAATGACATATATCATGCTTACAAAATTCTCGGTGCTTTTCTATTTGAGAGTTTTTTTGTAGATATCTACAAAATTTCTGATTTTTTAATATAGCGTTTATTCTATCCAAAAATCCACCTGCCTTTTATCTTATTTTTATCATTTCATAAACTTCATTTCTAAATTCAATTTTATTTTTAAATATTCCTCTGGTAGCAACTGTAACAGTTTTACTTCCTGGCTTTTTTATTCCTCTCATAGTCATACACATATGTTCTGCTTCTATAACGACCATAGCTCCTTTTACTTCCAGATAATCCATTATTGAATCTGCAATTTGAACAGTCATTCTTTCTTGAAGTTGAAGCCTCTTTGCAAATGCCTCCACAGTTCTTGCCAATTTACTTAATCCAACAACTTTACCATTGGGTATATATGCTACATGCGCTTTCCCATAAAAAGGCATAAAATGATGTTCACACATAGAATAAAATTGAATGTCTTTTTCGAGCACAATATCATCATTATTTACAGTAAATACTTTCTTTAAATGTTCTTCTGGCTTTTCTTTCAACCCGGAAAATATTTCAGTATACATTCTGGCAATTCTATCAGGGGTTTCTGCAAGTCCTTCTCTTTCAGGATT
This sequence comes from Clostridium kluyveri, assembly GCF_001902295.1. Lineage (NCBI taxonomy): Bacteria > Bacillati > Bacillota > Clostridia > Eubacteriales > Clostridiaceae > Clostridium > Clostridium kluyveri. The sequence goes on along the minus strand of NZ_CP018335.1, from coordinate 1,207,396 downwards.
TTCTCCTATAGCTTCTATAATCATTCTTACAGCATCTTTAATCTTATTTTCATCCATAATACAACATATTGAGTATGAAAAACATACTCAATATTTACCTCCTTAAAATACGTGAAATCATCTACTTAAAAAATCACTAGTTTATTATAATCATCTAACTATTATATCTGACATTACAGCTGCTCTTTTATTTTCTTTAACATCATGAACCCTTACAAAAGCACATTTTTTCATTATACCTATCACTGTGGTAGCTATGGTTCCTTCCAATCGCTCATGTACTTTAAGGTTTAATGCATTTCCTATAATCGATTTTCTTGAGGTTCCAAGAAGCACAGGATAACCTAGTTCAGAAAACCTTTCTAAATTACGCATAACCATTAAATTCTGTTCATAGTTCTTCCCAAATCCAATTCCAGGATCTAGTATTATATTTTTATCATCTACTCCAGCATTTAAAGCAATATTTATACTCTCTTTTAAATCATTCAATATATCTTCTATCAAATGATTATAGTTTGTATTGTCTCTATTATGCATTAAACAACATGGAACCTTATAATGGGACGCAATAAACGCCATGCGAGGATCTTTTTTAAGTCCCCATATATCATTTATAAAAGATGCCCCTGCATCTAAGGCTCGTTCTGCAACCTTTGATCTATATGTATCTACTGAAATAGGTATATTTATGTGTCTTACTAATGTTCCTATTACAGGAATAATCCTCTCTAGTTCTTCCTGTTCAGTTATAGGCTTATAACCTGGTCTTGTAGACTCTCCTCCTATATCTATTATGTCAGCTCCTTCTATTTCCATTTGTTTAGCATGTTCTAAAGCTAATTCTATATTATTAAACTTTCCTCCATCTGAAAAAGAATCTGGGGTAATATTAAGTATACCCATTATATAAGTCTTTTTACCTATTTGAAAATCTTTTTTACCTATCCTTATTATTCCACTCATTATGCCACCTTCAGTCATTATTTTTTATTAAATACCATAATTATTTTTATACATTATTTATTTTAACAAAACATTGTAGAATATACAAATATCCTTCCTCTTACATTTTCATTATATATAAAAAAACTCCAGATAAAATCTGAAGTCTTTGGTGGCCAGACCAGGAATCGAACCAGGGACACGAGGATTTTCAGTCCTCTGCTCTACCGACTGAGCTATCTGGCCATACTAATATATCCGGCAGCTACCTGCTCTCCCACAGGGCCTCCCCTGCAGTACCATGGGCACTGTGGAACTTAACCTTCCTGTTCGAAATGGTAAGGGGTGTTGCCTCCACGTTATTGCCACCAGATTTGTATTCTCTTGTTCAGAAGACTTTATCCCCTGAAAATTGCACAGTAAATATTATTTGGTCAAGCCCTCGACCTATTAGTATCAGTCAGCTTAACATGTTGCCATGCTTACACCCCTGACCTATCTCCTCCTCTTCTCGGAGGGGTCTTACTGGCTTTCGCCATGGGAAATCTTGTCTTGGGGTGGGCTTCACACTTAGATGCTTTCAGCGTTTATCCCTTCCCGACTTAGCTACCCAGCTGTGCTCCTGGCGGAACAACTGGTTCACCAGCGGTCAGTCCATCCCGGTCCTCTCGTACTAGGGACAGCTCCCCTCAAATTTCCTACGCCCGCGACGGATAGGGACCGAACTGTCTCACGACGTTCTGAACCCAGCTCGCGTGCCGCTTTAATGGGCGAACAGCCCAACCCTTGGGACCTACTCCAGCCCCAGGATGCGACGAGCCGACATCGAGGTGCCAAACCTCCCCGTCGATGTGAACTCTTGGGGGAGATCAGCCTGTTATCCCCGAGGTAGCTTTTATCCGTTGAGCGATGGCCCTCCCACGAGGTACCACCGGATCACTAAGCCCGACTTTCGTCCCTGCTCCACCTGTGTGTGTCGCAGTCAAGCTCCCTTTTGCCTTTGCACTCTCCGAAGAATTTCCAACCCTTCTGAGGGAACCTTTGTACGCCTCCGTTACTCTTTTGGAGGCGACCGCCCCAGTCAAACTGCCCGCCTATCATTGTCCCGTGTCCAGTTTCATGCACTCCGGTTAGAATTCCAGTACTGCCAGGGTGGTATCCCAACGTTGACTCCAGAAATGCTGGCGCACTTCCTTCTCTGCCTCCCACCTATCCTGTACAGGCAATACCAAAATTCAGTGATAAACTGCAGTAAAGCTCTACGGGGTCTTTCCGTCCAATCGCGGGTAGCAAGCATCTTCACTTGCACTTCAATTTCGCCGGATTTGTTGTTGAGACAGTGCCCAAATCATTACGCCATTCGTGCGGGTCGGAACTTACCCGACAAGGAATTTCGCTACCTTAGGACCGTTATAGTTACGGCCGCCGTTTACTGGGGCTTAAGTTCTTGCCTTCGCTTACGCTAAGCAGTCCCCTTAACCTTCCAGCACCGGGCAGGCGTCAGCCCCTATACTTCAGCTTTCGCTTTAGCAGAGACCTGTGTTTTTGATAAACAGTTGCTTGGGCCTTTTCTCTGCGGCCACTTTCATGGCACTCCTTTTCCCTAGGTTACGGAGTCAATTTGCCGAGTTCCTTAACAACAATTCTTCCGATGGTCTTAGGATTCTCTCCTCACCTACCTGTGTCGGTTTGCGGTACGGGCACACTCTTGCTCCATAGAGACTTTTCTTGGCAGTGTGAAATCAGATACTCGTCCTTGCGGACTCCCCTTCAAAGCCCAGGATTATCGGACATACGGTTTTTCCTTTATGTCCTCCCTCACTCCTTGGACACACATCCATTCGTGTGCACATCCTATCCTTCTGCGTCATCCCTTCTGTTCTTTTTCGCAAAAATGTGGTACCGGAATCTCAACCGGTTGTCCATCGCCTACGCCTTTCGGCCTCGGCTTAGGTCCCGACTTACCCTGGGCGGACGAACCTTCCCCAGGAAACCTTAGGTTTTCGACCAATAAGATTCTCACTTATTTCTCGCTACTTATGCCAGCATTCTCTCTCCTGCACTGTCCACCATTCCTTCCGGTATGGCTTCTGCCTGTGCAGCATGCTCCCCTACCGCCCTTTCAGGCCCATAGCTTCGGTGGTAAGTTTTAGCCCCGGACATCTTCGGCGCATGACCTCTTGACTAGTGAGCTATTACGCACTCTTTAAATGTATGGCTGCTTCTAAGCCAACATCCTAGTTGTCTTCGAAATCACACATCCTTTTCCACTTAACTTACACTTCGGGACCTTAGCTGTTGATCTGGGCTTTTTCCCTTTTGACTACGGATCTTATCATTCGCAGTCTGACTGCCGGGATTCAAGTATATGGCATTCGGAGTTTGATAAGGTTCGGTAACTGTTGTCAGCCCCTACCCCAGTCAGTGCTCTACCTCCATTACTCACTCCCGACGCTAGCCCTAAAGCTATTTCGGGGAGAACCAGCTATCTCCGAGTTCGATTGGAATTTCTCCGCTATCCACAGCTCATCCCATGGTTTTTCAACACCAACGTGGTTCGGTCCTCCACGAAATTTTACTTCCGCTTCAACCTGGCCATGGATAGGTCACCCGGTTTCGGGTCTACGGCATACAACTCCCCGCCCTTTTCAGACTCGGTTTCCCTTCGGCTCCGTACCTTAAGTACTTAACCTTGCTGCATACCGTAACTCGCTGGCTCGTTCTACAAAAAGCACGCCGTCGTACTTTAACGTACTTCGACTGTTTGTGGACACACGGTTTCAGGTTCTATTTCACTCCCCTCCCGGGGTTCTTTTCACCTTTCCCTCACGGTACTCCTCCTCTATCGGTCACCAGGTAGTATTTAGCCTTGGGAGGTGGTCCTCCCTGCTTCCCACAAGGTTTCTCGTGTCTCGTGGTACTCTGGTACAGGTTTTTTTGTTTCTGCTTTTCACTTACAGGGCTTTTACCTTCTGCGGCCCAACTTTCCAGTTGAATTCAATTAAGCTTCCACATTTTTTATTACCTGACCTCTACCCCGGAAACAAGTTTCCGGTTTGGGCTCTTTCCCTTTCGCTCGCCGCTACTTAGAAAATCGATTTTTCTTTCTCTTCCTCCGGGTACTTAGATGTTTCAGTTCCCCGGGTTTTCCCCTCCATGCCTATATATTCAGCATGCAGTACCTATTGTTTTATAGGTGGGTTTCCCCATTCGGACATCTCTGGTTCTCTGGCTATTTGCGCCTACCCAGAGCTTTTCGCAGCTTATCACGTCCTTCTTCGGCTCCTGGTGCCAAGGCATCCTCCATGCGCCCTTTGTAGCTTGACCTTGTTATCGAAAATTACTGCTAACTTCGCACAACTTCGTCAAGCCTTTCCCTGCGGTGCTCATTTACACAAGTAAACTCTGCTCCTCGCTCAAGTCTTTCCTCGCTCTGCTCGTTATCACTAATTTTCTTTTAAAAATTGCTATTAACTTCGTACAACTGCGTCAAATGCCTCACTGCAGTGCTCATTTACATAAGTAAATTCTGCTCCTCACTCAAGCCTTTTCCTTGCTGTACTCGTTATTATCAATTTTTATCCTTAGTTATTTATTATAACTGTTTGTTATAACCTATCTATAAGCATAAACTTATTTATACTTACTACTACAAAGGTTATTTCTAACCTTAGCTTTACTTCTTTTATTTACTGTGCAATTTTCAAAGGACAAAATTCCAATTGTATAATGCTCTATTTACATTTTACGATTGAATTGCAAATCTTTTTTCTTGTACTTGGTGGGCTTAAATGGACTCGAACCATCGACCTCACGCTTATCAGGCGTGCGCTCTAACCAGCTGAGCTATAAGCCCATTTGAGGTATAATCATAATCCCTCAAAATTAAACAGAATAAGCAGAAAGTTGCTAATAACTTCACAATCCATCGTCAAAACTTTCCCTGCGGTGCTCATTTACACAAGTAAACTCTGCTCCTCACTCAAGCTTTCCCTTGACTTGTTCGTTATTATCAATTTCTGGTCTATACTCACATTTTAAGTATAAACTCGGTAAATCTTATTTATCTCAAATTCCAGCTTTTAAGGCAGGTTTTTTCCCAGCCTTTCGACTCCTTAGAAAGGAGGTGATCCAGCCGCAGGTTCTCCTACGGCTACCTTGTTACGACTTCACCCCAATCACTAACCCCACCTTCGGCCGCGTCCTCCTTTTGGTTAGACTACGGACTTCGGGTGTTGCCAGCTCTCATGGTGTGACGGGCGGTGTGTACAAGACCCGGGAACGTATTCACCGCGACATGCTGATTCGCGATTACTAGCAACTCCAACTTCATGCAGGCGGGTTTCAGCCTGCAATCCGAACTGGGGGCAGTTTTTGAGATTTGCTCCTCCTCGCGGTATTGCTTCTCTCTGTTCTGCCCATTGTAGCACGTGTGTTGCCCTGGACATAAGGGGCATGATGATTTGACGTCATCCCCACCTTCCTCCACGTTAACCGCGGCAGTCTCGTTAGGGTGCCCACCTTTACGTGATGGCAACTAACGACAGGGGTTGCGCTCGTTGCAGGACTTAACCTAACATCTCACGACACGAGCTGACGACAACCATGCACCACCTGTCTCCCTGCCCCGAAGGGCTTCCTCCATTACGAGTTATTCAGGGGATGTCAAGTCCAGGTAAGGTTCTTCGCGTTGCTTCGAATTAAACCACATGCTCCGCTGCTTGTGCGGGTCCCCGTCAATTCCTTTGAGTTTTAATCTTGCGATCGTACTTCCCAGGCGGAGTACTTATTGTGTTTACTGCGGCACAGGGGGGGTCGATACCCCCTACACCTAGTACTCATCGTTTACGGCGTGGACTACCAGGGTATCTAATCCTGTTTGCTACCCACGCTTTCGTGCCTCAGCGTCAGTTACAGTCCAGAGAACCGCCTTCGCCACTGGTGTTCTTCCTAATCTCTACGCATTTCACCGCTACACTAGGAATTCCGTTCTCCTCTCCTGCACTCTAGATATCCAGTTTGAAATGCACTGCCCGGGTTAAGCCCGGGTCTTTCACATCTCACTTAAATATCCGCCTGCACACCCTTTACGCCCAGTAATTCCGGACAACGCTCGCCACCTACGTATTACCGCGGCTGCTGGCACGTAGTTAGCCGTGGCTTCCTCTTCCGGTACCGTCATTATCGTCCCGGATGACAGAGCTTTACGATCCGAAAACCTTCTTCACTCACGCGGCGTTGCTGCATCAGGGTTTCCCCCATTGTGCAATATTCCCCACTGCTGCCTCCCGTAGGAGTCTGGACCGTATCTCAGTTCCAATGTGGCCGTTCACCCTCTCAGGTCGGCTACGCATCGTCGCCTTGGGGGGCTTTTATCCCTCCAACTAGCTAATGCGACGCGGGCCCATCTCAAAGCGGATTTCTCCTTTAAGGTATTTACCATGCGATATTTACCTTTTATGCGGTATTAATCTCCCTTTCGGGAGGCTATCCCCCTCTTTGAGCCAGGTTACCCACGTGTTACTCACCCGTCCGCCGCTAATCCACCCCCGAAGGGACTTCTTCGCTCGACTTGCATGTGTTAGGCACGCCGCCAGCGTTCGTCCTGAGCCAGGATCAAACTCTTAATTTAAAAGTTTCATTGACTCTGTTAAAAAATTAATACTAACTTCATATTTCTGCGTCAAGCCTTTCGCTGCGGTACTCATTTACCCAAAGTAAACTCTGTTCCTCACTTAAGTCTTTCCTTGAACTATTCGTTATTATTAATTTTTTGAAAATCACTATTAGCTTCGCCCAGCGACCTCATATGCCTCATTCCGGTGCTCAATTACATAAGTAAGTTCCGCTCCTCATTCAGCCTTTTCCTCGCTGTACTCGCTACTAGCAATTTTAGTATATCTCTTCCAGTAAAGTACCGGATAAACATACTTTATTACGAAATTACTCTCTTTACTGCTCTCGCAGCTCAAAAGAATTGCTGGTTTATTCTTAATAAATAAGTTTACCTATCTTCCTTATTCTGTTTAATTTTCAAGGATCATATCTAATCTTTACTGCTGCCCGTTTTCCCAGACAGCTTTTATAGTATATCATCTCATTTTTCTTTTGTCAACATCTTTCAAATATTTTTTTCATATTTATTTATTTTTCACTATTTTCTCTTAAAGATCTATTTATATCGCAAGTAATTCTTAAATTTAAATGGAGACTGCATATAAAATATTAATAACATTACAAGACACAATAAATTGCATAACATATCACATATCATAATATACTAATAAAATAAAAAACAGTTTTCTATTTTATCAAATGTAATTATTCAAAAAATTCTTTAATAATAAGTTAAAATGTATTGACTTTCTTCAATATTTATTATGCAATAAGTATATAAAAAAACATGAGAGGAGAAATATTAATCATGAAAATTAAAATATCAGATGAAGAACATACTTTTGTCTATGACAATGACACTGAAAGCGTATCTATAAAACAGGATAAACATTCTACAAATTATTGTAAACTTTGGGGAGTTAAAAAACTTATAAATCCCGTTAACCAGAGTATAAAATATATTTTGGAAAGTGAAGAAAATGTACCTATGTATGGAGATACTACAATACATAGACTAGCTGAATTTTTTATTAGAGAACAAAAAGTAGATTTAGATAGTATATATGTAGAAGAAAGTCTTAAAGTAGATATTGAAAATGAAGATTTATAAAGCCTGAAATAAAAATAATAGCAACTTATTCCTGCATAACTAAATACATCATGGAATATAATTAATAATTTTCACAAAATATATAATCTTTCTACTTTTATAAATAATAAAAGAGCAAAAATGCTCTTTTATTATTTACATAATTTTTTATTTGCCAATTTAAATGTACATTCTTAATCTTTAGACAAATTAGAAAATACCTGTACCTATCAGTAGTCTTTGGAATAAATTTTCCAAATCTATTTATCTTTTAATACATCATTTGTACTCACTTGTTCTACTTCTTCAGATTTCAATATTTCTTCACCTATTTGCTTAACACTATTACATATTTCTTTATTTATAGAATCCAATTCATTTTGTGTAAGTCCTGGTATTACCTGCAGTAATCTTTTTTCCATCTCGTCTTTTTTCTTTTTTCCTGCTTTTTTTACAGAACTAAATTCTTCTTCTAATACATAGTACATACCTTTTGCAACACTAAGAGCATGATTATAATTATCTGCTCCTTTCCTTGCTACAATAGACTGCTTTTGTAATTCCAGTGCATCTGAAATTTTTTTAAGTACATACGCTGCTATAATTCCAACTATCCCTAAGATAAATTGAACCACTATACTTAACAATTGCTCTCTCATAACTCCTATCCTCCTTAAACTTTATAAAAATACTTTCAATAAAATATATGCTAAGATTACTACTTTATTAAAAATTTTCCGTTATATTCATGTAACATTTTTCAAACTAACAGCATACATTATTATTAAAGTTAGCTTTAGGAAACAAAATTAGTCATATGAAACAAATCCAAATACACATTTAATTTTTATGACTATTAGACTATAAAAATCTTTGATATATTCCAAATATCATATTAAATTTATTTTTTAGGAGGATATTTTATGTTAAAACTTAATAATGTACCTACAGGAAATTATGTTACAATTGATAATTTATTATCTACTGGAATGTTAAGAGAAAGAATGCTTGCACTTGGCTTAACTAAAGGTACTACAATAGAGGTAGTAAGAAAAGGTCCCTCTGGTGATCCTACTGTTTATAACATCAGAGGTGCAATGATAGCTCTTAGGAATGAAGAATCATCCTTAATTTTAGTGGATTTAAAAAAAAATTTATACAAGAACAGCCTATCTTCTGAAATCAAAACAAATATTATATAGGGAGGTTTACAATGGGTTTAACATTTCAATCTACTCAAAGTAATTCTTTATCAGACTTATTTAAAATTGAAAATGAGGAAGGTCAATATGTTATTGCTCTTGCCGGTAACCCCAATACCGGTAAAAGTACAGTTTTTAATGCCCTTACGGGACTTCATCAACATACTGGTAACTGGCCTGGAAAAACAGTAGTAAATGCAAGAGGGAAATTTACACATAATGGTAAAGAAAATATATTAGTGGATCTTCCTGGAACCTATTCACTTTTTGCATCTTCTACAGAAGAGGAAGTAGCAAGAGATTTTATATGTTTTGGCAATTCTGATGCAGTAATAGTGGTTACAGATGCAACCTGTCTTGAAAGAAATCTAAATCTCGTTTATCAAATAATGGAAATTACTAATAATGTAGTTCTCTGTATTAACCTTATAGACGAAGCAAAAAAGAAAAATATTATTATCGATGCCAAAGGAATAGAGCAGGAACTAGGCATCCCTGTAGTTTTATGCGCTGCCAGAAGCGGCCTAGGTATAAAAGAATTAAAAGAAACAGTTCACAAAGTTATTATAGGTAAAATTACACCTATGCCTAAAATAGTAACATATGAAAATTACATTGAGGAAAAAATTAAATCTATACAACATTTCATTGATAAAAAAATAAATTATACAAGCTCAAGATGGCTTGCTTTAAGATTTATAGATGGTGATACAAAATTAACAGATTTCCTCTCTAATAACATAGATAACAAATCTTTAAAAGAATTATTAAAAACGGTAAATTCATCTACTACATATGATGATAAGCTAAATATAAGAGATAATATTTCAAATAATATTTATAAAAAAGCAGAAGAAATAAGTTATAAATATATAAAAGAAAATAAAGCTAAGATCAATAAAGACAGGTTGATTGATAACTACATTACTTCAAAAATTTTTGGCATTCCACTAATGCTTTTAACTTTAGCAATAGTGTTTTGGATTACTATTGCTGGAGCTAATGTGCCTTCTGCTATGATAGCAGACTTACTTTTTAGCATACAAGATAAGCTCACCTTATGGTTTAACAATATAAACGCCCCCCAGTGGCTTCATGGAGTTCTAATACTTGGACTTTATAGAACTCTAGCTTGGGTTATATCTGTCATGCTTCCTCCAATGGCAATATTTTTCCCTTTATTTACAATACTTGAGGATTTAGGGTATCTGCCGCGAGTGGCCTTTAATCTTGATCATCTATTTAAGAAAGCTTGTGCTCATGGCAAACAGTGTTTAACAATGTGTATGGGGTTTGGATGCAATGCAGCAGGTATAATATCCTGCAGAATAATAGAATCTCCAAGAGAACGTCTTATAGCAATTTTAACTAACAACTTAGTACCATGTAATGGAAGATTTCCTACTTTAATAGCTATATCTAGTATATTCCTCGTTGTTACAAACAGTAACAATACAAGTTTTTTACCCGCAGTGGCTATAACAGCATTAGTTGTCATAGGTATACTTATAACTCTATTAGTATCTTATATACTGTCCAAAACTATATTAAAAGGAGTTCCTTCTAGTTTTACTTTGGAACTTCCCCCTTATAGGATACCTCAAATAGGTAGGGTTTTATATACTTCTATAATCGACAGAACTATATTTGTACTCTGGAGAGCCGTAGTAATTGCTGCTCCAGCTGGTGCTATAATTTGGATACTTAGCAATATATATATTGGTAACTTAAGCATTGTAGGTCATATTGCTGCCTTTCTAGATCCTTTTTCTAAGCTTATTGGTCTTGATGGATTTATATTAATGGCATTTATATTAGGATTACCTGCCAACGAAATAGTACTGCCAGTATTATTAATGTGCTATTTATCAACTGGTTCCCTCATTGAATTTGAAAGTATAGAATCTTTAAAAAAAATATTATTAAATCATGGTTGGACTTATCTTACAGCACTTAATACCATGTTGTTTAGCTTACTGCACTGGCCATGTGCTACTACTCTTTTAACTATAAAGAAGGAGACAGGAAGTTTAAAATGGACAGCACTAGCAGCACTTATCCCAACTAGCATAGCAATTATTGTGTGTTTCATGACAACTACAATATTTAAAATTTTAAATTTGAGTTAGCCTTAAATCTTATCAAGTTCTTCTAAGTTTGGATGAATTTCGCCTACAGAAATGTTTTTTCCATTTAATCCCTAGAAGAACTTATATAGCCACCAAACAGCGCTTATCCCTTACTATGTATGTACTTATTTAACTATTTTTGTATATTGTTTTGATTCCAATATAACATCATTTTCAACATAACTTATGGTTACATTTTTCATCTTTATTATGTTTCCACTATATCCATATAGTTGTACAGAAACACCCTCATGAGAAATTTTATCTTTAATCTTATCTGCAATATCAAAAACTGTCATAGTATACATGCCTTTATCTTTTTTAAATCCATCCTCACAGATATTAAGCATTAACTTTATATCCACAAATACATTTTTTATATTAACCTGTGAATCGGTTTCATTCTCTAATATATTTAAATTTTTATATTGCTCCATTAGCCTTATCCTCCTCCTATAACCTATAGTGTATCTTTACATTGAAGCTATCTCTTTTTTCCATATATATTTATTATAAAATAAAAATGTGTAAACATAAGGTTTTTTACTTTAGTATGACAATAGTATGACAAGTTTATTCTCTACTGTACTATTTAATTGTCCGAGTTTCTACATTAAACATAAGCCAATTATCCTACTGTATTGTAGCAAATTATTTATAGACTGTCTACTTTATATCAATAAATCTGTAAACAGCAAAAATAAGACAATATAAAATTAAAGAGTTAGTATTATATTCACCATATTGTAAATAATATTAATTAAAATAGATACCAGAGGAGGAATTAACGAATGAATTCACAAGCAAGAAATAATATTCATAGTGTGAAAGAATCATTAAAAAGTGCTCAGCAAGGTTTGAAAATGGCTGCGGATGAAGTAGAAAATTCTAATATTAAAGATAGAATAAATACTCAGTTAACTCAAGTTACTACTTGTCTTAAGGAATGTGAGAACATAGCTTCTGGATTAAGTCAGCACCAAAATCATTGAATATAAGAATCATTGTATAATACAAAATATTAAAGCCACCAATTTGTTAATAATTGGTGGCAATTAGTATGGCAAAATAAAAAGCACTAAGCTACAAGCCTAGTGTTTTCAATGGGTAAGTAAACCTATAAGCCGAGTTCTGTATTAGACAATCATCTATCTAGGCCTATTGTTACCAATAGGCTCCAGCGATACTACCCGAAAGCAAAGCGGGCCACTTTTTAATACGCTTTCCTATTCGATCTTGCTTCAGGTGGGGTTTACACAGCCGCAAAGTCACCAATGCGCTGGTGAGCTCTTACCTCGCCTTTCCATCCTTACTGAAGCAATAATTTCTTGTTGCTTCAGCGGTATATTTCTGTTGCACTTTCCTTCAGGTCACCCTGACTGGGTATTACCCAGCACCCTGCCCTATGAAGCTCGGACTTTCCTCTCCTGTAATTATACAGCAGCGATTGTCTGGCTTACTTACGAGTTAAATAATATCACAGTTAATAACACATTACAATAAAAATCTGAAATAAATTATAGGTTAAATTAGATAATAATTGAAAACATCTGTTAATTTTAAGATATTTTATTACAACTTATTATCCTTCCACAATTATCACAGTAAACTATACCTCTATGATTTTTCACATTATCTATAGTCATGGCAGATACTTTCATTTTACATCCCAAACATACCCCCTCTGATAATCTGGCAGCTCCTGTTCCTTTAATGGAGGATAGCTGATTAAACTTATCCAACAATTCTTTTGGAATCCGCTTCTCAATATCTAGAATATTCTGCTGGGCTTTTTCTATATTTTGTTTAATTTTAATTATTTTTTCACTACTGGTTTTTTTACTTTTATGAAAATCATCCTTAAGAGTAATTAACCTTTTTCCACTACATTCCTTTTGTTGTAACAACTCTTCCTCTTCATATAACAGTTTTAGATTTTTCTCCTCTAATTCTTTCATTTTACTTACTTTTGATTCAATAGATTTTTCCAACGAATTAATCAACTTCAAATCATATTTTGAATTTCTATATAATTTATCCTCTTCAGAAGTTATTTCTTGCTTAATAATATTAAGTTTATTTTCAACATTTTCTATTTCTATTTTATTTTTTTTTAGTTTAGTATCTACAGATTTATATTTTTCTTTTTCCTGTTCAAATTCATCCTTTATTTTTTTCATAGAATGAATACCTAAATCAATTTTTAATTCTTTTTTACATTTCTTTATTATTTCCTTATTATCTTGAATTTCAACGAGCAAATCCATCATAATACTACCCTCCCTATTAAATTAATTCATCTTCAAATATATGATATTATTACTAAATTAAAAAAGCAGAAATGAAATCACCTTCATTTCTACTTATATTTATACGGACTTCTATTTACTTTTGATAAAATTACAGTATTACAAAATCCATTAGATTCCATTTTTTGCATTAAAACCTCTGCTATTTTTCTCATAGCAGGCCATTCTGTTTCAAAGTGACCGGCATCAATTACAGCAATTCCCTCTTCTTGAAAATCACTTACATAATGATAAGTAGTATCTCCAGTAATTATACAATCTACACCTAATAGCTTTGCAGAATTAAAATAACTTTCTCCACTTCCATTTATAACTGCTATTTTATTTATAATTTTGGATTCACTTCCTGAATATCTCAGCATGGAAATATTTAAATTATTCTTTACTTTATTGCAAAGTTCCCCCAGTGTAATAGGAACCTTAAGCTCACTAACCCTGCCTATACCACAGTTATCTCCTACACAATCCTCAATATCTGAAGGATCAATAATATGGCAGCAATTTAACTGAAGTAGCTCCATAATAATATCATTAATCCCTCCTTGTACAGAATCAAGATTAGTATGGGCGGAATACACATTTATGTTATTTCTTATTAACTCTAGTATCTTCCTGCCAGTTAAAGTATCTGTAGTTACACTATCTGGCCTTTTAAACAACAACGGATGATGGGTAAGTATGAGATTACACTTATTTCGTTTTGCCTCTTCTATTACTTCTAAAGTACAATCTAAAGCTATCAATATAGAAGTTACTTCACTCTTCATATCTCCTACCATAAGTCCTACATTATCATAACTTTCTTTAAGTATAGAAGGAGCATATTTTTCTATTATATTATGTATATCTTCTACCCTCAAATACATTCTATCAGCTCCTGCAATTTTTCTATTTTACTTAATAAATTTACTTTTCTTTTATTTGCCAGTTTCGTATCTTTATTTATATTTAAAATTATCTTATTATAATTATCAATTTTATTCTTTAAAAATTTAAGAACAAGGCTGTGTTTCTTTTTTATTAATGCCTCTCCTACTTCATAAAATATACTGTCTACATATTTAATATCTTTATCATATTTTACTTTTATTATCTCATAAAATTTATTTTCGTCAATACATAATTCTTCATCTAATATTTTAAATCCATTGGTATATATATACTTTCTTAATACCTGCGAATGCTGCATAGGTTGGAGGATTAATGATTTTGCCCTCTTAAACACTTCCAGATCTTCTTCTATTATATCCCTTATAAGATTTCCTCCCATACCTGCAATTACTATTTCCTCAGCTTCCCCCGGACTTATAGTTGAAAGTCCTCTGCCTAATCTGCAGTGTATTTTATCTTCCAATTTATGAAGCTTTATATTAAACTCTGCTTTTTTTATAGGTCCTTTATTTATATCAGAAGCTATAGCTCTCCTGCAAATTTTATTCTTTACTAGATAAATAGGCACATAGCCATGATCTGTTCCTATATCTGCCATACACTGGCAGTTATCCACCATATTTAATAAAGTTTTAAGTCTTAAACTAATTTCCATATAATTCTCCATTCTAAAGTGGCTCATTGAAAATCATAAGATTCAATATTATCTAAATGTATAAATTATCTTCATCTGCATAACTAAAAAAATTATTGAGACTATCAATGCTGCATATAAAAACTTATAAGAGTATCTTTCGTCATATCTAGAATAAATATATCCTGCATAGTACATACAAAACAATAGCCCCATATTTAAGAGACCATAACTCATTTGTTTAAATGCAAACTGCCTACCTGTCCCAAATTCTACGGCTGTAAAATTGGGTTGAAAACTAAGAGGCATTTTATCAGGTAAATTTCCATGAAGATATAATATTATTGGATTTAAAGTAATTAAAATTATAATTATAGCAGTAATTACAAATGGTATAAAAAACTTTTGTTTTCTACTTGGATTAACAATTTTACTTAATTTATTTTCCCATTCCGAATAAAATATATTTTTTTTATTCAATTCCAATTCAAATCCATAAAAATTTTCCGGAGATAAAGCATAACTTGTTGTGCCTGTTTTTAAATATATGACATTTTCAGTTGAAGTGACAAACATCTGCGTATTCCCTATTTTATGAATAAAAGATTTACCTATGGCAAATTTATTTTTACCATATCCCGATACCTTTACTCCCTTAATTCTACCCTTTGACTTCTGATACATTTGAATGCTGCCAAAAGAAATTTTTTCATTTTTAAGTTTTAACATGCTAGTTATATATAAATTTTCTGCATCTATAAAATATCTTAATGTTCCACAGACTATAATATAATATAACTGATATAGATTAATGGCTATTAAAGTGAATTTTAAAAGAATAGATATTTCATAAGAATCTACATAATATATTAAAAATATTAGTAAACTATTATATAAAATGGACACACCCAATATAATATATACCCCTATACCTTTTGCTGACTTATAAATTTTCACACTATTCACCACCTTTCAATGCCCATTATAGCACAAACTGCACCCTCCACTAAGATGATATCCTATATATAAAAGCACCCTGCAAATGGTGCTTTAATCTAGATAATCCTTTAATTTTTTACTTCTGCTTGGATGTCTCAACTTTCTAAGTGCTTTTGCCTCTATCTGTCTTATTCTTTCTCTAGTTACATTAAATTCTTTTCCCACTTCTTCTAAAGTCCTTGCTCTTCCATCATCTAATCCAAATCTTAACCTTAATACTTTTTCCTCTCTTGGAGTTAAAGTATCCAGTACATTTATAAGCTGTTCTTTAAGCATAGTGAAAGCTGCTGCTTCTGCTGGAGCCGGAGCCTCATCATCAGGTATAAAGTCTCCCAGATGACTATCTTCTTCTTCTCCAATTGGAGTTTCTAAAGATACTGGTTCTTGTGCTATTTTCATAATTTCCCTGACCTTATCTACGGGCATCTCCATTATCTTAGCTACTTCCTCTGCATGGGGTTCCCTTCCCAGTTCTTGAAGTAACTGTCTTGAAACTCTTATAAGTTTATTTATAGTTTCCACCATATGAACTGGTATTCTTATAGTTCTAGCCTGATCTGCTATTGCCCTTGTAATTGCCTGCCTTATCCACCAGGTTGCATAAGTACTAAACTTAAATCCTTTCCTATAATCAAATTTTTCCACAGCCTTTATAAGACCTAAATTCCCTTCCTGAATTAAATCTAAAAAAAGCATTCCTCTTCCCACATACCTTTTTGCTATACTGACTACTAGTCTTAAATTAGCTTCTGCTAATTTCTTTTTGGCAATTTGATCTCCTTCTTCTATTTTTTTTGCAAGGGACATTTCTTCTTCAGGTAAAAGCAAAGGTACTTTACCTATTTCCTTTAGATACATTCTTACGGGATCATCTATAGCAATGCCTTCTGGAACCGATAAATCTAAATTTTTTTCATTTAATTCTAGCTCATTCATATCTCCATTCACTTCTATTCCCATAGATTCAAGTACCTCATATATTTTTTCTATTTGCTGTGGACTTAAATCTACCTCTTGTAATTCATCCATTATTTCTTTATAAGTTAAAGTGCCGTTTTTTTTACCTTTTTCTATGAGCTTCTTAACTAATTTTACTTTTGCACTTTTATCTTTCATTTACTTGCCTCCCTTGACCATTACTGTATTTCACCTATTCTTTTTTGTATTCCCATCAACTGTTGTGCAAACTTCAGAGATTCTTCCAAATTTCCTTTAGATTCATATTCCTTTATTTTTCCAATAATATTTTTTTTATATTCTTCCAATTTATATTTTTTTATTTTATTTGTAAAATTATGTAACATATTCATCCATTCTTCATTATCATATTGAACTTCTGTTTCCATAATATTTATCCATTCTTTAGACGTATCTATATCTATACATTTTAATTCTATATACTTTTTTCTTTTTTGTGCATCATCATACTTCATATTTTCAATTATATATTCATATATTTTTTTATGACTTTCTAGTATAAGTTCATCATTTCCTATTTCGTTCAAACTATATTTAAAAGCTTCATCATTTTCTAGTATAAGCTTCAAAAAAGCTCTCTCTGCCTTTAAATATGCGGGTTCTAAATATAATTTTTGTCCAAAACCCATATCTATATTCATATTTACATCTTTTTTTACATTTTTTTGTACATTTATATTCAACATGTCATGAAGTATCTGTTCCTTTATACCTGTATCTTCCCATAACTTCTTTATATGTATTTCTCTTTCTATGGGATTTAACTCGACTAATATTTTTAATACTTTTTCTGTATACTTTGCAATATCTTGTGAATTATTGAAATCTATATTCTTTTTTATATTTTTAATTCTATAATCTATTAAGTCATCAGCTTCTTGTATAAGCTCCAAAAATGATTCCCTTCCATTATTTCTAATAAATTCATCTGGATCTTTTCCCTGAGGTATAGATAGAATCTTCACCTCTAAACCTACATTTTTAAGTATACTCATACTTCTTAATGTAGCTATTTCACCTGCCTTATCCGCATCATAGGATAATATTACTTTATCTACATATCTTGCCATGAGCTTTGCCTGATTTACAGTGAGAGCTGTTCCTAAAGAAGCTACAACATTTTTTATACCATATTGATGGAGAGCTATACAGTCCATGTACCCTTCTACAATTATGAGAGTCCTAGATGTATTGCTTTTTATAGCAAAATTTAACCCGTAGAGATTTACACCTTTTTTAAATAAAGGAGTTTCTGGTGAATTTAAATATTTGGGCTTTGAATTGTCTAATACCCTACCTCCAAATCCTATTATTTTTCCCCTATAGTCAAATACTGGAAACATTATTCTATTTCTAAATCTATCATAATAATTTCCTTTTTCACTCTTAATTATAAGTCCATTTGAAAGCATATCTAACTCTGTAAATCCTTTATCTTTTAAAAAATTCATCATATGATTCCAACTATCATTAGAATATCCAAGACCAAATTTTATTATGGTATGTTCCGTTATGCCCCGGTTTAATAGATATGATTTAGCGGATTTATTTTTATTTAGAGAATAAAAAAAATATCTAGCTGCCTCTACATTTAATTTATATAAATTCTCAAATGTACTTTTTCTATTATTTTTATTCTTACTTAAGTCTATATCTATATTTACTCTATCTGCCAACAATTCTATTGCTTCTAAAAAGTTTAAATTTTGTGACTTCATTATAAAAGTTATTACATTGCCTGCTTCTCCACATCCAAAACATTTATATATTTGCTTATCTCTAGATACACTAAAAGAGGGAGTTTTTTCATTATGAAAGGGACATAGCCCCAAATAGTTCCTACCTGATCTTTTTAGCTTTACCTTTTCAGATATTACATCTACTATGTCATTTTCCTCTTTGATTCTTTGAATGACATCTTCCGATATCACTAAATTCCCCCCCTATCTTAAATTATTACGCTCAAGAATAAATATATTCGACATAAATTACTATATTCCTTCCTTAAAAATAAATATTTTTCTTTTTTTAATGAAAATATATTATATATAATATATTCTTTATAAAAATTAAATATCCTTCTGTGAAAATAAATAATTAATTTAATATTAAATTAATTATTTATTTAATATATATAAATTAGTCTTATTATATTTATATTCGTATTTTACCCATATAATAGTAAAAATTATTCTTCAATATATAACAAATTTAGGCATATATATGTTATTAAACTGCATAATACAATAGTCGTCACTCATACCAGCTATATAATCTGATACTCCCCTATAAAGTCCTTCATTCTCAACAATGCTTACATAAAATTCAGGCATTTTATCTGGATTCTTTAAAAAATAATTAAATACTTGTTCTAGTACAAATTTAGCTTTATTTCTTTCATCCTCAAGTATATTACCTCTATAGATTTTTTCAAACATAAATTCTCTTAGTATGTTTAAGGCTTCAAATACTTCCTCACTTAGAGATACCTCTCTCACTCCTTTTTCAATGTTTTCTATAGTAGTGTAAATGCAATCTTTCACAAGTGTATCTATTCTTTCACTATTAGTATTTCCTAGTATTTTTACTGAATATGAAGGAATCTGTTCATTTTCTAACAGTCCTGCTCTTATAGAATCATCTATATCATGATTTATATAGGCTATTTTATCACTATACCTAACTACCTGTCCCTCTAATGTCATAGCTTTTGACTTATTTGAAAAGCCACTGTGATTTAATATTCCATCTAAAACTTCTTCAGTTAAGTTCAATCCTAAACCTAGTTTTTCTATTTTTGTAAGTACACGTACACTATTTTCACTGTGATTAAATCCTCTAGGCAAAAGTTTATTTAATAATTCTTCTCCGCTGTGGGCAAAAGCTACATGACCTATATCATGTCCCATTGCTATGGCTTCTATTAGATCTTCATTTAATCCTATACCTTTTCCTATGCTTTTACCTATTTGATTTACTTCCAATGTATGGGTAAGCCTGGTTCTATAATGATCCCCTTGAGTTTTTATATATACCTGAGTTTTATGTTTAAGTCTCCTAAAAGACTTACTATGTATTATTCTATCTCTATCTATCATATAATCAGTTCTAATATTGTCTTTTTCTTCATTTATCTTTCTTCCCTTGCTGTTAGAAGAAAGAGCAGCTTCTTTTATTAACATCAACTTTTCTTTATCTTCTATCTTTTGTCTTATATTCATATAAATCATCTCCTAAACTTTATTATTTAAGATTGCTTTTTTAACAAGGAACGTATATTGTAAAAAACTTTCTAATATTATTATAAGGGAAGAACTTTTTAAGGAGTTTTTGTATGGATTTATTGTCTGAGGAAAATGTAAAAGAACATGTACTGCCTAAATACAATATGGCAAATGCAGATATAACCAGAATTAAATTTAAAGACACAAACAAACAAAGAGCAGTGTATAAAATATCCCATTTAAATAAAAATTATTGCTTAAAAAAAGTATACTTTGACGAAGAAAATTTGCTCTTTGTATACTCTGCAATAGAATGGCTATTTAGAAACCACATAAATGTTCCGAGAATATTGCCTACAATTCACAAGGAACGCTTTGTAAAATACAATAATATGCTTTTCATATTAACACCCTGGATAGATGGTATAAAATGCGATTATGACAACAGTTCCCACTTGTTTAGCACTACTTTAAACCTAGCAAAAATGCACAATAGATCTAAAAACTTTATTCCAATAGATAAAAGTTATAAAAGAATTAATTTTCAAAATATATATACATCCTTTGAAAAACATTTTAGACAACTTTTAAATTGTTCAAATTTGTCTTTCAGATATCAAGACAAATTTTCTAAATTATTTTTAAAGAATTTTGAAGTCAACTCCACCTTAGCAGAAATAGCACTTACAGTATCTTCTACTATAAACTATAATAATTTAACGACTTCCCTTTGTCACTTAGATTATGTAAATAAAAATATAATATTCGATAATAACAATAAAATTTGGGTAATAGATTTTGATAAATGCAGCATAGATTATTGCTCTCATGATTTATCTTACTTCTTAAGAAGATTTCTAAAGAGAAATAATATCAATTGGGATTTAAATACAGCTATAAAATGCTTATCTCTTTACGAAGAAGTCTCTAGTTTAACTTTGGACGATTATAAGTATATCATTTCTTACTTATCCTTTCCTCAAAAATTTTGGAAAATATCCAGAGACTACTATAATAATATAACAAAATGCAACATGAGTTCTTTTTTTTATTTATTAAAAAAAGCTTCTAATAATACTATTAATCAATTAGAATTTACAATAGGCCTTGGAAAATATACAGAAAAAAAATTTAACACCACAATTAATTAATCACTATCAAGATATACTTAGATTGATACCTTTTATAAAATAACTAAACCGACCTCTTCCTATCTATGAAGAGGTCGGTATTATTAGGTAATGATTTAAAATATACAATTTACCATTTATTGTAATTTAGCTTATAATTTATTTTCTATAAAATACTCTTCTATACTTTGGAAGCATTTATTTACCATAAATTTTATTTCCTCTTCATTAATAATATATGGAGGAATAAAATAAAGAACATTTCCAATAGGTCTTAATAATAACCCATTGCTAAGAGCAATCTTATAAATCTCATATCCTATTCTCATCTCCCAAGGATAGTTTTTTTTGGTGAATTTATCTTTTACTATTTCAACCGCTGTTATCATACCTATGTTTCTAACTTCACCTATATGTTTTGATACTTTTGCCTTTTCCAATGTAAGTTTTTTTATTAACTTACCTTTTTTTCGATTGTTCTCAATAATATTATCCTCTTCGAATATTTTTAAACTTTCTAAAGCAATGGCACAACTCATGGCATTACCTGCATAGGTATGACTGTGAAGAAATGCTTTTCGTTCATTATAATCACCATAGAAACAATTATATATTTCATCTGTTGTCATAACCACGGACATAGGCATATACCCTGCAGAAATTCCTTTTGAAAGGCACATAAAGTCTGGACTTATTTGGGCATGATTACAAGCAAACATCTCTCCAGTTCTACCAAAACCAACTGCAATCTCATCTGCAATAAGATGTACGTTGTATTTATCACAGATTTTACGCAGCTTCTCTAAATAATTAGGTGAATATATCTTCATGCCTGCGGCTCCTTGAACCATTGGTTCAATTATTACAGCACTTGTTTCATCATGTTTTTCTTCCATAAACTTTTCCATATCTGCAAAGCACTCTGCATTACAATTATCTCTAGTACAGCTATATCTACACCTATAACAATCTGGCCCCTCTACTCTTATAGTATCTAAAAGAAGAGGGTTGTATATCTTATTGTACTCATCAATATCACAAACGGACAAAGCACCTAAAGTTTCTCCATGGTATGCATCGCTCAAAGTCATAAATCTTTTCTTTTTAGTGTTTCCCTTTTGCATATGATAATGGAAACTCATCTTTAAAGCTATTTCTACTGCTGAAGAGCCATTATCAGAAAAAAATACTTTCCTTAGCCTATCTGGCGTTATATTTACCAGCTTTTCTGATAAATCTATTGCAGGCTTATTCGAAAAATTTGCAAATATAACATGTTCAATATTATCTATCTGTTTTTTTATAGTCTTGTTAATTCTTTTATTGCTGTGACCCAAGGTGTTTGTCCACCAAGATGATACACAGTCTAAATATCTATTTCCCTCAATATCATAAAGCCAAACCCCTTCTCCCTTTTCTATAACTATAGGATTAAATTCCTCATAATCCTTCATCTGTCCACAAGGATGCCATATGTATTTTAAATCTCTTTTTACATAGTCATTCATAGCCACACCTCAATTTTTATTATAATTGTTCCATATGCTCTATTATATTCTCAGCACTAAAAGCTTTTTCAGAATGTATTCTTATAGCTTCTATCTCGTTATCATTCATATCCTTTATATTTTTAAGCTTTGCTATAATAGGTAGTTTAGTGATTTTTTCTATCATTTTAATATTATCATCATAAAATAAACTTTCTTCATATTTGTTTATTATAATGCCTTTGATTTTAATCCCTAAGTTTTCTATATATTTTGCTGTAAGCACTGTATGATTTATTGTTCCAAGCCCAGCACTTGCCACAATAATAACGCTCATATTTAAATCCTTAATAAGATTTCCAATGATATATACTCCTCTTCCATCATCTATCAATGGACACACTATTCCACCACTGCCCTCAGCAATTATGAAATCATACTTTTTCCTTAAATAAGCATACTTTTCTCTTATTATATCTAAATTCATAGGATTATTTTCCAACCTTGCTGCAAGGTGAGGAGATACTCCAGTCCTATAAACATAAGGTGTGATATTTTCATAGGGTTCTTCTAATTTACTCACATCACTTACAAGCTTAGTATCGCCAGGAATAAATTCATTGTCTATTTTTAAAACACCACTTAGGGCTGCTTTAAAGTAAACAGCATTATAGCCCCTGCTCCTCAAAACATGCATAAGTCCAGCAGTTACAACAGTCTTACCAATATCAGTATCTGTCCCAACTATAAATATACCCTTAGCCATTTTTTCTATCCTCCATCTTTAATTTACATATTTCTTTCGCTTAAGGAACTCCTTCATATATTAATATGTCCACTTTTTCTTAATGCAGGTAATATTTTTGTTGAAATATAGGCCGTAAATATCGTTAGTACCAAATCTCCAGCTATGCAAACTACAAAACCATAAAAAAATGCAAAATAAAAGGAAATGTTTTTCCCTAAATATAAATTATAACTAATGTACAAATATACCACTCCAAATAAATATATAAAGAACAAACCTGAAAGCAGCATAAATATTGCCTTAATAAAAGTTAGCTCCTTAATATTTTCTCTTATTTTACCTATGACATAAGCCGCTATAATAAAGCCTATAAGATACCCAAAGGTAGGTTTAAATATATAATTAAAACCACCTCCTTCAGTAAAGACAGGTACACCAACAAGTCCAATAACAACATAAACTATTTGTGATAAAGCCCCTAGTTTTGAGCCTAAAATTACACCAGCTAAAGCACAAAATAGATATTGCAGAGTAAAAGGCACATATGGTATTGGTATCCTAATAAATGCTCCAATTGCTGTTAAAGCTGCAAACACAGCTACTAAAATTAAATTTCTCGTATTTCTCATAAAACATTCTCCCTACTCCAATATTTGCTTGTACATATCAATAATACTAAATGATCCTCTTATGGTCAACCATTATTTTAAATTTGGTTTACAATATACTTGCAGCCATATATTTTTACCCATAAAAACATAGGAGAAACCATAAATTTTTTGTTATGACTAACCGCACAAAATAATAAGGGAATGAAATAAAATCACATTGAAATCATTTTTGTGTCAATAAACCCTGTCTCATTATCACTAATTAATACTTTGCAGACCTGATTTCATAGCTAACTGTCTAAGTAATGGATTATACATAGCTGGAGATTTTAAATTTTTAATCAGTAAATTTAACTTGATATCCCTTACCCCCTGATTATATCTATCCAAAAATCCATCTATTCCCTCTTCAAGACTCTGAGCTAAATATAAAGAGCTTTTTAATGCGTAGCTGATTCCTTCTGCAGAGCTAGGGCTAATCGCACCTGCAGCTTCTCCAACTAGGGCTATACTATCCCTTCCTATATAAAACTGTGATACCTTCTTAGGCCTATAGATATATGCACCCTCTGTTTTTATTCTTTTATCAAAATTAAAGCCTATCTGTGTTAGTTTTGTTTTCAATATGTCATACTTTTCCCTAGTATTCTCCCTAGGTCTAAGGGCTGACCCTAATAATAGATAATTCTCCTTTGGTATTATCCAAGAGTAGAAATCGCTTATTTCTTCATCAAAAATTGCTGTGAAATAGGGTATATGATGTGGAAATTCAAACCATTCTTGAATTGAGATGTACTTCTCAGGAATATTTATATTTTTACTAATAGACTTCCTTAACTTCGAAGAGGCACCATCAGCACCTACAATAACTCTTGTCTTTGCAGATATCTCTTGTCCATTATAAGTATATCTAATTTCATATCCTCCTGGTATTTGAACAAAGTTTTTAAAAAAGGAGTTAAACTTTTTATCAACTTTAGCTGGAAGTATGGAAACTAGCCATCTATCAAATTTATTCCTATCCATATTAAAATAGAATCTCTGATATAGCCTTTCAAGATTATTAGTTAGATCAATGGTTCTTACAGCAAAAAGTTGCGGATTAACTAGAATATCTTTAGGTATCCCCAAACCCAACTTTGCAATTATTTTCTGAGCATCGGGGGCTAGTAATCCTCCGCAGCACTTATTTGCAAGATTTTTAGGATTATCACTTTCTAGATCCCGTTTATCTATTAATAAAACCTTATATTTATCTCCGATTAGTCGTGCAAGGTTAGCCCCTGCGGGGCCTGACCCTACAATGGCAATATCATACATCAATCTGCCTCCCAAGTTTCAAGTATTTTTTAATCTTTAAAATAAGTTCTGTTACACTCATTTTTCTTTTAGCCAGCATCACATCAATATTTATTATAATTGCCATATTATTCACCTCATATCATTAAATCATTATCTAATTTTATATCAATGGCATCTTTTAAAAGCCTCTGAAGAACAGCAGCAAAGACTGCAATCACCATTGAAGCAAAAATGGGCATTAATCCCAAGCTTATAAAACCTGTTATGTCTTCACCTTTACCTGCAATCAATATAACTCCGGATATCATTCCTACTACAATCAAGATACTGATGACCATTACACAGTATTTTATATACTTCAAAGCTCTAACAGATAATTCCGAGAAGGCTTTGTTCTGGTCAATATAACTTAAAAATTTTAAAGTCTGATATAAGGCAACGAAAAATGGTGTTACCGTTATATACGCACTTATCAAAAAGGGATACTGCAAGAAGGCAGTCTCTGGATGCGCTGCTGCACCTCTAGCGGCTATCCCGGGCAAGCAAAATATACACAAAGCAAGAACTGGAGTTCCGATAATAAAAACAGCTATCTTTAAAAAGAGTGTTGAACTATGTTTCATAAAAAGCACCTCACTTATTTATTGTCAATCTGATTTTAACACATAATTTATTGTTTTACAATAAATTATTATCGAATATAATTATATTTTTATTGTTCTGGAGACTTACTTGTAAGGTGAGAAGCCACTTTGTAAAGTGAGAAGCAATATATGTAAACGACAACTGAATATTTGTAAACGAAATGCCACTTTTGTACTCGAATCGCAGTTTTTGTAAACGAGAAGCCACTTTTGTAAACCAAATGCAGTTTGATCTTCAACTTTTATTGGAGTATTATAATAATCACAGGCATGCCAAAGAGGAGTCAACTCCCTCTCGATTTTTTTGTAATCGGAGAATCCACCCCTTTATTCCTTAGACAAATAGATGGTTGGCGGCACGCAAATTTATTATTTTTTGAGAAGAGCAGGTTTTAACATGATATCACTGGGGGCAACTGGTGCACATCTAAGTTTTGTTAAAACTTCTTCTCCAAGGATAAATGTCTTATCAAGTGATTCTTAGGTTCAGGTGGAGTTTGCTTATGAGAACTGCTTTTCTCCAGCTGAGCCTTAGAAGAACTTATCCAGGCGCGTAGCACTGCTTATCCCCCACTTTGATAGAAGATGGGGGGGGGTTAGCAATGGTAGCGATCGGATAAAAACAACGCAACAAAAAGACTAGCTCCTCACCAATCTTTTTGTAAGCCAGGATGCAGCCTCCTGGACATATATATTTAACTTAAAATTTTATAACTCAAATAAAGTTAATGGGCCGCAATTCGTTTTACGATTGAGCATATTAATTATTCTAAAAATAGTTTTAAATCTTCATCAGCAGTTCCAATTCCCGCTATTTTAAAATTTTCTACTAGAACTTTAGCCACATTTGGTGAAAGAAAAGCTGGAAGCGTTGGTCCTAGGTGAATGTTCTTAACTCCAAGGTGTAATAATGCCAATAATACTATTACAGCTTTTTGCTCATACCATGCTATATTATAGGATATTGGAAGTTTATTAACATCATCCAATCCGAACACTTCCTTAAGCTTTAATGCAATTACAACTAGCGAATATGAATCATTACACTGGCCTGCATCAAGTACTCTTGGTATTCCACCGATATCTCCAAGTTCCAATTTGTTATATTTGTATTTTGCACATCCTGCAGTTAATATAACTGTATCCTTAGGCAGCTTTTCTGCAAATTCAGTATAGTAGTTTCTTGATTTTGCTCTACCATCACAACCAGCCATTACAAAAAATCTCTTTATTGCACCAGTTTTAACAGCATCTACAACCTTATCAGCAAGAGCCAATACTTGATTGTGAGCAAATCCACCCACAATTTCTCCTTTTTCTATTTCAGTTGGAGCACTGCATTTTTTAGCCATAGCAATTAATTCTGAAAAATCCTTATTTCCAGCTTCATCTGCTTCAATATGCCTGCAGCCTGGTACAGCAGTTGCCCCTGTGGTGAATAATCTATTCTTATATGAATTTTTTGGAGGGATTACACAGTTTGTAGTCATTAAAATTACTCCATTGAATTTTTCAAACTCTTCTCCCTGCTTCCACCATGCATTTCCATAATTTCCTGCAAAGTGAGCATACTTCTTAAACGCTGGGTAATACTGTCCTGCAAGCATTTCGCCGTGAGTATAAACATCTACTCCTGTTCCTTTTGTCTGATCTAATAGCATTTGAAGATCCCTCAAATCATGGCCAGAAATCAGTATCCCCGGATTATTTCTAACTCCAATATTAACTTTTGTAATTTCAGGATTTCCATAGGTTTCCGTATTAGCCTTATCAAGTAAAGCCATAGCAGTAACACCGTACTTTCCTGCTTCTAATGAAAGCCCAACTAAATCATCTACTGATAATGAATCATCCAATGTAGCAGCCAGCGCTTTAGCCATAAATCCATGAACCTCTACATCATTATATCCTAAGTTCATAGCATGCTTCATATATGCTGATAGGCCTTTAAGACCATATACTATAAGTTCTCTTAAGCTCCTTATATCCTCATTTTTAGTTGCCAATACCCCAACTTGCTCAGCCTTAGCATCAAATTCACTAATATTATCAGCTGACCATACTGCTGCATCAGTAATAGTGATTTCACTTGATGCCGTTTTTAATAACTTTTTAAATATCCCACTAATACCTTTAGTTTCTCCAAGTTGTCCACCAGCTTTTATAACCTTATCTTTTAATTCTTGTCTTAATTTTAAAGTTTCCTTTACTCTATTTAAAAGTACTTCTCTATCAAAATTAGCATTAGTAATTGTAGCAAATAAGCTTTCCGTTATATACTTGTCCACATTAGCATCAATTACTCCAACTTTTCTTCCTTCATTACTCACTACTGCCAATCCCTTTGTTACATAAACTAGTAAATCCTGAGCTTTTGCTACATCTGCGGTTTTCCCGCATACACCTTTTACAGTACATCCCTTTCCCCCTGCAGTTTCCTGACATTGAAAACAAAACATATTTGACATAATTATACCTCCCTGTTTATTATTTACTATCTTTCCCTTGTAATTTCTATAGGATTATTATATTATAGAAATTAAAACAATTCGGTAACTTAGGATACGAAAAGGATGATAATTAAATGATAAAATCATATATTGAAATAATAAAAGATTCTCCTTTATTTTACGGCATAAAAAAAGAAGAACTCCTTTACTTGTTACAATGCTTAACTCCTAAAATACATAGTTTTAGCAAAAATGAATGTATAGTAAATTCGGGTGAGTCAATTGACAGGTTTGGTATAGTTTTAGAAGGGGAAGCAACTATTCTCAAAGAAAACTCCAAAGGAAATAGAGTTATTATTTCTGTAGTAAAAAAAGGAGATTTATTTGGGGAAATGTTGGTATTTTCAAGTCGTAAAATATGGCCGGCAACAGTGAGAGTACAAAACACTTGCAAAGTTTTATTTCTTACAAACTCAGACCTTATAGCTAGATGTGGAAAGATGTGTCCATGGCATAACGCAATGCTGCAAAATTTTATGAACGTAATATCAGATAAAGCCTTATTATTGAATAAGAAAGTTGAATACCTTTCGATTAAAAGTATACGGGGCAAAATATGTTCATATTTGTCGGAACAATATCAAAATACCAAAAACAATACTATAATTTTGCCCTTAAAGCGCAACGAACTCGCTGATTTTTTAAATGTATCAAGACCATCTATGTCAAGGGAGATGTGCAAAATGAGAGATGAGGGCATAATTGATTTTCACTTGTCTACATTTAAAATAAAGGATATTCAAGCCTTGAAGAGCTTTTGCGAATATTAAAAATATTGTTCTATAGAAATTATATATAATACCTCTTTAATTAATAACAACAATAAGTCAATATCACAAATTATAGTTAAAAAACGGGCACCAATGCCCGTTCCTCAGATCCTCTATTACCAATTAATATTTTCTTGTATCTCAACTTTATTCCTTAGTTTTACATCTTTTAATGCCCATTTCTTAAATTCATGATATCCGGTTCTATCTACAATATATCCAATATGTTCTTTTCCTAATGGCGCATCTTTATCAATATATTCTTCTATATAATCATAAGTATTTAAAATAATTTTTATTATACTCTCTTCATCTATCCATTTAGCAAAGTCCTTAGCAAGTCTTGGATTTTTCTTTCCTGTCCTTCCCATTATGACTAGCTTAAAGTATTTTTCATCACTTCTTGTCCATGCACCTGTTGGGCATTTCCCAACACATTCTCCACAGCCAATACACTTTTGGTGATCTCTCACAACCTTAAAATTTTCAAATGTTAGTGCTCCTGTGGATCTTTTCTTACAGTTCTTAACACAAGCTTGGCAGCCTATGCATCTGTAGCTGTCATATTGTGGTTCAGTCATTCCTATAATTCCAAAGTCCTGCATTCTAGTTTTTATACAATCATTTGGACATCCAGTTAAGGCAATTTTAACATGACGATCGTTAGGGAAAATAGCCTTTTCTATCTTCTTTGCAAATGCGGAAGTGTTATAATTAGCAAAAGGACATACCATATTTCCTATACATGCAGATACATTTCTTGTACCGGAGGAGGCATATCCTGTATTTGGATCTACCTGATTTATCTCTAATCCTTCTATTACAGGCTGAATAATTTCATTTATCTTAGGAATATCCTTCATATCTATTCCAGGTATTTCAAATCCTTGTCTGATAGTTATATGAACAGTTCCATTACCATATTCCTCAGCAACTTTTTGTAGTATTTCAAAGTATTTTGCTTCCATATGACCGCCTGGAACTCTTATTCTTATTGCAGTTTTTCCTCTTTCTTTAGTTACCCTAAATGCATTCTTTTTAAGGCCTTTTGTATTAATATCTATAGACATTATTCTCCCCCCTAATCCACTAAGTTCTTAGCCTTAGTATAATTGAAGACCGGACCTTCTAGGCAGATATAAGTATCATCAATCTTGCAGTGTCCGCATTTACCAAGTCCACAACACATTTTTCTTTCATAAGAAACCCAAATATTTTCTTCTTTAATTCCTCTTTTAATAAACTCAGCTAATGTGAATTTCAGCATTATTGGAGGGCCAACAGCCACCACTTGTGCTTTCTCCACATTTTCAATTTTTAAATCTTTAATATAATTAGTAATTAACCCTACATTACCACTATATCCTTCTTCAGCTTTATCTACAGTTACTGTAACTTGTAAATTATCGCTCCACTTTTTGATAGATTCTTTAAACACTATGTCATTTGGTGACTTGAATCCAGCTAAAAGATTAAAATTCTTAACTTCATTTCTGTTAGCTGAAAAATAATCCACAATTCCCTTAACCGGAGCTAGTCCAGTTCCACCTGCTGCTACAATAACTTCTTTTCCTTTATATATATTTACATCAAATCCATTGCCATAAGGTCCCCTCATGAAAAGTTTATCTCCTTTGAAAAAGGTATGGATAACATCTGTAACTACTCCCACACGTCTGATTGTTAAGTCTATATATCCCTCTCCTATTTCACAGACAGAAATGGGAGCTTCTCCGTATTTAGGTATAGAAACTTCAAAGAATTGACCAGGTTTCACATCACCTGTAAATTCCATTCTAAAGGTGTAATCAATATCTGTATGTGGAGTAATACTAATTATCTTACTAGACCTTGGTAAATATATATTCTCCATTTACTTCACCTCTTCCATTGCTTTGTTCAACTTATTTATGCAGTTTGAAAATGAGATATATTCAGGACAAGCATCATCACATCTTCCACAGCCTACGCACATATGGTAGCCAAATCTCTTTTTAAAATCATAAACCTTATGCATAACCTTAAACCTCATTCTATCACCTTGCTCTTTTCTAAAACTATGTCCGCCGGCCATATCTGTAAATCCATCTATTTGACAAGAAGCCCAAACCCTTCTTCTTTCTCCAACATTTCTATTATCCTTATAGAATATATCCTGCATTGTAAAGCAAGCACAGGTTCCGCACACAGTATTACATCTGCCACAAGCTATACACCTTTGTAAATACTCTTTCCAGCCACTCCAACTAAATATATTTGTATCTAAATTTTCAGGAACTTTTACTTCTTTTTCGTTAGCTTCTATAAATTTTGGACTTACTTCATACTGCTCACAAGTGTCAAAATATGATTTAAAGCTTTCATCTTTACATTCAACAAAAACTTGTCCATGTTTCACTTTTACAAATAAATCATATTCCTCTGCTTTATTAGTTTTCATACTTGCACAAAAACAATTTTCAAAGCTGTGTTCGCACTCTATAAGTATGAATTTAACTTTTTCTCTTAATTTCTTGTAATATGGATCTTCAGCGCCATTCTTTAAATATATTTGATCCAATCTCTTAACAGCATGCATATCACAGCTTCTTAAGAATATTAAACTCTTCTTATCCTCTGTTTTAGGTTCTGTTACGCTATCTTCTGTAAAATAAAACAGAGTTTGTGTAATTGGAAGTATCACTTCCTTGGGTGAGAAATTAGATTTTTTATCAAAATCTATTTCTTTAATATCATTAACTTGTCCATACCTAACAGTATCTGTGTCTGAGAAGGTGCCCTTGCCTTTTAAAAGTATAGGAGCATAAACCTTATATTCATCTTTTATTGTGGCCAAAAAATTATTAAACTTTTCTGAATTTAACTTATATCCCATCTTAATCCCTCCTTATGCCATTTTATTTATATTCATTATCCAATTCTCCAGGCTTTCTTATTGGCATAATCATGTTACCTGTAAATAATTTAGAACCAGCAGCTAATACTAAACTTAGTGCAATTCCAAAAGAAACCCCTATTACAATTTTAGCAGCTGGTGCATTTGCAGGGGATAGCAGGCCCCCTATTGTAAATATGAGTATAATACCAAAACCTACAAACATACCTGCTAACTATGCTAATATTTTGCATGAATTACTTATACTTTTGTTCAAGCAATTCTAATATTTGAATATACTGATTCTGAACACCATCTCTATTCATTTCCTCTTCAAAAGCATCACATTCCATATTGAATCTATTTAATATTTCTTCACTAAGAGCTCTCTTGGCAAAAGAATATACAACATTGTCCTCTTTATCTATATGCCTATTTAATAGATGTGTATAAGATACAGCATTGGCTATGACATCAAGTTTTGCCTCATCATCACCAGCCTTAACTTTGGCAAGTGCTTCTTCAAGCTCCTTCATATATAACCTTCCAAAATCATGCTCCACAAGCATTCCAAACTTAACTACCTTCTCAGCTGCACCTCCAATTTCATCCACCATTTTATTAAATAATAATTTCTCTTCCTTTCCATGATGATGCTTATCTGCATAATTTCTTACAAAGTCAATCATCATTTCAAAATCCATATAATCAATTTCCCTGCCATTCATTATACTTAAACATGCTTTTCTTATAACTTGCAGCATCCTTTTTATGTTTTTGTGTTCTTCAATCATTAAAACAATTCCATCCATAAACTCACACCTTTCTTATTGTATTTATTCCATTTTCTGTTCTAGTATACTTATATCCTGTACCACTTGCACTTAAGAATCCATTAATTCATGAATCTCTAAAATGATAATAATTATTGATATTCCCGCTAGCTTCATCCCAGTAAGCTTTATGAAGATCTCTTGTGGTTTCCCAGGTAATCATAGTTTCCCTATTTTCAATGATTTGATTTACCCTATCACACGGCATTCCTTCAAGCATATAATCAAAAATCAGCTTAAAAAAATATTCACCAATAGTCATATTTTTTATAATTTTTATAAGCTTTATCCTTTATTTTTTAAAATCTATAATTTATGTTTTAATTATAAGATTAATCTTTTTTATCTTCAGTATCCTTAGATACAAAAATTAAAAGTGAGGCATTGCTAACATTTATCTTAGTTTTTTAAATGTTAAGCTAGCCTTGTTTATAAGGCATATTTCTACTCCTCCCTAAGATTTTGAATATAAAAAAAACCATATCGTTAGATATGGGATTTTAGTCGTCGAATGAGAATATTGTATATTAATCTAAAATAAATTATGGGATATGAAACTTATTGTTCCATTTTCGATTAATATAAAAATTCCTAATCCTATAAATATTATTGGAACTAAGATATGCCTGTATTTTTCAATATTTCGACTCACAAAAGGCTGTTCTGCCAACTTTAAACCAATAAAACACCATAAGGCTATTAAAAGTACAAACACCAACACTGTTACCAAAATATCAAATAAATTCATGCTTGCGAAAAGCGGTATGTATATGCCAATATTATCTCCGCCGTTGGCAAAAGTTACGCTAGTTACTTTTATAACACTTGGATTAATAAACGTTTTAGCAAAAGATATTATACGATTTTTTTGAATACTATTTGTTCCTTTTGGTTCTTTATTATCAACATTTTGAAACTTTTGCTCAGCAGTGTTTTTACCGTCCCTGCTCTCTTTCTTATAGTGGAGGTATGTTTTTATCCCTAAATATATCGGTACTAATCCAAGCAGCCCTACATATTCATGAGGAATTACTGATACACCTATAGCACCTATGATACTTATTGTTGTTAATGCTCCGATTCCTAGATACTGTCCAATAATTATATGACGTATTTTCGTACTGCTATTTAATTGGGAGAAAAATAACATAAGTACAAATATATCGTCAATATTGGTACTAGAAAATGAAACAAGTGCAGTTATTATTGTACTAACCAATAATTTCCCCTCCATTTTATAAGTCTGCCATAGCTAATTCTAGTATATGATGAAATTTGTGTTTCATGCCCTACTGGGGTAAATTTACAATAGCTGTTGCCGTAATGACATTTTTCTGTATCATCTTCTGCAATTCCATGTCCGCCTTTGTATTATAACTTCAAATTGCAAATGAAAAGGCTATAAATAAGATGGATGATATTACTATAGAAATAATGCTATAAGGTAAAATTGTCTTAACATGCTTCATTAGGGGAACTTCTGCTATGGTAGATGAAAGAATTGCTGTTTCTCCCAGTGGTGAGGCATTATCACCTAGAGAACCGCCGGCAAGCACAGCTCCAATAACTAAAGGCAGATTTGAATTTGTAGTTACGGCAAGTGGCACAGCTATTGGCATGAGTAATGCCCATGTCCCCCAAGCAGAACCCATAAAATATGAAGCTGCACAACCAATCAAAAATAT
The DNA here is from genome assembly GCF_001902295.1 of Clostridium kluyveri. Classification (NCBI taxonomy): domain Bacteria; kingdom Bacillati; phylum Bacillota; class Clostridia; order Eubacteriales; family Clostridiaceae; genus Clostridium; species Clostridium kluyveri. The sequence goes on along the minus strand of NZ_CP018335.1, from coordinate 1,172,784 downwards.
TACAACTGGTATTAGCACTGTTGGTACTTGTGGTCCAATTGTATTGGTAATGAATTTTGCAAATTGCAAATCTTCTATTATACCTGACAATCCCCAGCTTAATATTAGAACTATTATAGGCGGCATCATTTCATTTCCACCTGACAAAAAATGACTTTCTATCTCAGCCATAGGTATTTTTTGAATTAAGTAAACTACTGTAGTAATTACAATAGAAACTGCTGCTGATAATAAAATAGATTCTCCAAATTCTGCATTCATTATAGCACCTAAAAATCCTTGACCCTTATTTTTTCCAGTATACCAAAAGAAAAAGAATGTAGTTAAAATAAGTATTGTTAATGGAATAATCAAGTTAAATGGTCTTGGTGGTGCTTTCTCTTCAAATTCACATTGTTCATGCGCCTCATGTCCATGTGGCTCTCCTTCGTCAGTTTGTTTTACTTCCTTAATCCTATTAACTATACTATCAAATTTTAGATTAAAAAATATTATACCTATGCTTATAAGTATCATAACAATGGCATAAAAATTATAGGGTATGCTCTTTATATATAGATTATAAGCTGATTCTTTAACTCCTGCCTTACTTAAAGCTGAACTAATGACCCCTATTATGTAACCCACGTAAGTAGTTGCAAATGGAATCAAAATAATTAATAAACAGGATGTTACATTGACTATTACAGCTAGTTTATCCTTGCTGCCCTTTGTTTTCTCTATTAATGCTTTGCCAATAGTCCCTGATGAGATGACATGAAAACAACAATCAATAAAGGTAAAAATAGATACTAGCCATATACTCCCTAAAGCTCCTTTTTCGGTTTTTACATATTTGTTTGCTAATTCAGAAAAACCTTTTATTCCACCTGATAACTTCATAATCTCACCAAAGGCACCAAACAGAAATAGAAACATTATTATATAAACACTTTCTTTATCTGCAGTTGCATTAACTAAATGTTCTGTAGCTAAAATACACCCATTAATTATATTTCCCCCTGCAAGTAATATACCACTGACTAAAATTCCTACAATGAGCGCAGCTATTATTCTCTTCGTAATCATAGCTAAAACAATGACTATTATAGGTATAAAAAGTGAGACTATTCCTTGGCTCATATTATCATTTCCTTCCTATTACATAATTACTATCAAAACTATTATTTGTAAAATCACTACAAAATACCCTTTTTAAATTTTGGATATATTTTTAAATAATAATATTAATAAGAAGTTATAAGGAATTGCTTCAATTAACATTGCATGTACTTCCTCTCTAGCAACCGGCATATGTTCAATCCCTGACTTTATCTATCTAAACATCTCCTTTGAAATTTTTATAAAATAAAAAAGTAATTACTTAGTATATTGTAACACATTGGAGTGTCCGGCAGCTAAACACACCTTATTCCTTCCTGTACGTTTAGCAGTGTATAATGCCATATCTGCTAACTCTAAGAGTTTTTCTATTTCATTTGTAGCTTCTGGATAACTGGCGACTCCTATTGATATGGTGATATTTATCTGAGTTTCACTAGACAGTATAAATGGGTGAGTTTCAACGCTAGAGCGAACACGTTCAGCTATTTGTAATGCTTGGATTTCAGGACAATCTAGTAGTAATATGGTAAATTCTTCTCCCCCGTTTCGAGAAACTATATCAAAGCTCCTACTGTTCTTAAGTAAAATCTTTGCTAATTCACGTAAAACAATATCACCCTTTGCATGTCCATATGTATCATTTACTTTTTTAAAGAAATCAATATCAATCATTAATAGAGATAGTTTCTCACATTTTTCCTTTGTATTTTTCATAGCATCATTAAGCAGGCTGTCAAATTTTCTTACATTATTTAGATTTGTAAGGAAATCCTTGGTAGAACCCTTTTTATACATTCTATATAGCTCATTTGAAGTTTTAACATAACTTAGCAAGGTGTATTCTAATATACTAAAAAATAAATTGACTATAAAATATTTTGAAAGCATTACTTGAAAATTTTCTACATTCTTTAAAAGATAAGTTAACACAGATAGTACTATAATTAACATGGATAAAGTCTTGAAAAACCACTTTTTCCAATCTGATTTAATCTTTTTATCAATTATATAAAAACATATTGGATATAATATCATTTGAAGGACTACCGTAATAGAAGATTTGGTTATGCCAAAGTATAATATACGATATAAACCTATAATAATTGCTGAAACTATAGTAGGTACAGTTCCTCCCACATGAGAAACTATCATCAATGCAAAATTTCGCAGATCCATTATTGTAGTAGTTCCATCAATTCTAATTGTATATATCATTAGTAAAATACCAACAAATCCACCACTTATACCTAATAATATTTTAACATATGTAGTATATTTAGATATATCCCTCAAAATGTGACCCGCAATAAAAGTAGCAGATATAAGCACCAATACATTTATGAATAAATCATTTATCATATTTTCATCCACCTTAAGCTGTTCTTGTCTTATAAAATTTTATAAAAATAATGTATCTTATTATTAAAAAACACGCTTGCAAGAAATATAACACTTTCTATTAAATTCTTTCTAATCTTACCTTCATTAAAAGTATTTCAACTTGATGCCCCATTTGCCATAACTATGTCTGCACAGCCACTAATATTAAATGGTAGATTAGCTAAAATAAAATCTGCCTTTAAGTTTTTATGTAAATCATTATGGAAAGTATCATCATTATGCCATTCAATATATCAATATTATACTACCATTTTTCTACAATCCAATTATATTCTTAAAATTTAAGCATTTTTTTAACCATAACAAAAGCACTCAACCTCAAAAATTGAATGCTCCTTATTACACCTAATTATTTATGTTCCTCATCATTTCCTAAGTCTCTATCTGCAAGCACTATAACTTCATAGTTGTAGGAACTAAAAATCTCCTTAAGTTCTTTTAATGCCGCATTAGTTGCGTCTAATTGTAATACTGTTTTTGAAGCTTTTTACCAAAAGACTCGTAAAAATAATATGAACTAAAATGTATCATAGATATTTAATACCCTTAACATCAGCCGATAAATCTAAAAATGAGTATTAAATTATGTTAAAATTTTTCCAAATTATAATGAATATTGATGAAAAGATTACCCAAACTACACTCGATACTAAAATAGAATTAAATATAGTATATTTTTTTAAGGTAAAATTTAATACTAAAAGAAAGATTACAAATGGTATAGCAGATAATATGGCAAAATATGTTGTTACTCGAACTTTTGAAACTCCTTGTTCTTTATACATAAAATAATATGCAAGAATACTTAAGCCAGGAAAACTTAATACTAATCCAGCAATATAATAATTATGTGTTTTTGATATATAATGAACAGCAATCATAATAATAACAGCTACAATACATTTTATAAATAAATTCAATTGTAATCTACTCCTTCAATTATTGATTTATCCCTCTGAAGGCATTTTAGGTCCTGTTAAATCCAATTGATAAAAAGTAAGGTCCAGCCATTTACCAAATTTAAATCCCGCCTTTTTTACTGTACCTGAATACTTAAATCCTATTTTCTTATGCATTTTTATACTAACTTCATTTGCTGCATCAATTCCAGCAACAAGTGTTGCATATTCTCTTTCATTAGCAATTTTTATTATCTTTTTCATTAATTTTGTTGCAATACCCTGATTTCTATAATCCTTATGAACGTATACAGAATGCTCTATTGTATATTTATATGCTGGCCATTCTCTAAAAGAGCCGAATGTGGCAAATCCAACGGCCCTATCATTTTCTTCAAATACTAACAATGGATATCCATCTTGTTTCTTTTTTTTATACCATTGTTTTTTCTCCTCAAGAGTTTGAATCTCATAAGCATATATCGCTGTTGTATTCAATATAGCATCGTTATAAATTTCTAAAATACTTTTTAAATCTTTTTCACTTGCTTCCCTTATCATTTTTTTTACTCCTTTTGTAATAAATTTGTTTTTCTATATTTTAGCACCTTCTCATACAAACCGTAAAATTGACTTTATTAATCACCTGCTATAGAATAAAGTTATAGCAAAACATTCGGCAGAATGGGATAAGGAAAAGTGATAACATGACACTACAACAATTTAGGTATATAGTGGAGATTTCCAAGCATAATTCAATCAGTAAAGCAGCTTCTGCACTTTACGTGACTCAACCTAGTATCAGCAAGGCAGTACAGGAATTGGAAAATGATTTAGGAATTACTATTTTTAATAGAACAAATAAAGGAGTTGTCTTCACAAAAGAAGGCGCGGAATTATTATTCTACGCTAAAATGCTTCTAGAACAAGCAGAATCTGTGGTGTATCATTTTAAGAAGCAGAAGACAACAGACTTAATAAAGTTTTCCATTTCCTCTCAACATTATGGCTTTGCTATAGAGGCGGTTGCAAATCTGATGGGTTATTTTTCAGAACGGAAATATGAGTTGACAATTCATGAGGGAAAGACAACTGAGGTTATTGACGACGTGTACGCTAGCAGAAGCATCCTTGGAATTTTGTCTCTGACTGACTTAAATAAGAGCTTTTTTGAGCGTTACTTTATCTCAAACTCATTAGTGTTTACTCCCATGGCTTCGCTAAAGCAACACGTCTTTCTTAGAAAAGAACATCCTCTAGCTAATTTCCAATCCATTACCTTGGAACAGTTAAAGAATTATCCGTATCTGACTTATCAGAAGGACGATATGTTACTCCATTTTGCAGAAGAAATAATCAATGTAGACAATATCAGCAAACTTGTCTATCTTAAGGATCGAGGCGCCATGAATGATCTTCTATCAAATACAAATGGCTACAATCTGGGAACTGGCTGTATCGTGGACAATCACATGAACCCCAATATTATTTCTATCCCTTTGGAAGGAAGCAATTTGATTCAAGTTGGCTTGGTGAAACGAAAGGATGTATTTTTGTCAGAGGAGCTTCTGCTATACATTGATTTTTTGACAGCAGCTCTCTCAAAATCTACACCAAAATAACTTAATTCCATCTCTGATAAATCAGAAAATGAAAGCTCATTCCTCCAACTCAATTTGTTTCCCTATATCTCTCCACATTTTCATTCTCTCTCCTAATATATTTTTTCATATTCAACAGGGTCAAAGAATTTATATTTTGCATAAGAACCACAAATACCAATTTCATATTTTAAAGAAATAAAGAATCCTATCCTTAGATACTGTATTATTTTCTTTTAATAGTTACAAAGGAAATTAAACATTGCTAAGTCAATTATTCGCTAGTTTCTTTCTTTAAATATAGTGTTTTATTAACAAACTCTATACCCTCTTCTAGATGAGAAATAATCATTAAAATGTTACATATATTTCTTTCTTCAAGTATCTTAAAAATAATTTCTCTAGTCTCCACATCCATATTACTTACTCCCTCATCTAGAATAATTACATCTTTTTTTGCAATAGTGGCTCTTAAAAAAGCAATAATCTGAGCTTGTCCTCCTGATATTCCAATACCATTTTGATTAATTTCAGTTTCTAAACCATTTTCAAAGCCCTGAATATATCTTTCTAAATTGTATTTTTTGATCAAAGATACTACATCTTCCTTACGTTTATCAGATTGCCCATATAAAATATTATCTAAAACACTCCCCCTAAATAAGAATACATTTTGAGATACAACTCCTATTTTATTTCTCACACTTCTTTTATCAATAAGTGAATACCTCTTATCATTTATAAAAATTTCACCTTCTGTTGGAGAATATAACCCTAAAAGATTTTTAATTAATGTGGACTTGCCTGTACCATTTTCCCCTTTTATAAGAACTTTATCCCCTTTATTCATTTTAAAATTTAATTTATTTATTACATTTTCACTATTTTCGTCATATTTAAAGCTTAAATTTTTACCTGAAATACTAATTATATGTTCATTCATTATTTCATGCTCTTCTGTATTTTCATCCTCCATTTCTAAAAATTCTTGTATTCTTTCAATGCTTACACATACAGGTTTTACAGTCATACCTAAACTTGCAAAACTTGACGTTGTTGAAAATATTTTACTCATATATGCAATAAAAGCAGTATATATACCAACAGTTACTTGATTATCTAAAATTAATATTCCTGAAAATAACAATATTAAAACCGATGCTAAATTATTTACTAAAAGTATATTCTCCATAAAAAATAAGATTTGTTTACTTTGCTTTATACTGTTTTTTACCATCTTATTCAATTTGTCTTTAAACTTTTTAAGTTGAACTTTTTTGCCATTTAATATTTTTATCTCCTCTATACCATTTAATACTTCATAAGTCTCCCCATTTAAAACAGCCCCTGTTTCCAACATTAATTTTGTACTTTCTGACAATTGATTAGATGAATGTTTTACAGTTAAAAAATATATTGGAACTATAATCAAAGCTATAATACTTAGCTTATAACTTAAAGTAATCATCATAATCAGTGCAAATATAAAGTCAAAGATACTTAAAAATGTATTTACAAACATAGGCGAGAATAAACTTCCTATATTTCCACATTCAGATATCCTGCTAAGTATATATCCTTTTTCCTTTTTGCCTAAAAAACTCATAGGCAAATCTATTATTTTATCCATCATTGATACCCTAACTTCATTAACTACAAAGTTTTGAACTTTTATAAAAAGACTTTTTGAAACAATACTTATGCCATACCTTAACATATGTAATAGAATTAATACAGAAATAATCTTATATAATTCCATATAACTTTTATGTGGTATCAGAACCTTGTCTATTACATACCCCATTAAATAAGGTACGGGAGTATACATAATTGAACAAATAATCATTCCTACTATGCCAGCAAAAAAGTTAAATTTACATCTTTTAACATATGTATTTAGTTTTAGTAAATTACTATATCCACCCATATTATTCATTTCTCCCATCATTGTTATTCTGTTAATAGAGTATTTACCCAATCATATAAAGTATGAAATATCCTCTAAATATAAATTCTTCACAAAATCCAACAGTAGAAAAGTATACTAATCCCCAGAAATAACTAATATTTAACCTAGCAATTACTATAATAATATTGATATCCATATAGATCAAAGATAATATTATATATATAATACCTGCAATTATACCAACAATAACTGACTTTTTTAAATTACGTTTTGATATTCCTGTACTAGTCCATGACTGTTTCAAAAATTTTTTTGTTAATAATACAGGACTTATAATTACTAAATACAAAATTATATTCGACAAAACAATAGAAAAATTATAAGTTACATTATATTCATCAGTTCCTTTATACAAAATATCCTTTTTAAATAAAAATATTAAAGTAATTTAATATAATGCTTTTTGGGAATTATAAGAAACAACCTCCTTAATTCTTCCAATGTAATTTCCAACAGTTCTTTTCCCATATTTACATTCCTTCACACAAAAACGCAAAAAATTTTTACTTCATAATAAATTACTGTTTTATCACACCTTCTTTGCTATCTATACTTTACATTAAATAAGAAGATTGTGCTTTAAATATTATAACAAAAATAAATAGATAGTATTAAAGATAATATGAACAATAAATAAAATTGGTAAAATTAGTATAAAAGAAATATCTTTTTATACTATTTATCATTTCTCATGTCATAGAATATATAGAACAATATTATTTTATTAGGAGGTACTTAATATTGAAAAATATTTGCAAAAGCAAGCTACTTTTTATTTCTATTTTATTTTTTCTTCTTTCAATGCTATGTTTTTCAATGACATTTAAAATGACTATTTCACCTATTTTAGGGTTATTTAGCCCATGGAATGTAATAAAACTTGGTTATAAAACTGAACCGTGGCACTTTTACAAACTTACTTTTATATTGACGCTAGTTTTATCAATTATTTGTTTTATTAAAGCAAAGAAAAATTTTAAATTAAGTAATTCATAAAACATACCATTCTGATATTTTAAGGTCTTTATCATAAGAATTTGATTTGGACCTTAAAATTTCCATGCTAGAATGTAATTATTATTCCAATAAGTGTGAAGTAATTCTACTTCTTAACGCCATATTATTTACTTCTCAAGGAACGTGGAATAAAAAATCATATTATAACTTAAATTAATAAAATAGTTTTATACATTTATATACCCTTCCAAATAAGAAATAGCTTGACCTGATATTTCTATATTTTCTCCTTTATCAATGCAATATAATTCCCCTCCTCTATCAGATAACTGATATGCTACAAATTCATTCTTATTTAAAACCCTCTTCCAATACGGAACTAATGTACAATGTGCTGAACCTGTCACAGGGTCTTCATTTATTCCTGACCTTGGGGCAAAATATCTTGATACAAAATCTACTTCATTACCTTTAGCCGTTACTATTATTCCAAATACATCTAGTTTTTTTAATTCCTCCATATTTAGTCTAAGACTTTTTATATCTTCTTCTTTTTCGAATACTGCCATGTAATCTCTGGACCTATATAATTCTTTAGGCTTTTTTCCTAGTCCTCTTATTAATTCTTCTGGTATTTCACTTTTTTCTCCTTCTCTTGATGGGAATATCATTGTAATCAACTTATCTTTTTTTAGTACCTTCAAAATTCCACTCTTTGTATTAAAACTTATCTCATTTGAATTTTTATCTAAATACTCAAATATAGTGTAAGCAGCTGCTAATGTGGCATGCCCACATAGGTCAATCTCTTCTTCTGGGGTAAACCATCTCAACTCATACATATCATCCTTTTTTGTAAAAAAAGCAGTTTCAGATAAATTATTTTCTTTAGCAATCTTTTGCATTAAACCATCTTCAATCCACTTTTCTAATGGGCATACTGCTGCCGGATTCCCTTTAAATTCTTCCTTTGTGAATGCATCAATCTGATAAATTGGTATTCTCATTTCCACCGCTCCCTCATTATTAACAGTTATTCTATAAAATCAATTCATTTATTATATATTCGATAATAATAAAATGGCTTTTCTTCTAAATCTCCACTGTTTAAAATCATTTTGGTATCAAACTTAGTAAATCCACACTTTTCAATTACTCTTTGAGATCCTATATTATCAGGTTCAATAATAGCTATTAGATACTCAAGCTTTAAGTTATTAAATGCCCATTCTATTATTGCCTTTGAAGCCTCAGTTATGTACCCGTTATTACTATGGTATTCGGAAACAAAGTATGCTATTTCTATTTCATTATCAATCTCCTCCTTATTTCCAATACCCACCATACCTATAAGTACTTTGCTCGCTTTTAGGGCAACTGCAAGCATTATTCTTTCAACATCTTTTGTTGATTTGGTGTAATACTCTTGAACCCAGATTATCCATTCTTTTCTCTCTTCTTTTGTTCTTTTCCAATCAGGCATCCATTTTAATATGTAAGGCTGACTACAAATATAATGTAATTCCTCCACATCATCTGCAGTAAATTGTCTCAATATAAGTCTTTCAGTCTCAACATGAATATTCATTCTTGACTTTCTCCCTTTATAATAATTATCTATAAAACTCGTAATTATTTACACCTGCATGTCTTTTTAAAATTATCATATTATTTAATAATTCACTATTTTTTATGTAATTGTAATTATAGTTCTTTTTGACATCTTACCATTATAAATTTAAATGGAGGTTTATTTTCCACATTCTTATGTGGCTCAACAATTTCCGAAAATTCTATTAGTCCATATTTTCCGAATTCCTGTTTTATCGAGTCAGAATCATAAAAAAACATTTTTACCCCTTCCATTATCTCGAAATAGTCTTTACCCAGTTGTTTGCCTTTTCCAAACATTGGGGCTTCTTTTGAAATAGTAGTAAAAATCATATATCCGTTTGGCTTTAACTGATTATAGCAATCTTTAATAAACTTATCTCTCTCATGATTATTCAATAAGTGAATAAGTGCATAACAAAATATACCGTCATAAAGTTTGTTATCAAAAGGCATATCAGTTACTGAACCATAAAAAATACTAATATTAAGCCCATTTTGCCTCGCCAAATCAACGGCTGTTTTTGAAATCTCAATACCCGTTACATTTATTCCGTTGTCAATAAAAACCTTTGCATTTCTGCCATATCCAATACCTGGTATCAATATGTCCTTAATATTCTTTTCAAGGAAAAAGTCCTTTGTTAAGATTGCGGAGTCTGAAGGTTCAAATCCCCACATCATTTGATTTTGTATAAAACTTGATTCCCAGAATTCTGTCATACCTCTATCTCCTTTATATTTTATTTTAAGTATATGTTATTTACTTCGTATTTTCTAACTTTTACATAAAATTAATTGATTTACGTTCATACATTTTAACTTATTATTCTTCAAATAAAAGCATCTCTAACATTTTTTCAGGTCTATCAAGAAAGGCTTTTGTAATCTTATAATGTTCAGTATCCTTGTACTTCACTTCTTTTATTCCATCACTTAATTCATAAATTATTGAATCTGGATAAGACATTATTATAGGAGAATGAGTAGCTATTATAAATTGAGACTTCTTCTGTATTAATTTATTCATTATAACAATCAGGGACATTTGTTTTGAAGGTGACAATGCTGCTTCTGGTTCGTCTAAAATATATAAACCATTTCCACTAAATCTATTCCCAATAACTGATAAAAAAGATTCCCCATGAGATTGTAAATGTAGTGAAATACCTCCATATGAACTAGAAGCATCTATCTCATCTATATTTGTTGCTACATTATAAAAGCTTTCTGCTCTCAAGAAAAAACCATCATTAGGTCTTTTGACCCCTTTAACTAATTTAAGATTCCTATATAAATCTGAATGAGTATCTTTTGTTGAAAAGTTAAAATTTCTTGTTCCACCTTCTGGGTTAAATCCATATGCCACCGCAATAGCCTCAAGTATTGTTGATTTACCCGTACCATTTTCTCCTACTATATATGTTACTTTTGGATGAAATTCCAACATAGATAAATCCTTTACGGCTGATAAGCAATATGGATATTTAGAAAATGAGTGTATTTTTTCTCTACATAATTTAACGCACCTTAAATATTGATTATATTTCACTGAATCCATTTGTTACACCTCCAGAATAATATAAATGAATTTTAATTCCAAAAACTATGGTAGTAATTTTACAACACCCTACTTATTTTTCATTGTCTCAATAAAAAATTATAAATACAATTGAATCTGTTCCAAAATTTAAAAAGAACTAATTAATCTTCCATAGGTAAGGATATCCATCTACTAAGTATATATTAAATCATCGAATAAGAGCCAAGAATTTTAACTGTATTGTTTTCACTTATCTTATCAATTACTTGCTTAATATTTTTTTCTTTTGGATAATGTCCCTCAATATCAATAAAAAAATAATACTTGCCAAGTGCTCTTCTAGTTGGACGTGACATTATTGAAGTCAGATTAATATTTTTCTCAGAAAATTCATTTAAAATTTTCGAAAGCATTCCAGGTTTATCGTCTGCAGCATCCATGACAATTACTGAAGTTTTATAACTTTTATTAATATCATATTTTATAATATTTTTTGAAATCACAATAAATCTTGTTTCATTATTTTCTGAATCAGTTACATTTTCAATGCTGAAAGGAAATCTATTTTCTGCGTTTAGTATATGTCTCGGAATTATGGCAGACTCTTCCAAAATACCTTTCTTTGCCTTTTCAAAGGATTCCCCATTACTCGCAGTTGTTATAATTTTAACTTCAGTAAATTGATCTAAAAAATTATAACATTGTCCTTGAGTTTTAAACTGAACATATATTTTTTTGATATGAGATACATTCAAATTATTACTGACAAAAGAAAATTGAACCGGAATGACAAGTTCATTTATTATGTATAAATTCATCTGTGAAAGTAAATCCAGCGTAATTTGCACATATCCATCAAGAGTATTTTCAATAGGTACAATTCCTAATTCACATTCCTTGCCAATAGCATCAAAAACTTTTTTTATAGTAGGATAAAGAACTATTTTTGTATTTTTATTAAATTTCTTAATGTATTTCTTTGCTGCAAATTCACTAAAAGTGCCTGATGGTCCAAGCACAGCAATTTCATTCATTTATTTAACCTCCAGAACTTATTCCTTAGATATAAGCTTATATTACTACACACCACAATTTTATTATATATTAAAATATAAATATTTATTAATTAAAACCATGGATTTCATGATAATTACTCATAGCGAAAATTTCCTCTGAACTCATTTCAAGCATGTCTTTAACACTAATTTGTGGATGAAGTTTTCTAAAACTATCGATAATTTTATATCCAAAAAAATATCCTGCACACCATGGTATTCCTGCTTCACCACTGCCAAACATATATTTTATATAATCAAAATCAGTCTCATATAACAACTTACAATAATGATTATTCCACAATTCCTTTTCTTGTTTCTTAGATATTTGGTAAATCCATGTTGGATTTAATGTAGGATTGAGGCTTTTTGCAAATATATCTGCTTGCCCATCTATTAACATTGCTTCTATTAAACTTCCCGTACATCCTCTATGAATCACATGCCAATAATTTCCCCATACACTATGATGATATTCATGAGCAAATACATATGGAATCCATCCCAAATAATTTTCAGCAAAAGGATTGACCTGAATCAGAATATTACCAAATACATTAATCCCTTGTACACCATTTTGCTGTTCTTTAACAGTAATATTTTCATCATCTAATGGATAAATTGCAATTACTATTGTGTCATCATCATAATTAGGAAGTTCACTCACTATCTTTGTAAATTCACTTTTAATTATATCAAGATTCATCTTCTGCATTAACTTGATTTGTTGTTTCAATTTGCCTATATCCTTTATTGCTTTTGGTTTTCGATCAGACATATCACATGGTGCCCATTGACTAATTTTCTCCCAATAAGGCTGAATGGCATATTTATCCCATAACACCTCATAATTTGCATGATCTTTTTCCATTTCTAAAATATAACCATCCAAATTTTTGTAGACCGTCATTATCTCTAATTTCATTCTTTTCTCCTTATAGTAAATTTATAATAGGTTCCCAATTTATAATACTTTACAGCTAAGACTATTTTTAAGTTTCTATTTCCATTATCCATTATAGATATAACCTATTCAGTTATGCGGATAATAAGAAGTTTCGTTTCATTTTTCTCAATTATAGAACCTTGAAAAATTATTTGATAGATATTTTTCATAACATCTCATAAATTCCTCCCATTAATTTCATTCTTCATCCATATCATTTTCATTTTTAGCAAATGCCTGCTAGGTTTTTAAATATACTATATAGTTTAAGAACACATCCCCTATATTTTCTTCTATGTTATATTTCCAGGACAAACGCATGAAATAAATTTCATTTAAAATGTCCACTTTTTTTGATAAAATCATAAAAGTGGAGGTTTTAAAGTTATGAAGAATATTTATGATATGTATGATTTTTTGGAGTCACTGAAAGATATAGATGATCCAAGACAATTTAAGAAAGTAAGATACCCCATGAATGAAGTTGTGGGAATGGTTTTAATTGCATCTTTAGGAAATGGAAATGAGTGGACTGAAATAGAGGTGTTTTGTAAATTACATGAAACATTTTTAAAAAGGTATTTTAAGTTAGAAAATGGTGTTCCATCACATGATACTTTCCAAAGAGTAATAGGAATGATAGAACCCAATGTAATGCAACAGCTTCAATCTACCTGGAATGAATGTATATCCAAAAATGATGGTGAGAACATAAAAAAAATACTTAACATAGATGGAAAAACTATGAGAGGAAGTAAGACTGAATATAAAAACGCACTACACATAGTGTCAGCCTGGTGTGTAGTTGTAAGTTTTCATGCGTTTGTCCTGGTTATATTTCTCTTTTAATTGTAATTTAGGCAAATTTGTGGGTATATCAATTTTTACATTTCTTGTTGCATTGAAATAAGCTAATATAAATTCTCCTTTTTCATACTTTTCAAGTATTTCATTACCTTCAAGAAACAATACTTGTAATCCATTAGCATATTGTTTTATATATTTCTCCATCATATCCCAATTATTTTTATAGTAGTTCATTTTAGCATTTTCCTCTAAGGTTTTATTTTGAATATTTAATAATTGTACATACCAATCTTCATTGAACTTAGAAGATTTAGACCACTCTGAAACTAAATTTATCAAGTTACTATCTGGAATAGCCTTCAAATATTATCTTATTCTCTCTAAAAGAGTGGTCTTTCCAGAACTATTTTTCCCAGTTAAAATAAGATGTTTTAATTTATTTTTACTGATATCTATTGAAGATGTCTTATATGTTCTATTTTTATTCCACTAATAAAATTTCTCATATTATGTATACTTTCATCTCCTATGTTATATCTACTATCTTTTTATTATATCGTATTTACATATATATATCCTAAATAGGCTATTTTTAATAATATCTTATTATATGGCTATATTTTAGTACAATGTTGAAAATATAATAAATTTATTTATCTGAAAATCTATTAAATCACAAAGAAATATTTTTTCACTAAGTAAGGTTAAGAAAATCGTAAGAGAAAAATTAATAATACAAAACGGAATTAAACACTTATCAGAGCATCTACTAAAATATTTTTCAGAAAAAAAATTGAAAAGATAGCTAGAGGTGTAGGATTTGTACAAAGAAATGGTAAGTTAAAAGCATGGCAGTTTCTTTATTTGTGTGCATTTTCACAAGTTCATCCTGTTAGTTCTAAGTTCTATAGTTATGTTTAAAAGGTAATTCATGAATATAGTAATTATATTTATAAAAATAGGCCATATGGTAGAATTAATATCTATAATATGACCATTTGTTTAAATATAATTATTGTTTAATAACTCATCTTCCCAGACAATATTCTTGTATAGGTGGAGAGGTCTACGTCTACCCCCATAAGACTTTTTGACTTCGGAACAAAGACTGTTGCCTCTTCTTTGGGAGATGTTGCGTATAGCTGGATGTTAATTGTATTTTTACACTCTTTCATATATTGAAGTAGGATGTAATCTAGAAAGTCCCACAATAGAATTAAAAAGATTCGCATATCGCTATTTTGTGATTTAGCTACAGGCTTAAAGGATTTCAAAATCAAAGATCGGGCGTTTGTCATTTCTAAGTCTTATTGTATTCCCCCCCTTTATTTAGAAGCGCCATTATAATCCATTCACAATAAATTCCGGTCTTTCACCTTTCAAAGCTTTTGCTACATTGTTCCAGCCAAAGGCATGGGCACGGCGGAAAAAGCTCGTCGTGATACCACCTATATGAGGTGAAAAAATAATTCGCTCCGCATATTTTCCCGGAAGATTCAGTAGAACATTATCCTTGGTGGTCGGTTCTGGATAAACCGTATCCAAGCCTGCCCCACTGATTTGTTCAGAAACTATGGCATTATACAACGCTTGGTTATCCACAATTTCTCCCCGCGCAGTATTAATCAGATAAGAACTATGCTTCATGTGGGATAAAAATTCAGTGTTAACCATATCAGTAGTTTCTGGAGTCACCGGACAATGAATACTAACAATATCGCAGCTACTAACCAGTTCCTTTCTTCCTAAATAGGAAACTTGAAATTCTTTTTCCACATCATGCGATTTCGGCTGTTTCGTATAGTAAAAAATTTTGCAACCGAATGGAGCCAACCGTTTTGCTGTCGCCTTGGCAATATCGCCAAATCCAATCAGACCAATTTTACAGTCGCCCAGTTCCGTGATACCTTCCAGCATCAAATGTTCCTTCAATTCGATTTGATGCCCTTCACGTTCAATTCGATCAGCGATAACCATACTTCGGAGTAGTGCCAGCATAAGGAGGATGGTTTGTTCTGCTACAGAACTTGCATTCGCACCTTTACAATTGCAGACATATATACCTCTTTGCTTTGCCGCCCGATAATCGATTCCGTTATAGGCTACTCCCTCTGACTGTATAATTTTGAGGTTCGGCATCTGATCAATTATTTCTTCGGGTAGTTTTGCAATAGCATCAATAATGATTGCATTGGCATTCTTTGCTCGATCCAAAATTTCTGTCTGAGAATAATCTCTTGGTATATAGACTTTTTCGCAGTCTTGTACGAATTTTATATTTGGCATATATCTTAGATATCGGTTTTTGCTTCCAATAATTAATATCTTCATGAATTTTCCCCCTTTATACTTGATATTACTCATGATTAAAAAATTAAACATTGTTCTTAACAGCTTGTTGAGAATATATAAGAAAAACAGAAATCAGCATTAGACCTCAAGGCATCCTTGAAAGCGCATATGTAAATTACCCTATATATAATTGCCATCTCGATATTTATGATATCTCCATACTCTACGAATAATCCATGCAACTCCTCATCAGCCTTACTTATAAACTTATCCTGTACCTCCAGCAATGTACTCTCTTTAATTTTTTATGATTTTCATCTTTTTTACTTAATCCAAGTGAATATCATTATGATATTGAATTTTTCACCTATTATATACCCTAATCTAGCTTTAATCACTTTCAGAGACAACTACTAAATGGTTTTTCATCTTAATTATATGATAATACCAACAATTGGATTTCTTCCATCTCTATTTTACCAAAAAAGTGTTCCATAATTAAAGACAAAAAGTGTTCTATAATACCATATTTTTATACGAATTTCGTTATATAATAACACTTTACAACTAAAATAGGGCATTGAAACTAAAATTAACTACTAATTTAAAGTTTCAATACCCTATAACTCTTATAATACAAATACCTCTAAACCCTTATTATATAAGGCTTTTCAACCACTCTTACAACCATTCATTTTACTTTGAACTTGGTCTTGGATGTTTTACCTGAGCCTGTGCTGCTGCTAATCTTGCTACTGGAACTCTAAAAGGAGAACAAGATACATAATCAAGCCCTACATTGTGGAAAAATTCTACTGAAGAAGGATCTCCTCCATGTTCTCCACATATTCCAAGATGTATATCCGGCCTTGTTTTCTTACCTAACTCCACAGACATTTCAACCAGCTTTCCTACTCCAATCTGATCTAATTTTTCAAAAGGATCAAACTCATACACTTTCTTTTCGTAGTAATCATTTAGGAATTTGCCCGCATCATCTCTTGAGAATCCAAAAGTCATTTGGGTTAAATCATTAGTACCAAATGAAAAGAATTCCGCTTCTTTTGCTATTTCATCTGCTGTAAGGGCAGCCCTAGGAATTTCTATCATAGTTCCAACTTTATACTTTAAATCTACTTTTTCTTTTTGTATTATTTCATCTGCTACTTTTACAACTATATCTTTAACATATTTTAACTCTTTTATTTCTCCTACAAGAGGTATCATTATTTCAGGTACTATATTATACCCTTTTCTTTTCTTAACATCTATAGCAGCTTCAATTATGGCTCTAGTTTGCATCTCTGCTATTTCAGGATATGAAACAGTCAATCTACAACCTCTATGTCCCATCATAGGATTAAATTCATGCAGTGAGTCTATGGTGTCTTTTAGCTCCTGAAAGCTTATACCCATGTCCTGGGCTAGATTTTTTATATCCTCAGTTTCAGTTGGTAGGAATTCATGTAATGGTGGATCTAAAAATCTAATTGTTACAGGTTTATCTTCCATAGCTTCATATATTCCAATAAAGTCTCCCTTTTGTCTCGGAAGCAGTTTACTTAATGCTTTTCTTCTCTGTTCTTCTGTTTTTGACACTATCATTTCTCTTACTTCCGCTATTCTGTCTTCATCAAAAAACATATGCTCTGTTCTGCAGAGCCCTATTCCTTCAGCTCCAAATTCAATAGCCTGTTTAGCATCCCTTGGTGTATCCGCATTTGTCCTAACCTTTAAATACCTTATATTATCTGCCCATTCCATAAAAATTTCAAAATATCCAGATATCTCAGGTGATACTGTTTTTATAGATTCTCCATATACATTTCCGGTACTTCCATCTAATGATATGTAGTCTCCCTCTTTATAAACTTTATTGGGGGTTCGCAGGCTTTTGGTACTTTCATCTATGATTAGGCCGCCGCATCCAGCTACACAACAGATTCCCATACCTCTGGCTACAACAGCAGCATGAGATGTCATTCCTCCTCTAATGGTAAGTATTCCTTCTGAAGCTGCCATTCCTTCAATATCCTCTGGAGATGTTTCAAGTCTTACAAGTATTACTTTTTCACCTTCATCATGGTGCCTTTTGGCATCTTCTGCTGTAAAATATATTTTGCCACAAGCAGCTCCCGGAGATGCTGGAAGCCCTTTAGCTATTACAGTTGCCTTTTTCAATTCCTCACTGTGAAAATTAGGATGAAGCAGAGTATCCAATTGTTTAGGCTCCACTTTAAGTATTGCTTCTTCTCTAGTAATAAGACCTTCTTCTACCATATCCACTGCTATTTTAAGAGCAGACTGAGCTGTTCTTTTTCCATTTCTGGTCTGAAGGAAATACAAAGTACCCTGTTCTATGGTGAACTCCATATCCTGCATATCCTTATAGTGGTTTTCCAACTTTTGAGCTATATCCATAAACTCTGAATAACACTCTGGAAGATCCTCTTTTAACTTAGTTATAGGTTCTGGCGTTCTTATACCTGCAACTACATCTTCTCCCTGTGCATTTATAAGATATTCCCCAAATATGGATTTTTCTCCTGTAGCAGGATTTCTTGTAAATGCAACTCCCGTGCCTGAAGTTTCTCCCATATTTCCAAATACCATGGATTGAACATTTACTGCAGTTCCCCATTTTCCTGAAATATCATTAAGTCTTCTATAAACTACAGCTCTTGGATTTTCCCAAGAGTCAAAAACAGCTGTAACAGACTGAATTAACTGCTGCTTAGGTTCCTGTGGAAAATCTTTCCCTATTTCATCTCTATAAAGCTCTTTAAACTTTTTAATTATATTAATTAAATCAGATGAATCTAAATCCTTGTCGAACTCAACACCTTTTGCATCTTTGGTATCTTCTAGTATATCCTCAAATTTCCTCTTCTCAATACCTTTGACTACATCGGAAAACATCTGAATAAACCTTCTATAAGAATCGTAAGCAAATCTTTCATTGCCAGTTAACTTGGCTAAACCTTTTACAGTATCATCATTTAACCCCAAATTCAGTATAGTATCCATCATTCCAGGCATGGAAACCCTAGCTCCCGATCTTACTGAAACTAAAAGTGGATTTTCTACACTTCCAAATTTTTTACCTGTAATCCCTTCTATACCTTTCAATGAGGCATAAATTTGATCTATAATATAAGATGATATTACTTTTCCATCTTCATAATACTTAATACATGCTTCTGTAGATATAGTAAAGCCAGCGGGAACGGGTATTCCTAAATTTGTCATTTCAGCTAAATTAGCTCCTTTACCTCCCAATAAATTTTTCATACTGGCATTTCCTTCATTAAAGAGATACACATACTTTTTATTTTCCATAGGACACATTCTCCTTTATTTGCAAGATTTTACATACATTTTTATAAATATGAGCAGGTATTAAACTGCCCATTGACTCTATTTATTTTCCCCTATTTTTACAAAAAGTCTTGTTATATTTGTCTTCGAAACTTTTCCTATAATTTTAAGAATTTCATTATTTGATTCATCATAGGATCTCTCTACCACGGGAAGGCTATCCACCTCATGTTCCATTATCTTCTGAGCTGCCAGGTACGCAGCATTTTCTTTTTCTACAAACACAATGTTAGGCATTCTAGTCATTATTATTCCCACTGGTATTTTATGCATATCACTACTTCCTATAGCTATCTTTAAAAAATCCTTCCTTGAAACAGCTCCTGTAAGAACTCCCTTATTCTCTATAAATAAAGTTCCTACATCATTTAAAAATAAGTATACTATGGCATCATACACTGTAGTATTTTCATCCAGCATTACAGGTTTTGACATTATATCCTTTACCTTTATATTCATAATATAGTCATATATTAAACTGTATGAAGGTTTTTTAGAATATATATATCCCACCTTAGGCTTTGCCTCTAATATACCTGTCATGGTAAGTATAGCTAAATCTGGTCTAAGTGCTGCTCTTGTAACATTTAATTTATTTGCAAGCTGTCCGCTGGTTATAGGTGCATGTTCCTTTACTAATTCTATTATTTTCTCTTGCCTTGATGATAGTTTAATGATGTCCACCCTCTCTCTATATAGTAAATCAAATAATTGTGCAAACATTTACTAAGAGGAATTTAGTATAAGTTCCCAAAGTTAATTTCCTATAGTCATTATACCATATATATGTGGGTGAATAGTATATGATTTCATTCTTTACTGAAAATTGTCATTATAATTAAAACTATTACTATCCATATTTACACAAACAATAGTCTTTAATACATCTGTCCTTGATTATATGTTATAAACATAATATTTACTCTTTGTGTTCCTCATTATCCCCGCCATACTCTTTTTCTTCCTCATCTATATCATCGAACTTTACAGTATATTTATATGTGTTCTTATCCTCTTCTTTTTCTTTATTGGAGAATTTATCCTTAACTGAAGAGGCTGCATCATATACCTTATCTTTCATATCATTTACTGTATTTTTAACTCCATTTTTTATTATCTTGTTCACTATCTCTACTGTTCCATCATCTCTAGTTATTTCTATAGTTACTTTAGTAATTACAGCAGTTAATATACCTATAGCTATAAGTGGTGGCCATACAAGAGCCGTTAATGTTGCAGCAATACCTGCATTCACAGGAATATCCACTACTACTCTGTCATCTTTTTTTATTTTTATCCTATTTACATTTCCCTTATTCACCAGATCTTTTATCCATTGTAGAAATTCATCTTTTGTTGTGTACAAATTATCTTTATAAGATTTTTTATTTTGTTCTATATATATAAGTGCATCAACTACATTGGCATCACAAAATTCCAATGCCTCTTTTGCTTCTGAATAAGTCACTCCAGTTCTTTCTCTTATAATATCAATTTTTTCTAATGTTACTTCACTCATATTTTTCTCTCCTTTTTTAGACTTTATTCTTTTCAAAACTTATAAGATTCCTTAAAATATCTAAACTTTTAGGTTTCCTAAAATAATTTTGAGAAATAATAAGTGTCAAAACTTTATATAATTCTTCTTTCACCTCTTTAGTTAAAACAACCTTATACACATTTTCCATAGAAATACTAGACAGGTACTTTAATGCACTACAGGTAGAATAACTTATATGCATACTGTTTTCTTTGTCACATTCTCTACAAATCCCTCCTAAATATTGGAGGTGTAGATACTCAAAAGATGTTATTTTTTTTCTGCATAAAGCACAATAGTCAAAATTAAGTCCATATCCTGTAGTCTTTAAAATTTTCAATTCAAAAGTTCTTGCTAATGTTTCAATATCTACTGCGTGACTTCTTATAAGATAAAAAGAAGTAGCCAAATACCTAAAAAGTTCTCTGCTACTCTCCCCATCATCCATTGCTATATCTGTAAGTTCACAAAAATACGAAGCATAAGTTAAATCATTTAAGTCATTTAATAAATCTTGAAATGAGTCTATTAAACTACTTTCATTTATAACATACAAACTTTTCCCTTTATAAACCACATAATCTCCATAGCAAAACTGAAGAGTAGTAGAAAATAGTGGACTTCTGCTCTTTTTAGAACCTTTAGCTATAGTAGATATTTTACCAAGTTTTTCAGTAAAAAGCCATACTAACTTATCTGATTCTTTTATATCCTGCGTCTTTATAATTATAGCCCTAGTTTTAAATATAGCCAGAAAATCATCCCCCACTTTAATTTAGTATATCCCTTATTCTAAAATAAATTTCTATATTAATTTATTTATATCCTAACTCCTTTAACAGCCTATCACTATCTCTCCATTCCTTTTTAACTTTAACCCAAACCTCTAAATAAACCTTTGAATCTAAAAATTTTTCAATATCTTCTCTGGCATAAGTAGATATTTTTTTCAGCATAGCTCCTTTTTTCCCTATTATTATTCCCTTATGAGATTCTTTTTCACAAAGTATAGTAGCTTCTATATTATACAATCCATTTGAATTTTTTTTCATAGATAGTATATCCACAGCTATACCATGAGGAACTTCTTTTGAAAGAAGTCTAAGTGCTTTTTCTCTTATAATTTCACCTACTACAAATTTTTCCTGTTTATCTGTAATCATATCATCCGGATAATATTTAGGTCCCTCCGGCATATACTTTACCATAAGTTCTACAAGTTCCTTCACATTTTTTTGCTTTAATGCAGATATTGGTATAATCTCAGCAAAATCAAAAATCTCTGAATAATTTTTTAGAGTCTCAGCTACTTTTTCCTGTGGATTTTCATCTATCTTATTTACCACTAAAAATACAGGTATATTTTCCTTTTTAAGTTGTTCTAAAATATATCTATCTCCTTTTCCAGCTTCTACATCAGGAGTTATTAAAAAGAGTATTAAATCCACATCCTTCACAGAACTTTCCGCAACTTTTACCATATAATTTCCCAGCTTATGTTTAGGTTTATGTATGCCCGGTGTATCTACAAAGATCAACTGAAAATCATCTTTAGTTAAAATAGTCTGTATACTATTTCTGGTAGTCTGTGGTTTACAAGATACAATAGACAGTTTTTCTCCCATAATACTGTTTAACAATGTAGATTTTCCTACATTAGGTCTTCCTATGATTGTAATAAATCCTGATTTAATCATAAACTTTCTCCCTATTTTCCAAATGTTTTTTTATAAATGCATAGGGTAAAATTTCTTCTAACTTTTTTACCATATACTCATTTTCATTTTTTACTATTATAATTTCCATATCTTCCCGCGCAAACTCTGAAATTACCTGTCTGCATATACCACAGGGATAAGTATATTCTTTATTTGATCCTGCTATTGCAATAGCCCTTAAATCCCTATGTCCTTCTGAGATAGCCTTAAATATGGCAGTTCTCTCTGCACAGTTAGTGGCTCCATAAGAGACATTTTCTATATTGCAGCCTGTATATATATTTCCATCTCCTGTTAGCACAGCTGCTCCAACTCTGAATTTGGAATAAGGAGCATAGGCAAGTTTTTTCGCATCCACAGCTTTAGAAATCAATTTCTTATAATCCATATTATTCCCCCTGAAAGTATAGACTTTCTGATTAAATAGACTTTCCTATCCAAATATTCTAAAAAGAAAAGCCGTTACTAAGGTTCCAAATATTCCTCCATAAATCACCTCCATTACAGAATGGGCTTCCGAATCTACCCTGCTCTGTGCTACTATAAAGGCTAAAAGATAACTTAAAATAACTACTGCTAACTCTCCCGTTATTAAAGCAATGGTAGTAGCTATGGAAAAAGCTAGAGCACTGTGTCCACTTGGCATACCTCCTTTAAGGGGAGTACCCTCTCCAAATATGGCTTTTATACCTATAGTAGCTATACATACAACTGTTAATATTATAAATATAGTATAAGGACTTGTACTTCTAACTTTCTTTATAACTATAAAATTGATATACTCCAGTTTATCTCCAAATACTATAAAACCCACAGCTATGGCATTTACCGCAGTAATAAGCACTGCCCCTGCTGCTGCATTTTTTGATATTTTGGCCAGTGGATGATAATAGTTAGTAGTTGCATCTATTGCAAATTCTACTGCGGTATTAAAAAGTTCAGCCATAATAACCATGCTTATAGTTATTATTACAGCTAGTATTTCTGCCTTACTTAGGTCATAAAAGAAGCATATAATCAACACTAAAAGAGCCACTGTCATGTGTATTCTCATATTTCTCTGGGTTCTAACAGAATATATTATCCCCTCAATAGCATAGTTAAAACTGTCCAATAACTTTTTTACCTTCATGACTACTCCTCATTTTATCAAATTAAGATTCACATAGTGCTGCATAATCACAATTTAACCTTCTTTAGAATACATTCTTCTCTTTCCCTCATGATTTTTTTATCACTATCCTCTGTATGATCATACCCTAAAAGATGGAGAACTGAATGCACTATTAAATAACAAGTTTCCCTAAAAAACGAATGTTCAAATTCCCTACTTTGTTCTTCACATTTTTCAAGAGATACAACAATGTCTCCAAGTACTAAATTTCCATCATTCATATCATATTCAGGAAATTTATGATTTAAGTAAACCTCTTTAAATACTTTACCTTCTGGATACTCCAGCATAGGAAAGGATAAAACATCAGTTACTTTATCTATATTTCTATTTTCTCTATTTATATCTTTTATATTCTCATTATCTACAAATACAACACTTATTTCACAGGGAAAATTCACTTTCTCTTCCTTTAAAGCACATTCTATACTACTTGTAACAATCTTTTCAAGCTTATGTGTTACTTCTATTTTATCCTGTCTGTTATCTAGAAAAATCATTCTTTTCCTCCCTGCTTTAATACATTAAATTTTTGTAATTGTTCCACATGTTTTTTAGAAAACTTATCCTCCGGGTATTCTATTCTATGGTGGTATATACCAATTAAAACTGTTAAAAATGCTTTCTTTATTTTACTTATATCCCTTAAAGTAAGGTCACAGTCATCAAGCTGTCCCTCATTTAACCTATCTTTAAATATGTTATCTATCATCTGTGTAATTTTAAATTCATCAGGTTCATTTATAGATCTTACTGCCGCTTCCACCCCATCAGCTAACATTATTATACCTGATTCTTTTGTTTTAGGAATAGGTCCTGAATATTTAAAATCATCTTCATTTACGTTCTCAATTTTTTCGCTTGAATTCTTCATAGTTAAATAAAAATACTTTACAATAGATGTACCATGATGTTCTTCTATAATATCCCTTATTATTTTAGGTAGTTTATACTCTTTAGCCATTTCAGAGCCATCTTTTACATGGGATATTATTATTAAGGTACTCAAGTTAGGTGTTAGCTTATCATGCGGGTTATCTTTTCCCAATTGATTTTCCCTGAAAAAATAGGGTCTCTTTATTTTACCTATATCATGATAATAAGCTGCCACTCTGGCTAAGAGAGAATTACCTCCTACTTCTTCTGCAGCCACTTCTGCCAAATTTCCTACCATTATACTGTGATGATAAGTTCCTGGTGCCTCCATGAGCAATCTTTTTAAAAGCGGTGCATTAGGATTTGAAAGTTCTAGAAGTTTTATAGTAGTTACTATATCAAATACACTTTCAAATAAAGGTAAAAACCCTATAACTAAAATCCCAGAAACTATACTCGCACTTCCAGTATATATACTTTTTTGAACTACATCTAATACATTGCTGCTGAGCAAAAATCCTATGGAAAAAGTAAGTGTAATATTTATAATAAATACGTATAAAGAAACAATTAATATATCATTTCTCTGCTGCATTTTCTTAAGTATAATGGCCCCTACCACTGAATTTACAATAGCTAATATAGTTATATCTAAATTGAAACCTAACGCAACATTTATCAAAACACAGTTTAACACACTTAATGTTAAAGATATTCTATGATTAACTAACAGTGCCATTATCATAGGTATAAAAGTAATAGGCATCAAAAATGGAGAAATCATTCCCACAATTCTGGATAACAATATGGCTATACAGTTTAATATATTTATCATGATAATTAGTTTTACATCCCCAAAAACTTTTTCATGATACTTATAAATATAAATCCACTGCAATAATAATACCAGTATTACCAATACCGCCAATGCTAAATATATATGCCATTGAAAATAAGGACTATTATCCAAAAGACCTAAATCTTTTAATATTTGTATTTGATGTTCTGTTACCGGTTCCCCTTCTTTTACTATGGTCTGATCTTTTTTTATCATAGCAGGAGAAACTTTTTTTTCAGCTTCTTTCCTTAATTCCTCAGTTTTTTCTTTATCATAAAAAAAATTAGGTGAAATTTGAGAATATGCTATATTAGTGGCTAAGGCTCTTAACTCTTTAGATAAATCAGAAGTGGTTACCTTTAATAATATGTTTTCCTGGGCTTTTTTAATATCATCCTGATTATCACTTTGTGTATCATCACTTATATTGCTGTCATCATATATATCACCTAATGTTTTCTGCAGGAAATCCTGAAGTTTTTTCATATCATCTTTATCAAGTGCTATTACAACTTTATAGGTATCATCTGTTATATTCATATTGTATTCACTTTTTAATTTTTCTAATTTATCCTTGTCTTCTATCTGTGAATCCTTCAATTGATTTGCTTTGGTAAAAAAACCATTTAGATTATTTAATATATTCGTCTTCACTTCAGGATTTTTATTATATTGAATGGGTACAGAATCAACAGCCTGCTGCAGTTTAGCATCTGTGGACAATTCATCTTTTACTTCCCTTGGGGCCTTTATATCAACCTTTGGAATATCCCCTACCTTCAGGCTATATCTTTTTGCTGTAAGTCCAGTGGCAAGTAAAAAATAAATAAATATAAAAGTTACTACAAAAACAATTATTTTATTGATATTTTTACTTAAAAAAAATCTTTTCAATGATAATTTTTTCAATGAAAATCACCCTTTGTTTTCTATTTTATATCTTGATATTAGTGTTCTTTATCTGTATTCTCAATCTTATCCTGAACTGCTATATTTTCTTCTGCTGTAACCTGAACTTTAACTTTATAGGAATCTCCTTGCTCATAAGTAACTACTTTATCTAAAATATTTATAGATTTATCTAAGTTAGAACATATTTTCTTATATAACTTATCTCCAGTATCTTTTACTATTTTCTGCACGTCCCCTTTTACTGAGATTTCTTTAACTTCAAAGTAAGTCTCCTTTGTCAACATAAATTTACTTTCCTCTATTTTATCATAATTATTAAATTTGTTATCATTTTTTTTAAAATATAGCTTTTTCCCCCCTAGTCTAATATAATAATTTTGTATTTTCTTGCCTGTCCTTTGTTTTTTTATACTATTTATACTTACTGTTTCTGTATCTTCGTATAGGGTTCTGCATATGACGTAGCCTCCTGCAGCAACACTATAGGTAGCAGATTCCTGCCCCTGTTCCCCTTTTACAAGTATCTGTCCTTTCTTTACATCATCTCCTATTTTAACAACTGGAGTGCCCAGTGTGGTATATATTCTTAATACTTTGCCATCTTTATTGGCCACTAAATTACAAGGACTATCTTCTTTAACTATATTAGGAGGAGATTTTCTTTCTATAGTTTTTACAGCTAACTTAGAACCCTCTATCCTTACTTTTATCCACATTATACTATCATTGTTTTTCATAAGTTCTTCTTCTATTTTATATATGTTTACCTTACTTTTATTAATCCCCGGTTTTATTCCATAATTTTTTAATTGTTGTCTTATTATATAAGGTGGAAGACCTTTATCAGAAGTAATTTCTATACTCCATATAAATGTAGACAAATAATATATTATTACTATAAATAAAATTATTCCCGTTACTAGTGTTATTCTCTTCTTAAGCTTGATTATTAAGAATAAGATCCCTCTCCTTTTAATTATTTTTATTTTAGTTCCTGTTTTTTGGGCTATATTTTTTATATTATAATAGTCCTTTAAATTTATTTCCATAGTCATAGTGGTAATACTTTTCTTTTTTATATTTTTTATATAAATATTATTTTTCCACATAAGGTTGATAAACTTTTCAGGTATTAGCGACTGTATCTCAATTAAAACAATTCCTTTTCTATAGTGTCCTATATTAAATTTACTAATTTCCCTCATAAACTATAGAATTAAACCTCCCCCCTATAGTTATAGTACTTCCCCCCATAAAAAGCACTTCAAATTTACTACCATATATAGATATTAGGCCCACACCAGAATTAATTTTTATTTGATTTTCATCGAACAATACAATACCTCTATGATTTTCTATTACTATTTCATTATTTCCTGTAACTTTAATCTGAGGCATATTTAAAATTATATCTCTTGGCAAATCCAATTTATCTGCAATATTTCGTTTTGTATTATATATTTTGTCTCCCATAGTATCACCTCTAAAAATTTATCTATATTAAACACATAGCCTTTACTAATTTATGAAACATATATATAATAAATTCCTTAAAGGTTAAACTACATTTAAGAAGTATACTGATTTATCTTCTCCTTTAATCATATAAATTTGGGATAAATAAAAAAAGCTGAGATAACTCCCAGCTTCTTATATTTATTTAAATATTTTTTACTATTTGACTCCCAAGCCTACCATCTTATATCATAGTAATAGTTTCTAAGTACAACAATTGTCATAATATTTTTCACCTTTTATGCTTTCTGCACCCATCTTGTCAACTGCTTTCCTAAAAATTTCGGAAAGTTTTTCCTTACTTAACTGCTGAGGAAGGTAATTCAACAAAATCCCTATTTCAGATCTCGTCTTACGAATCGAATCCCATTTTTTGCCTTTTTTAAATTCAAGTATAGATTGCAGTCTTTCCTTTAATGAAATAATCCATTTATCCATACTTATAGTATCTAATTTAAACTTATTTATTAGTTTTAAATCATATTTCCGGCATTTTTGTTTAAGGGACATATTGTTTAATACCCTCTTTCAAAAAATTCTACTTAAACTTTCTCTTTCTTGCAGCTTCTGATTTTTTCTTTCTTTTTACACTTGGCTTTTCATAATGTTCTCTTTTCCTAACTTCTGAAAGAACACCAGCTCTGGCACATTTTCTCTTAAATCTTCTCAATGCACTCTCTATAGTTTCATTTTCTCCAACTTTTATTTCTGACATATTATATCCCTCCCTCCGCTAGCTCAATTTAATTTTAAAAATTAAATACAGTTAACATGGGTAAAATAGCACATAGCCATTATACAATAAATCTTTAGATACTGTCAACAATTTCATGGCGGATTATATTAAACATAATTGTACTATATTAGCCTGGAGGCCATTTTAAAGTTCTACCTCCTAACATATGGAAATGAACATGTGGTACTGTCTGTCCTCCTTCTTTTCCACAGTTAGTTACAATTCTATATCCTTTATTTGCTATACCTAATTTAACTGCAATTTGTTTTGCAATTAAGTATATATAAGCAATAAGCTTAGTATCCTCCTCAGTGATGTCATTTATACTATCTATATGATTTTTAGGTATTATAAGTACGTGTACTGGTGCACCTGGCTCTATATCTTTAAAGCATAACACCTTATCATCTTCATATACTTTTTCAGAAGGTATTTCTCCTTTTATTATTTTACAAAAAATACAATCTTCCATAAATTTCACCTCCTTTAACTGTATAAATTCAATAGTTTATAATGAATATCCTTCTAAAATCACATGAAATTTTTAATTCTTCCTAAAATATATCCTTCTTTTACACTTTGAAGCTTTGTATTTAAAACTTTACCCTCTAAGTTTTCACCTTCTGCAGATTCTGCAATTACCTTCATATAATTTGGTGTATATCCTTCATAATATATCTTATCTCCTGAAACTTTTTGTTCATACAATACATCCATGTTATTACCTAAAAATCTATTCATAAACTTATTCTCCAGTCTTTCATTTAACTTTATAATTTTATTGCTTCTTTCATCCTTTATCTTGCCATCTATTTGATCTTTCATATTTGCAGCTTTAGTACCTTCTCTCCTGCTGTACTTAAATACATGGATTTTGGAAAGTTCTATTTTATTTAAAAAATTATAAGTTTTATAAAATTCTTCTTCTGTTTCTCCTGGAAAACCAACTATAATATCAGTAGTTATAGATACATTTTTTATACTGTTCCGAAGTTTATACACTATTTCCTCATACTCCATGGTAGTATATTTTCTATTCATCCTATTTAAAGTAGAGTCACATCCACTTTGAAGTGAAAGATGAAAATGAGGACATAATTTTGTCAGGCCTGCCATTCTATTTATAATATCTTCTGTAAAAAATTTAGGATCTATGGACCCTATTCTAACTCTATCGATGTCTTTTATCTTATCTATCTCTTCCAATATTTTAATAAGATTCCAATTTCCACTTATGTCTACCCCATAAGAGGCAATATGTATCCCTGAAAGTATTATTTCTTTAAAATTATTAACTTGAAGTTTTCTTACTTCCTCTATAATTTTATCAGGTTCTTTACTGCATACAGGCCCTCTGGCAAAAGGTATCAAACAATAAGAACAAAATCTATTACATCCATCTTGGATTTTTAAAAAGGCTCTTGTTCTATTTTGATATTCACTTATATTTAAATCCTCAAATGCTTTATTTTTTAGGGCATCGCTGACTTTTATTATCTTTTCTCCATCCTTAAAGGCCTTATTTACAGAGTAAAGTATATCTCCCTTATTTTTAGTTCCTAAAACCACATCTACTC
Source organism: Clostridium kluyveri (assembly GCF_001902295.1). Taxonomy (NCBI): domain Bacteria; kingdom Bacillati; phylum Bacillota; class Clostridia; order Eubacteriales; family Clostridiaceae; genus Clostridium; species Clostridium kluyveri. The sequence continues at coordinate 1,142,335 of NZ_CP018335.1, read as the reverse complement.
CATTTATTTTAGATACTTCATCTGGTGCAATTTGTGAATAACATCCCACCACAGCAATTACAGCACTGGAATTTTTTCTTTTAGCACGATGTATCATCTGTCTTGACTTTTTATCTCCCATATTGGTTACTGTACAAGTATTTATCACATACACATCAGCATACTCCTCAAAATTCACAAGTTCATACTCTTTTTCAATAAACTTTTCAGCCATAGCTTCAGTTTCATACTGGTTTACTCTACAGCCAAGAGTAGCTATAGCCACTCTTTTTTTTCTACCATACAGACGAAAAAATTCACTACCTGAAAGTGTTAAATTTGCTCTATTTGTATTAATTGGTTCCACCTAACAAAGACCTCCTAAATCTCCTAATTCATACATAAGAAGTGCTGTACAGACAAATCCTGCAGTTTCTGTTCTAAGTATTCTAGGACCAAGAGTTACTATTTTAGAACTAATATTTTTAAGTTCTTCTATTTCTTCTTCTTCAAATCCTCCCTCTGGACCAATTACAATAGCTATTTCCCTTATAGAAGCTCTATATTCTATAGAGTCTATTACTTTTTTTATTCCAATAGATTTTTCCATTTCATATGGAACTACAATTAAATCCATATTGGATAAATATTTTAAAAGTTCTTCAAAATAAATGGGAGGCTTCACGGCAGGTATTATACTTCTTTTACACTGTTTACAGGCTTCCAGTGCAATTTTATTCCATCTGTCTACCCTTTTAAATTCTTTAAAATCACCTTTTACTGCCACTCTATTAGTAATTATAGGAATTATCCCCCAAATTCCAAGTTCAGTGGCCTTCTGTACAATTAAATCCATTTTACTGGATTTGGGTAATCCTTGAAATAAATATACTTTAAGGGGACTTTCATTATATAATTTAAGTTCTTCTACAATATTTACTGTAACTTTTTCTCTCTCTATACTAGCTATTACTCCTAAAAACTCTTTTCCATGACAGTTATTTATGTTTACTTTATCTCCTATTTTCAGTCTAAGTACCTTATGTATGTGTTTTAAGTCATCCCCTTTAATATGTGCTGTATTAAAATTTATATCCTCCTGGGGCACAAAAAATTTATTCATTTTAAATCACCTTTTTATCCCTAAAAATCACTTGATAGTTGACACTATACACACCCATTCTCCATCTTCATTTATTTCTCTTATGCAAAACCCATTATTTTTCAAATTTTCAGCCACTTCTTCTTTTCTATCTATTATTATACCGGAACATATAAAAATTCCTTCTGAAACTAGAAATTTTTTAACTTCTTCTGTCAGAGATAAAATCACATCTGCAATTATATTTATAACCAGAATATCTGCCTTTCCATGAACTCCTTCCATAAGATCTCCATGGAATACCTTTATATTTTTTATATTATTATAACTTATATTTTTCAAGGCGGACTCTACAGCCACAGGATCCAAATCCACAGCAGTAACTTCTTTTGCTCCAAGCTTTGAAGCAGTTATAGCTAATATTCCAGAGCCTGTGCCTATATCAAATACATTTGACTCTGGCCTAACATATTTCTCCAATGCCTTTATACACATTTTTGTAGTTTCATGAGTTCCAGTACCAAAAGCCATACCTGGATCAATTTCTACTACTATATCCTGTTTTTTATTTTCATATTCTTCCCAAAGCGGTTTTATCACTATTTTCTCTCCAGCCCTATAGGGCTTATAGTACTTTTTCCATCCATTTTCCCAATCTTCTTCATTTACTTTATTTGCTACAACCAGGCCTTTTCCTTTATCTATGCCCAAATTTTCTAAATTATTTATATTATCCTTTATGTATTTTAAATAACCATAAAAGCTTTCACTTTCTCTATAGTATGCTTTAATTACTGCTCCCTCTTCAGCTTTTAATAGACTTTCATCAAAATAATCCCAGTCCCCAGGATGTTTTTTCTTAAACTCTATATCTTTTGTATCTTCTATAGATATACCTTCAACTTCCGTATTATACAATATCCCTGAAACAGCCTCTACTGCTTCACTGCTTACAATTATGGAGACCTCTATCCATTCTTTACTCATATGCTTCCTCCTACATAAGTAAATATACTGACAGTTATAATATGAAGACTGTCAGTATATTTACTTATTATAATTTTGAAAATTCTATTTGGAATCATTTTTGAAAATTTTGTCGATAAATGATTTTTTTTCTACATCCCTTGGTTCAATTTCTCCACTAGCTTCCATAAACATCATGAGGGCTTCTTTTTGTTTTTCATTTAAATTTTTAGGTATATCTACAATTACATTAACGTATTGATCTCCCCTACCTCTTCCGTCAACTTTAGGAACACCTTTCCCTTTTAATCTAAACACAGTTCCCGGCTGTGTTCCGGGTGGAATCTCATATTTAACATCTCCATCTATGGATGGAACTTTTAAACTAGTTCCAAGTGCTGCTTTTCCAAAGCTAATATGTGCATCTAGATAAATATCAAATCCCTTTCTTTTAAACTTACTGTGGGGAGAAACCCGTAAATTTATATAAAGGTCTCCTGAAGGGCCTCCATTTTTGCCATGTTCTCCTTGTCCTCTTATAGGTATTATATTACCAGTATCTACCCCTGCAGGAACTTTTACTTTTATCTTTCTATGCTTTCTTACTATGCCCTTACCCCTACATTCTTCACATGGATTTTTTATTATAGTACCCCTGCCACCACATTTATCACAAGTAGTCATGGTAACAAAATTTCCAAGTGGAGTACTTCTTTGATGTCTAACCTGTCCTGTACCATTACATTTATCACAGGTATGAGGATGACTTCCTTTCTTTGCACCTGTGCCATTACAAGCTTCACATCTTTCATTTCTAGTCACAGATATCTCTTTTTCTACACCGAAAACTGCCTCTTCAAAGGTCAGACTCAATGTATATTCAAGATCAGAACCTCTTTCTGGTCCATTTTTTCTTCTTCCAGAAGAAAATCCACCTCCAAAAAAGGAGTCAAATATATCTCCAAATCCCCCCAGATCTGAAAAATCAAATCCTCCAAAACCGCCTTGAAATCCTCCACCATTAAAATCAGTGGTACCAAACTGATCATATTGGGCCCTTTTCTGTGGATCTGTAAGTACTTGATATGCTTCATTAATTTCTTTAAATTTCTCTTCTGCCTTCTTATCATTTGGATTTCTATCTGGGTGGTATTTTAATGCTAATTTTCTAAAAGCCTTTTTTATATCCTGATCACTGGCTCCTTTATCCAGTCCCAGAATTTCATAATAATCTTTTTTTGCCATTTTTGTGTTTTTCACCACCTAAAACAAAAGTATAAATTACAATTTCTACTTAAATTAAGGGAAGAGCTAAAAACTCATCCCTTAACTATTATTATTATACACATTTATTATATAATCGTGAAGAGAAAATATTATTTATCATCATCTACTTTATACTCTGCGTCAACTACATTGTCATCTTTGGCATCTGTATTTCCTGTTGTTCCACCTGGGTTTGCTCCTGGGTTTGCTCCTCCATCTGCCCCTGGCTCAGCATTTTGACTATATATTTTTGACGAAATTCCATAGAAAGTCTGTGTTAAATCTTCTGTGGCCTTTTTAATTGCTTCAAGATCATCTCCATCTTTCACTTTCTTAACAGCTTCAACTTTTTCTTCTATAGCTTTTTTATCTTCACTTGAAACTTTATCTCCTAAATCTTTTAAAGTCTTCTCTGTCTGATATACTACCTGATCTGCATTGTTCTTTATCTCTATGGATTCTTTTCTCTTCTTGTCTTGCTCTTCAAATTTTTCAGCTTCCTTTACAGCCTTATCTATTTCATCATTACTTAAATTAGTAGAAGCTGTAATTGTAATATTAGCTTCCTTGCCAGTTCCTTTATCTTTGGCAGATACATTTACTATACCATTTGCGTCTATATCAAAAGTAACTTCAATTTGTGGCACTCCTCTTGGAGCCGGAGCTATACCTGAGAGAGTAAATCTTCCAAGGGTCTTATCATCTGCAGCCATTTGTCTTTCTCCTTGAACTACATGGATTTCTACAGAAGTCTGACCATCTGCTGCAGTTGAAAATACTTGACTCTTCTTAGTAGGTATTGTAGTATTTCTCTCAATTAAAGGAGTGGCAACTCCTCCTAAAGTTTCAATTCCAAGAGTAAGTGGAGTTACATCAAGAAGCAATACATCTTTTACATCCCCAGTTAAAACTCCTGCCTGGATAGCTGCACCCATAGCCACACACTCATCAGGGTTAACCCCTTTAGATGGTTCTTTACCTGTAAAACTTTTAACCGCTTCTTGAACAGCAGGTATTCTTGTAGATCCACCTACTAATATAACTTTATTTATATCATTTATTGTAAGTCCTGCATCATTTAATGCTTTTCTCATAGGTTCTATTGTTCTGTCAACCAGATCCTGTGTAAGTTCATTGAATTTTGCTCTTGTTAAACTCATGTCTATATGCTTTGGTCCTGTGGCATCTGCTGTGATAAACGGTAAATTTATGTTGGTTTGAGTTGAAGATGACAACTCAATTTTAGCTTTTTCAGCAGCCTCCTTTAATCTTTGGAGAGCCATTTTATCATTTTTTAAATCTATACCATTATCAGCCTTAAAAGTATCCGCTATATAATCTATTATTTTCTTATCAAAATCATCTCCCCCCAAATGGGTATCTCCATTTGTGGCCTTAACCTCAAATACACCATCTCCAAGCTCTAGTATGGATACATCAAAGGTACCTCCCCCTAAGTCATATACAAATATTTTCTGGTTGGTATCCATTTTATCCATTCCATAGGCAAGGGCTGCAGCTGTGGGTTCATTTATTATTCTAAGTACTTCAAGTCCTGCGATTTTTCCTGCATCCTTAGTTGCCTGTCTCTGGCTGTCATTAAAATATGCAGGTACTGTTATAACTGCCTGCGTAACAGTTTCCCCCAAATAAGCTTCTGCATCTGCCTTTATTTTCTGAAGTACCATTGCAGATATTTCCTGTGGTGTATATTGTTTTCCATCTATATCAACTTTATGATTTGTTCCCATTTCCCTCTTTATTGAAATTATTGTTTTATCAGGATTTGTTATTGATTGTCTTTTAGCAACCTGCCCCACTAATCTCTCTCCATTTGCCTGAAAAGATACTACAGAGGGAGTTGTTCTTGCACCTTCTGAGTTTGCTATTACTACCGGGTCTCCACCTTCCATAACTGCAACGCAAGAATTTGTTGTTCCTAAATCAATACCTATTACTTTTGACATGTTAATTTACCTCCTAAATTTAACTCAGTTGAGATTTATCTTGTATACCTATTTATATAATTTAGCTTTATACTATTGAAAACTTAATTGGCCACTTTAACCATACTATACCTTATTATTTTATCTTCCCTTTTATATCCTTTTTGAAACACCTCTACAATAGAATTTTTATCATAATTATCATCTTCTATGTGCATAACTGCATTATGAATATTAGGATCAAACTCACCTTCTGTAGAAATTTCCTCTACATTTAATTTTTCGAATGCGGTATTAAATTGCCTGATCGTCATTTCTACACCCTTTTTTAAGTCATCCATATCCCCTTCTACTTCCACTGCTCTTTCAAGGTTATCTAGAACAGGTAATATTTCCTTCAATATATCCCTGCAGGCATCAGAATAGATAGCTTCTTTCTCTTTAGCTGTTCTTTTTCTGAAATTATCGTATTCTGCCGCAGTTCTTGATAGTCTATCCTGCAGAGTTTTAAATTCATTATGAATTTTTTCATTTTCAGACTTCAATTTGATATTTTCACTTTTCAATTCTTCCTCTAAATTTACCTCTGAAACCTCATCCTCTTCTACATTTTCCACTTCATCCTCTTCTTTATCTATTTCTGTTTCTAAATCCATATCATTTTCCAAGTTCTCATTGCCCTTAAAGCCTGTATTTTTATTGTCTTGCTTTACCTCTTGCTCTACATCACCATGAAAATCCGATGTATTTTTATCTTCTTCCTTTAACATTTTAAAAACTTCCTCCAATCTAATATTTTATCACCACTTAAACAACTAGTTTACACCACTATGCTAGGCAGTTTAAAACCCTATTGGAAATCAAAAGACTAATTACTTTTCCTCTGAATAAGTATGACTTAATATATAATTCATTTCCCTCACTACATTTTCTAATATTGATATAACTTTTGAATAAGGCATCCTTGTAGGTCCTATTACACCAATTTCCCCTATAGGTCTTCCATTGAGACTATAAACTGAACATATTACACTACAATTTTCTGCACCCTCTATATAATTCTCTTCACCTATCTTTACTGAAATATTTGAAGCACTATTTAATAATCCACTTACCTTATCTTTATTATCCAGCATAGACAAAAATCCTTTTGCTTTTTCTATATCCTTATATTCTGGATAATTAAATATATTAGTAGTACCCTGCATATATATTGGGGAATTATCTACACTGTTTAAACTTTCATATAAAGCAGATATTATATTATTAAATATATCTTCATAACCCTTTAAATCTATCCTTAAATCATTTATAACTTTTAAATTTATCTGCTCTGCAGTTAGATTTTTCAGTCTGGCATTTAATATATTGCTGAGTTTAGCAAGCACATCATCTGTGATGGCCTTACCTACCTTTATTAAATTGTTTTTTATAATCCCACTATCAACTATGATCACTAATAATATATTTTTACTGGATTCAATATTTATCAGTTGTATATGCTTTATATACCCTTTTTTAATGGAGGGTGCCTTTACTATGGAAGTAAGTTTTGTCAATTCTGACAAAAGATTAATAGCTTGCTTTATTATTTTATCAACTTCAAATAAAGTAGCATCTATTATCTGACTTTTTATTATATAAAGTTCTTCAGGAGTTAAATTTGGTATTTGCATTAGTTCATCCACATATAGTCTATAGCCCTTATTGGAAGGTATTCTTCCAGAAGAGCTGTGAAGCTGTTCCAAATATCCCATCTCTTCCAGATCAGACATTTCATTTCGTATAGTAGCTGAACTCACACCTAAATTATATTTTTTAGCTATGGTTCTAGATCCCACAGGCTCTGCCGTATTTATATAATCATTCACTATGGCCTGAAGTATTCTTATCTTTCTCTCATCTATTTCCATAATATCACCTCTTTATTAGCACTCGTTAGCATTGAGTGCTAATCACCATGATTAAAAAATATCACTCATAATTTTTTTTGTCAACATCATATAAATTATATTATTTAAGTAAATAGTTTAGTTTACCAGGTTTAAAACTAAATTCATGATTTTTTCTCATGTTTTCTCAAGATATCTAATGTACTTGGTATTAGTTAAATATAAATTCACACATTATACTGTTAGATACCTCTATTCCTCTTCTGCTTAAATATAGTCTATCATCTCTTAATATTAACATTTTATTATTTATATATTTAGTTATTATATTTCCATATACTGAATAGATATTTTTACTAAATCTATTGTTAAAGTCACTTATAGAAATTCCATTCACTTTTCTAAGCCCCATAAACATAAACTCTTCCATATCATTATAAATAGAATTTTTATGCCTATCCAATTTTAAAAAATTTCCCCTATTACCTTCCAAAATATATTGTTCTATATTTTCTGTATTTCTATACCTATATCCCCCTACATAGGAATGTGCACCTGCGCCACAGCCTATATACTGGTTTAAATCCCAGTATACTAGATTATGCCTGCACATATTACCCTTTCTGCAAAAATTAGATATTTCATATTGCTTGTAACATTTTTTTAAGAGAAATTTCAAGGTAAAATCATACATTGCCCTCTCTTCTTCTTCTGAGGGAAGATTTAATTTGTTTTCTCCATATAGATTATAGAAAGGTGTACCTTTTTCCACAATAAGGCTATAACAGGATATATGCTCCGGTGAAATTCCAACTACATTTTCCAGGCAATCTCTCCATATCTCTAAAGTTTGTCCTGGAAGTCCAAATATAAGATCTACATTTATATTTGAAAATCCTAAACTTCTTGCCATTTTATATCCTTCTAAGAAATCCTCTAAAGTATGAACTCTTCCTAAATTTTTAAGCATATTATTTTGCCAGGCCTGAAGACCTATACTTAATCTGTTGACTCCCATATTCCTTAGAAATATAAGTTTTTCCTTTGTAAATGTACCTGGATTTCCTTCTACTGTAAATTCTAAATTTTCAGTAGTATTCAATTTTTGTATAGACTTATATATATTATACCATGCATCTAAAGATAAATAGGTGGGAGTTCCCCCACCTATAAATATAGTGTTTATTTCCCTGTTTCCTATAGTTTCTATATCTTTAGCCAATACTTTTGAATAATCCATCATAAGATTTTCTTTTCCACTATAAGAGGGAAAATCACAATAGAAACACTTTTTCTTGCAAAATGGAATATGTATATATAAAGATAGGGGATTACTATAATTTACTTCTTTATTATCATACATACAATACCTCTTATTCTTCAGTTTTCAGTATAGCCATAAATGCTTCCTGTGGGATTTCTACCGTTCCTACCTGTCTCATTCTCTTTTTTCCCTCTTTTTGTTTTTCAAGTAACTTTCTCTTTCTTGATATGTCTCCTCCATAACATTTTGCAAGTACATCTTTTCTCATAGCTTTAACTGTTTCTCTTGCTATAACTTTTCCACCCACAGCAGCTTGTATAGGTATTTCAAAAAGCTGCCTTGGAATTATGCCTTTCAGCTTCTCGGCTATGCCTCTTCCTCTATCATAGGCTCTCTCTTCAGGGACAATCATAGATAATGCATCTACCATATCTCCATTTAAAAGCACATCAAGCCTCACCAATTTAGCTGACTTATACCCTTTTAATTCATAATCTAAGGATGCATATCCTCTAGTTCTGGATTTTAAAACATCAAAAAAATTATATATTATCTCATTTAAGGGCATATCATAATTTAGGGATACTCTTGTGGTTTCAATATACTGCATATCCCGAAATATCCCCCTGCGGTTTTGTGCAAGTTCCATTACTGCCCCTACATATTCAGAAGGAGTTATTATAGATGCTTTTACTATAGGTTCCTCCATATATTTTATTTCTGAAACAGGAGGCATGTTAGTAGGATTTGTAAGTTCTACCACTGTACCATCTGTTTTTCCTATTTTATATATAACAGATGGAGCTGTAGTTATTATGTCCAAATTAAATTCCCGCTCTACTCTTTCCTGTATAACATCCATATGTAATAGCCCCAAAAATCCACATCTAAATCCAAAGCCCAATGCCACAGAAGTTTCTGGCTCAAAATTTAAAGCTGCATCATTTACCTGCAGTTTTTCCAATGCTTCTTTTAACTCTCCATATTTTGCTCCATCAACAGGATATATACCACTGTATACCATAGAAATTACAGGTCTATATCCTTCTAAAGGCTCTTTTGCCTGATTCTTAGCTCCAGTTACAGTATCACCTACCCGGGCATCTCTCACATTTTTAATAGATGCAGTAAAATACCCTACATCTCCCGCTCTTAATTCAGCTCTTGGCATAAAATTGGGAACAAATATGCCTGTCTCTGTAACTTCATATATCTTTCCAGTGGCCATAAGTTTTATTTCATCTCCAGGCTTAATATTGCCTTCTTTTACTCTTATATGACAAACTACACCCTTATAACTATCATAATTTGAATCAAATATAAGTGCTTTTAAAGGTGCATTCTCATCTCCCTGTGGATATGGTATTTTATCCACTATTGCTTCTAGCACCTGTTCTATATTAAGGCCTGTCTTTGCAGAAACAAGAGGGGCTTCAGAAGCCTCTATTCCTATAACATCTTCTATTTCTTCTTTTACTTCCTCAGCCCTGGCGCTTGGAAGATCTATTTTATTTATCACAGGCAGTATTTCCAGGTCATGCTCCATTGCCAAATAGCAATTTGCCAGAGTTTGAGCCTGAATTCCCTGGGTAGCATCCACCACCAGGATTGCTCCTTCACAGGCTGCAAGACTCCTTGAAACTTCATAATTAAAATCCACATGTCCAGGTGTATCTATAAGGTTTAACACATATTCTTCTCCGTCTTCCCTTTTATATATAAGCCTTATAGCCTGAGATTTTATAGTTATACCTCTCTCTTTTTCTAGTTCCATATTATCAAGTACTTGAGAATTCATTTCTCTTTCAGTAAGTGTTCCTGTCTTTTCAATTAATCTATCTGCTAAGGTAGATTTGCCATGATCTATATGAGCTACTATAGAAAAATTTCTTATATGTTTTTGTCTTTCGGTGTGCATACTATTTTCCTCCAATATTACTAACTACATGGATAGCTACAGTAAATTATATCATAACGTATATACAGTGAAAAGTCTATTATTTAGTAAATTTATCTTCTATGTTTTCAAATATGTGTTCAGTTCCGTTTGTAACTCTGGAGATTCCAGAATGAATTTCTTCCCCTATTGAGTTTACAAGTTTCTTTGTACCATTTTTGAAATTATAGCCTATTTTATTATTTATACACAAAGAATATTCTCCCACATCTACCCTGAAATCAAAAGGTGAAAGAGAACAATTTATTTTAAAATTTGAATTATCTTTTATAAATTCAGGCAGCCTTGCACTAACAATTGTAAAACCCGAAAAGATTATCATGATAAAAATCACCATTACAGTTATAAATCTTTTTTTACTCAAAAAAATCACCCCTATAACAAACATTGTTTACATTATAAGGATGATCTTTTTTACAGATTTTATACAAATTTTACTTATTAAGTATTTCTGCTATTATTCTAGCCACATATTTACCTGTGGCCTTAGATTCATCAGATGTATTTATATCCGCTCCTATTTCCATAAGTACTGCATTGTTACTCCTATCCTGATTAAAATATCTAGTTCCATAATTATAATAACAGATACCTTTTGCAAGTCCTGGAAATAAATTATTAGAAGTTTCTATTATTTTATTTGCCATAATCATATTTTTATCAAAGTGAGGATTTTTTCTAGCCATTACCAGCATAAATTTAGCTACATTTTCTCCATTCAATCTAGCAGTCACTGCTTTTTTATCCTCTACCGAATCCCTGTGAAGATCTATTATAAGCTTAAAATCTCCATATTTTTTTAAATAATTATCTAAAGTTACAGAGGATCTTGCATAACTTTGAGTATATGCTTCTGCATCATGAACCGTTTTATCATTTATCGCAGATATACCATAATTATTTTGAAGTTCATTTACTATTGAATCCCCTACAGCACATACATTTTGGGTATCATCAAAACTATTTGCCTCACCTGGTTTATAACTCTCCGTAGTATGTGTATGATATATAAGTACTTCCGGTGTGCTAGTATCTAAAGTTTTTTTAAGACTTGGATTATATACAGTTACAGTTTTACTTTCTAAATTCAAATCATTCTGGCTGTTGGAACTTGATGTATCACTACTTTTTTCAATCTCTTTATCTTCTAAATTAAATTCATTAAAACTTACATCCTTTGAATCATCTAAATCCAAAAAAGCCATTTCTTTTCCCAAAAGCGACAACACATCACTGGTATTTAATCCTATCATTTTTAAAGCTGTATCCCTTATAGAAAAAGTATTTTCTGCCATATCATCTTCTGAAAAAGAGGTGGCTTTCACAGTGGATAGGGTGTAATTCAAAACTTGAACATAAAACATATTTCTTTTTTTATCACTGCTATATGAATTAGCTTTTACCATACAAGGTAAAATAATGACTAGTATTATTGTCACTGTTAGCATACATATTTCTAACTTAGATTTATTTTTAAAATTGTTTCTTCTGTAATTCAATTTTTTCTGCCTTAAATTATTCAAAGCAGCTTTCCCCCCTCCCGTAAATATATTACTGTTAATTTATATGAGAGGTATATTAAATTTATTACTTAATTAATGCAAGGAATGTACCTACTCCGTCCACTTAATGTGATTTAAAAATTTAATTTAAAAAAGTATTTATATCATTTAAATCTAGAGCAGGCTGCAGCGCTATATTTATTCCATTGGCAATAATTTTTGAAATTGAATCTATAACTAAATCTACATCTTTAGGTGTCACCATAATATTTTCCCCATAAGGTTCCAGTATTTCTTTTATCATTTTTTGCTTTTCATCTTTATCTATAGATTTTAACACCTTGTAGAATTCCTTTCCTTTTTCACTCTGATTTATCATTTCATCTAAAACTAAATCGATAGTATCATTTGCCATGGTAGCTGCATCTACTACTGTAGGCACTCCTATAGCTATTACAGGGATTCCTAAAGTTTTCTCACTTAATTCCATTCTTTTATTGCCTATTCCAGAACCCGGAGATATTCCTGTATTGCCTATCTGTATTGTAGTATTTACCCTATCCATCTTTCTAGAAGCCAGAGCATCTATACACACTATAATATTAGGTTTTATCTTATCTACAACCCCTTTTATAATTTCACCTGTTTCAATACCGGTAATACCTAAAACTCCTGGTGAAATAACACATACCGGTCTTATCCCTTCATCTATTTTATCCGGTACTAATTCCTTTAAGTGCCTGGTTACCATCAATTTGGAGGCTGTTTTAGGCCCTAATGCATCTGGAGTTATATTCCAATTCCCAAGTCCAACCACCATAGCTGTCATACTTTCCTCTATATTTATCATTCCTGATAATACTTTTCCCATTACCACACTTACCTTATCTCTCATTTCTCCATCATAGTGGGTAAATTCCGGCATATCTATAGTTATATAGGAGCCTTTAGGTTTCCCCATAAACTTTTCTCCCACATCTTCCACTATCTTTACATAAGTTACTTTTATATCCTCCTCCATCTTTTCTTCTATCTCTACTCCTGGGATCTTACTGCCCATTTTTTTTTCACAGATCTCTTTAGCTTCTACTGCTAAATCCGTTCTTATATTAAACATTTATGTACCACTCTCCATTTACAAATTAACATTAAAATTTAATTTTACTCCTTTTCTACATATACTACATATACATTATTATTGCTTATTTTCTCCTGCAATATACTATTATACAAGGCCTAGAATATATTAAGTAATTCTTGAATTGGTATTAGCAATTACAGCTTTCAGATAAATTAAAGCTATTAAATTCCCCCTTGAAGTGGTTAAAATTTAATGTTATAATAGCATTTGTTAAATATAATGAACTCATTGGTAAATTTCCCCAAGGCTGTTGAGATCTAATAATTAATAAGGGGGTGAAAGCATGGCAAACATAAAGTCTGCAAAGAAAAGAATAAAGGTTATAAAAACCAAGACACTTAGAAATAAGATTATAAAGTCTTCATTAAAAACTACTATAAAGAAATTTTTAGCTGCAGTTGAAAGTGGAAATGCAGAAGAAGCTAAAGTTAGCTTTACTGCAACTGTAAAAGCTTTGGATATGGCCGCATCAAAAGGTGTAATTCACAAAAATAAGGCATCTAGAAATAAGTCTAAGTTAGCTTTGAAATTAAATAAATTGACAGCATAATAAATAAACCGGTACTTGCCGGTTATTTATTATGCTGTAGTATTTATTATTAAAAGTTCCATTTCAATCTTTTCATCTGTAGATAGGCTCTTTAATTTCTCTTCTGTATTTAAACACATTTCTACAGCTCTTTTTAATTGGTTCAAAGTAAACTTTTTGCTCTGGCTTAACATAACACTGTATCCATATTCTGATTTAATATTTAATTTTTCCATAACCTCTTTTTTTGTGCTTCCACATTCCAAATACAATTTTATTTTTAATAAAATATTAAACTGCCTTTCTATCATGGACAAAATATAGTTTATCTTGACGCCTTCATAAATAAGTTCATTTAATATGTAAATGGCATCTTTTATTTTTTTATTTGATATGGCATTTACCAAATCAAATATATCCTCTTCACTGCTTTTTAAAAATATTTTCTTAATATCTTCTCTTTCTATATCTCTTCCATAAGTATAACAACACAACTTTTCAACTTCATTTTCTATCATATTCAAATTGTTATCATTCATAAGACTGCAAAATATTCTAAGATCTACTTTTTTTATATTTTTCCCTCTTTCGTAAAAAAACTCTTGAACCTTATTTTCCAGTTGATACCCTTTCACTTTATCAGTTCTTACTATACATAAGTACTTATCTAAACTATATATTTTTTTGCCTATTTTATCTCTTTTATTTTTAAATAAATAGTATAATATTAAAATACAATGCTCCGGTACATTTTTCAAATAATTTTGTATACTATTAAATTCATAAGAAAGTTTACTCTTACTATTTTGTTCCTCACCTATAAAGGCAGCCCTATATACAAGTACCACCTTCTTATCACTCATAAAAGGTAATGTTTCACAGGCATTTATTACAGGATCAAAGCTTTCAAGAGAACTTCCATCAAATTTTATATAGTTAAACTCTGCAAAATCAGGTTTTATACTTTTCTGAACCAATTTTCTTATATTCTCTTTTATAATAAATTCATCTATTCCACAAAACAAATAACAATTTTCTACCTGTGCATTTTTTAAATTTTTCTCAAAAGTAAATATATCTATCATTATAATCACTTCCATTTTATTTAAATAGAATTAAATATTATTTGATTCTAAAAAGTCTATTTAGTATTATACCATATCCCACACTTTCTTCATCATTTAACGAATATTTTTTATAACTTTCATTAATATATTTATTAGGCAATTTTATTTTAGGTATATATATACAATTATCTTTTTTAAAAACCTCTATATGGTCTTTATAATACTTAGTCAATAAAAAATTGAATTCTTTATTCTCATTATAAAATTTAATTTTCATAGAGGTATCTAAATTATCATATACTTTCAAATATATATGTTTATCTAGTCTACATATGAAATTTTTTTGAGGATTGGTCACTACCTTTTCTATTTGTTCATTATCCTTTATATCCCTTATCCAGCGAGTATTAATATAATCGTAATTGCATATAAAAATCTTATTGAAACCTTTTCTTATAATTACAGCCTCTCCATTATTATTATTCATAAAAGTTATGGTAGGGAAAAAATTATAACTTTGAAAGAAAACTAAAGCTGCACAAATTACAGGAATATATTTAAAACTTTTATGTTCATATCTATACATAAGAAAACTTATATAAGTTATAATTATAATTACTCCATCTATATATTTAAGGTAGATTATATCAGGACAGAATTTTAAAATAATTGCATTAAGAGCCTCTTCCAGAATAAAAATAAAATTTATAGCCCAGGAAATGACTTTAAATACAGGTTTAATGAAGTATAAACACAATGCTGAATTTCCTAAAATTACTATGACCGAAAATAAAGGAATGAGGAATAAATTCCCTATTATAAATCCCAAGCTGAAGTTTTCAATTGTAAAAGCTATATAAGGCATGGAAAATATTTGAGAACTTAGACTAAGACTTATATTACTGGCAATTTTAGACGGCAGTTTAAACAACTTCCTATAAATTCTTTCATTATATAATATTATTCCAAGAGTTGCTAAAAAGGAAAGTCCAAATCCAATATTTACTATATAATAAGGTTTTACAGCCATTAAGAGCAAAGCTGATAAGCTCAAAGAAGATATGCTGTCATATTCTTTTAAAAATATTTTAGACAGCTTAAATATTAATATCATTATGAAGGATCTCATGGTAGCAGCACCCATGCCTGTAAAAATCACATATAAAATGGATATACCCACAGCCATTTTAAGACCAAATATAAATTCCAGCGTTTTATATATTATGACCATATGAAATCCTGATACGCTCACAGCATGAATTATTCCAAGCTTTTGGAATTCTTCCATTTGACCTTCACTCATGTAATCAGTTTCTCCATAACAAAGTGACATAACCATAGCTGCTCTGCCTTCCCCTATTGACTCTTTAAATTTTTCATATATATTCCTTTTAAATTCATAAATACCATGTATTATATCATGTTTACACACTTTATATTGTTCTAAAGTATAGTTTCCAACTATACCTTTCTCTATATAAGCATTTCTCTTGAAGCTCCCCTGTGCCTCTATTTTTTGTCCCTCTTGAAGTAGATTCACTTTACCATTTAATACAATTTTTCTTCCCTTGAAATCTCCTATAAAATAGTAATCTTTCTTTTCCACTACTCTAATTTCAGTAGCCTCCTTAATATCTACATAAAAATATACATTAAAAGATAATACTCCAAAAATAAAAAACAACATATTTAAAATACAAAATTTAATTTCTAAAGTCAATAATATCATAATAAAAAAAGAAACAGCGAGCACCGCTGCTATAAAAATGTTATCCAGAAATGTTATGGCGGATATACAACCCGCCGCCAATGAAATAGAATGAAATACCAGTGGTCTTTTTATACTATATTTACTATACAAAAAACCACCTCCTGTTATCATTTTATCCTAAAAATAACAGACTAAACAAATTCTTCTCTTTGAAATTTATAAAATACACAAAAAATAATCCATATTAAAATACATATTAAAAATATTTTTAAATAAATACTACCAGATAAAATCATAAAATTACTTATAATTGACGCTGCTGCAAATTGAATAAGCAAACTTATAATTATAATTAAGTTGGATATCTTATTTTGAAAAAACTTTTTATTGGAAAAGCTATAAGTAAATATTACTGCACAGGTATTTAAAATCCAGAGAGAAGTTAAAAGATCAAATTGAACTTTGTATAGATTACCTACATAAAAACCTATAAAGGCCACAATTCCCATTAGAAATCCACCAGTTATGATAAATATAAAATTATCTATAACTATACTTTTATCAATAGAATAATATGTATAGTCTCCTTCTTCCTCTTTATACTGATATATAAGGGCTAAAATAGATAAAAACATAAGTATGCTATTAAACCAAAAAGACTCTATAATAATATTATTTACAATATGAAAATCAAATAAAAAACTTCCCATTAAAAATATTAAAAGTGCAAAATTGCAGCTTATAATATAGACAATTATTTTTTTAAATACTTTCATTATCTTTCTTGAATCCTCTATAGTACCTAAAATATTCATAAAATCCATATTATCAGTAAATATGTCACATAATCTCTTTACTATTTTGCTTTTTGTATTAGTTATTCCCACATTAGATATTTTAAGGGCAGGTAAATCAGTAAGCTTCCACCCTGTTATTGCAGTTACATATCCATAACTCTTTAATGCCTTTACTATCTGTACCTTATGCTTGGAATTTACCCGGCAGAAAATATTAACTTTTTCTCCGATACGTTTAAATTCACTCTCTGTCATATTATCTATCTCCACTCCAGATAATATTTGGTAAAGCCTAGATACAATCTTCAGTTTTTTTCCTACAGCTAGTGATGTAAGCTTATTATCTTCTGTAATTATGATGGGTCTAATAGAAAGAGCTACTGATTTTTTAATAGAATCCACTGCATTTTCTTTTAACATATTATCAAAGCCAATTAATCCTACAAATACCAGATTACTTTCAATATTCTCTTTAACACTAGGTTCATAATTGAAATTTCTATAGGCGAATCCTACCACATATAGGCATTCATTGGACATATTAATATTCCAATCTTTTATAGCTTTTATATCTTCATCTGTTATCTCAACTTCCACACCATTTTTAAATATATGGGTACACCTAGCTATAATAGAATCTGGTGCCCCTTTTACATTGGCTCTATACTTTTTACTCATTTTATTTACAGTTGTCATTATACGCCTTTCACTGTCAAATAAAATTTGAAATATTCTATTATTGTTTTCCTCCAATTCTCCTTTATAAATGCCATTTTGTTGTCCGAATCTCACTAAAGCTAACTCCACTAAATTTTCTCTGGAATTTTCCACATCTACTTTAACAGATCTAATGTCATTACACAATATGCCTATACTTAACATTCTGTATAGACTCTTTCCTATATTTTCTTTTAAAACTTCCTCATTTACATCAATAAATCCATTACTGTCGTAAGCCTTTACAACTTCCATCTTATTTTTAGAAAAAGATCCTACTTTGTCCGTACAAATAGCTGAAACTCTTGAAAGTTTTTCCAAGCTGGATAAACCCTTGAAAAAAACTTTCTTTTTTGTTAACTTCTTAACTAATATAGTACCTGAAAATAAAATTATTATAATCATTACCTGAGGAATAGAACTTAAAAATATAATGGATAATTCTTTTAAATTATCATAAAAGTTCTGTTTAAATATAAAAGTCAATATTAATTGAATAACAGAAAGAACTCCTATGGAAATCAGAGTAAACATATTTAAAATTTTATGAAGCCTAAAACCAAAAGATTTTTTTTCTGTTCCTTCTTCAATTAAAAGCTTGACCATATTAGCCACTTCTGTATCCATGCCCACCGACACCACTATACCTGTACCATCTCCTGACACTACAAAAGAGGATTTAAACAATATATTTTTCATATCTGACAAAAGTAACTCTTTATCATCTATTTTAGATTCATATTTTTCAGAGATAAAATTCTCCCCTGTAACAGAACATTCATCAACTTTTAAATCATTACTTTCTATGATTCTCATATCGGCAGGTATTCCTTCTCTTTCACCTACAATGACTATATCCCCTACTACAAGTTCTTCTGAAGGTACTTTTACAGTTCTCCCATTTCTTATTACTCTTGCCATGCCTAAATTTAATTTTTGTAATTCTTTAATATTTTTCTCTTCTTTATATCTTTCAAGTGCTGCATATAACATATTAAAAAATATAATAGCTAAGGATACAACTGCATATATAAACATATCTAAATATATAAACATAACCATACATAAAATTAAAAATACAATCCAAATTTCTCTAAATTGTATAAACATAAGATAAAGCAGCCCTTTGGTAGAAGGCATAATAATTTTATTTTTTCCATATTTCTCCCTGCAGAGTTCTATTTGATCATCTTCCAGTCCATAATATACATTACTGTTTAATTCTCTTACTACTTCACTCCACGGATGTTTATACCAACTAATCATACCCCAACACCTTCCCATATAAACAAAACACTATTAAAATACATAAATCTAACTTATTTTACTTTATTATCAAATAATATTTATCACCTTATATAATAATCGATTTATACTATAATATACTTTAACATATAACTGAAATAAACCAGCTTTTTAAATATACTTATGTAAATCCTCCCACTATCTTTTAAATTCTCATAAGCAAAACTTAATTATCAAAGGTATTGTGATCATGGAAAAAAGCGTTGACAAAGAAACTATGAATACAGAATATTCCTTTCCCTTATTAAAATTTTCTGCAAAAAGTGAAGTTGTTGCACCTGCTGGCATAGCCTGCATTAAAATAAAAGTTTTCATAACTATAGAGTTTTCTTTTAAAAAAATTGAAACTATATATAAAGCTGCAGGTATAAACAAAAGCTTAATAAAAGTTCCATAATACATACTTGCATCATTAATAAGGTTTTTAAAATTAGACTTTGATAATAAACTTCCTATTATAAGCATGGATATAGGGGTGGTTAATCCCCCTACTGCCTTCATGGCATCTTGAAATACTGAAGGCACTTTTATGGAAAAAATCATAATTAAAATTCCAATTAAAGCAGATATTATTCCTGGATTCTTTAATATTTTACCAATTTCCCGAATAGTTTTTATTTCGCTGAACAACATTATTCCATAAGTCCACACAAAAATATTAAAAACCATATTGAATATAGATGCATATATGATTCCTTCATTTCCAAAAATACTTTGGGTTATAGGGAATCCCATAAAGCCACAATTTGAAAATACCATGGCAAATTGAAGCACATCTCTTTTTTCCTTTCCAATTTTCATCAATAAAGGTTTTACCATTAAAGGAGTTATAGCAAATATAAGCACTGCATAAATAAATGCTTTTACTATATTATCTACTATAGCCCTTTCATAAGTAAAACTAAAAGAGGATATAATTAAAAGAGGAAGCGTTACCTCTAATAATAATTTAGAAAGCTGATTTGAAAAATTTTCATCAATAATGTCTTTTTTGCCACAATAAAAACCTATTACTGAAATTATAAATAACGATGCTATTTGTTTAACTACTGTATTTAGTATCATACAATCCCCTTTTATGACAAATCATAATTTAAAAGCCATTAATTTAAGATATTATTTTTTATACTCCTCTGCCAATTTTTTAAATACAGGCAGTGCATTTATAATTTGCTGTGTCTCTACACAATAAGAGATTCTAACATGACCAGGACACCCAAAATCATCTCCAGGCACCATTAAAAGATCATATTTTCTCGCTTTCTCACAGAATAAATTTGCATCAGGTTCTAAGGATTGAGGGAATAAATAAAATGCCCCCTGTGGTTCTACACATTTGTAACCCATTTCTATTAATCCCTTATACAGTAGATTTTTATTTGTTTCATAGATTGAAATATCTGAAGTCTGGCCCACACACCTTGCAACAACTTTTTGAAATAAACTAGGTGCATTAACATAGCCAAGTATTCTACCCGCCCCGCAAACAGCAGCATAAGTATCTTTAAAATTATCCATTTCACTAGGCACAACTATGTATCCTATTCTTTCTCCCGGCAGTGATAATGACTTACTATAGGAATAACAAACAAAGGTATTCTTATAATACTTTGTGATATAAGGTACTTCAACTCCTGCATACACAATTTCCCTATAGGGTTCATCAGATATTAAATAGATTGCATGTCCATATTCTTTAGATTTAGCCTCTAAAATAGATACTAGCTTTAATATAGTATCTTCTGAATAAACAGCTCCTGATGGATTATTAGGAGAGTTCACAATAACGGCCTTTGTCCTTTTGTTAATTCTCTTTTTAAATTCCAAGAAATTCACCTGAAAGTTTTCCATGTCAGCAGGTACAACAACAAGTCTTCCTCCTGAACCCTGTTCCACAAAACACTTATATTCTGGGAAAAATGGTGCAAAGGTAATAAATTCATCTCCCGGATTCGTTAAAGCCTTAAAGCATATACTTATAGATGCTGCAGCTCCTACAGTCATGTATAGATTATCTTTTGTAAAATTTGTATCAAATTTTTTATTTATAGATTTGGCAATTACATCTCTTACATTATCATCTCCCTGTGCACTTGTATACCCATGTACAGCAGTGGATTTTTCATGATCCAATATATCTAAAATTGCATTTTTTACTGAATCTGGTGATGGAACATTAGGATTTCCAAGGCTAAAATCATATACCTTATCTCTTCCAACTATAGCTGCCCTTTTCCTGCCAAATTCAAATATCTCTCTAATAGTAGATCTCCTGCTTCCTAATTGTACCATATCTTTTGACAACATATTTTTCCCTCCATACACTATAATATATATCTATTATATCAAGTTTTGATTAAATTGAGGTGGAGTTTGCTAAGAAACACCCTTCTCCATCTCAATTTTCTAAGAACCAAGAAGTATCAGTGATTACTTCATACTACATATTTTAAAATAGCTCCTAACTTTAGTTTACCTTATATCTACCTTATCTTTTATCTTTTCTAAAGTTTTATCTCCTATTCTATCTATATTTTTTAAATCCTCTATTGATGAAAAGCCTCCATTTTGTTCCCTATAATCTATAATTTTTTGTGCAGTTACATCACCTATGCCAGGTATGGTTTTTAATTCTTCTTTAGTAGCAGTATTTATATTTACTTTTGCATTTTCCGATGTTTCTCCCTGCAACCCATTTTGTAATTGCAAATTTTCATTATCTGACTTCTTGTCTACATATATATAGTCCTCATCTTTTAACTTTTTAGCCAAATTTAGTTTATAACTATTAGCTTCATTTGTAAAGCCCCCACATGCTTTTACTAAATCCTGCACCCTGCTATCTTGTTTTAATTTATATACCCCGGGATTTTTAACTTCTCCATTTATATAAACAGTTATGTCACTGGAAGACTGTTCTGTAGTATTTCCTGCAGCGGACTGTTCTTTAAATATTTCCTCTTTATTGTTAGACACATCATCTATAGACTTTGAATTAATATAAAATACTATTAGAAATGAACTAAGTATTATTAGAATAACAACAGAACCTATAATTTTCTTTTTATACTTCACTTTTTTCCTCCTAATAATTTTAAAATTTTAATATTAATATTAAAATTGTGTAAATTTCATTATATTATAAGCTAAAATGGCTATAATTTAAGGATATATGGAACTTTATATACTTTTAATTTAAGATAAAATATACGTTATATACACAGTTTATATTTGAATTATTGACAACTTTTAAAAAAAATTTGTCGCATCCATATCATTTTTTTGATATAATATTTAATGATTATCTTAAAGGAGGAAAAAATGAAAAAAATAGTTACATTTATATTATTTTTTCTAATTATATGTTATATTAATCCCTATAACGTTTACGCCACCCAAACACTTCCTTCTGTTTCAGCCGATAGTGCAGTACTTTTAGATGCTGCAACAGGTGAGGTTTTATATGCTAAAAATCCTGATTCTGCCTATCCTCCTGCATCCACTACAAAAATAATGACTGCACTTTTAACCCTTGAAAATGCAAATTTAAATGATAAAGTAACAGTTGGTAAAAATCCACCTCTGGTAGATGGAACTAGAATAGGGCTTTACGAAGGTGAAGAGTTAACTGTGAAAGATTTACTGTATGGTCTTTTACTAGCTTCAGCCAATGATTGTGCAGAGGCATTAGCAGAATATATAGGAAATGGTTCCTCAGAGAAATTTGCAATTGAAATGAATAAAAAAGCACATGAACTTGGAGCTTATAATACAAACTTTGTAAATCCTAGTGGATTATTTGACGAAAAACACAAAACTTCTGCAAAGGATTTAGCTCTCATAATGAGAGAATTATGTAAAAATCCCGAATACTCAAAAATAGCTACTACATTATATTATACTATTCCTCCTACCAATAAATCTCCTCAGGAGAGAGGCGTATGGAATGAGAATAAATTGATACAATCAAACTCAACTTACTATTACAGTGGTTGTGAAGGTGGTAAAACCGGATATACCACACAATCTCTGCACTCTTACGTATCTGCTGCTACAAGAAATGGCCAGCGTCTTATTGTAGCCCTGGTACATGACAAAAATAAAACTTTTTTTCCTGATTCCATATCCTTATTTAATTTTGGATTTGATAATTTCAGTCTTGTGAAATTATATTCAAAAGGAGATTTAGTTACAACTTATAATAAAAATAATATCTCTGTCCCGCTAACTGCAGCTTCTGATTTTTACTATGTTAAAAATAAAAATGATACCGCTGTTCCTAGTTTTACCTTAAAAAATTCAAATTTATCAGTTAAGTTTTTTAATACAGGGGAAGTAGTTGAAGAGGCCACCATATCCTTTAAAGGAAAAAATATAGGAAAATTACCTCTTCTAAGCAGCTCCAGCCATTATGAAAAACAAACAATGGCTTCCGCTCATATAGAAAATATTATAAAAAACAAATACATAATTTTTATATCAATTATGTTTATATTAACTCTCATAGTCTCCTTTACTATAAGAAGATTTGTAATTTCTAAATAAAATAATTTTATCTACAATAAGGCATCCAAACTAAAAATACGAAAAGGTGCCTTATTTTATTTCTTTTATTAAATTTGAAATATCCTCTGGTATGTCAGTCTCTAATTCCAATATTTTATTTCCTCTAGGATGGGGAAACTTAAGCCTATAGGCATGAAGAGCCTGCCTATTTATATACCTGTTATCCTCCTCTATTCCATATAGGGTATCTCCATATAGTGGGTGGTCTAAATAACTTAAATGAACCCTAATTTGATGTGTTCTTCCAGTTTTTAATATAAGCTTTAGCAGTTGATCATGTTTAAATTCTTCTATAACTTTATAATGTGTAATACTTCTTTGACCCCTTTTATCCACAATTCTTCTTATATCATCTCCTTGTGGTCTATATATAGGTAAATCTATAATACCCTGATCTTCTTTCATCTTTCCATGAATAACAGCAATATAGCTTTTTTCAAAATCTTCATTTTTCATATCCCTTGACAGACACATATGGGCAAACTGATTTTTTGCCACTATTATAAGTCCTGATGTATCCATATCCAGCCTACTTACCAATCTAACTATACAATTTTCTCCACTTTTCTGAAAATAATAAATAAGACCATTAGCTAGCGTTCCACTAGGATAACTTCTTGTAGGATGGACTACTATTCCCGGTCTTTTATTTACTATTATTATATCCTTATCTTCATACACTACCTCCATATCCATTTTTTCTGCCCCTATATTTTGAGACTCTTCTTTTATTAAATTAAAACATATAACATCTCCTGATTTTAATACATGATTAAGTTTTACTCTTTTATTATCTATTTCTATTCTTCCACTTAAAGCCGCTCCTCTTATAAGTCTTCCTGAAAATCTTTGAATTTTTTTTAAATACTCTTTCAATTTTAATCCCTGTTCTTCTTCTTTAACTTTAAATACTATTTTATTTTCTTCCATTTAACTTCTCTCCTGTTAAATTATTAGGAGTGAACTCTTTTAAAGCTCACTCCTTTAAACCTATCTTTAAACTAATCTATTAATGCGATTACCTCTATTTCAACCAGAGCATCCTTAGGAAGTTTTACTTCTACACAAGATCTTGCAGGCATGTCTTTTTGAAAATATCTTGCATATACTTCATTCACATCTGTAAAGTCTGATATATTTTTTACATACACTGTTGTCTTAATCACATTTTCAAGACAAGTTCCTGCTTCCTCAAGTATGGCCTTTATATTTTCAAGACACCTTTCAGCAGCCTTTTTTATATCCCCTGAAATTAGCTCCCCTGTTTCTGGAACTAAGGGTATTTGACCCGATGTAAATAAAAAATTACCCACTTTTACAGCCTGTGAATAAGGGCCTACAGCTCCAGGAGCTTTTTTTGTATTTATTATTTCTTTTTTCATTATAAAAACCTCCTATACTAATTTATAAAATATATTGTATATTCTATTTCTCTCCACTATGAAACACCAAATAATTCCTTCCCTCTATAGTGTTTAAATGTAAAAGCTGACCTCTATTTATCACAACTTTAATAGTATTATTAAAAGCATCTAGTATTGCTCCATCTAAATCTACAAAGGCTTTTTCCCTGAGCTCCTCCACTCCTGGAAAATTTCTGGCAGGTTCTATATAATCTGCAATATATATTATTTTTTCCAGTAGATTCATATTCTTTTTTCCGGTAGTATGGCAAGCTATGGCACTTAGTATATCTTCATCAAAAATTCCCATAATTTTTTTTGCAACCACAACAGCTACACTGCCATGAAGAAGATTAGGATTCAATCTGCTTACTTCATCTATAAGAATTCCATTTTTCACTGCTAAATTCAAAATTTCATTACCTGACATATATTTTGCACAATCATGTATAAGCCCAGCCAGTGCTGCTTTGTTGACATCTCCATTATAGGCTTCAGCTAATTTTATCGCTGTAATTTTTACATTCAGGCTATGTTTATATCTCTTTTCTGATAATCTCTCCTTTAAATATTCTTTTATCTCCTCTTCACTCCACATCCTGTATCACTCCAAAATAAAAAATTATTGACCTTATTTATAAAGATTTAACTGTTTTATAATATTACAAACACTTTCAGGTAAAAAATAGTTTACATTTTTTCCTTCCTTCACACTGTTTCTTATTACTGTAGAAGAAATATCAAATAAAGGAGCATCTAAATATATTATATTAGTAGAGTATTTATCTTCTATCTTTTTCTTCTGATTCTCTATGCTTTCTGATGTAAATGCTGGAAATCCAGGTCTGTTAAATACTATAAATTTGCATAATCTAAATATGCTGTCTACCCTACTCCACTTTTCTATATCCATTAAACAATCTGCTCCAGTAAGAAAATACCATTCAGTTTTTGATTCCAGTTTGTTAAAATGTTCTAAAGTGCTATAAGTATAACTTAAGGTAGTTTTATTCACCTCATAGTTACTTACCGTAAATTTGCTCTCTGATCTTATAGCTACTTTTACCATTTCATATCTTAAAAAAGCATCTGTTATGCTCTTTTTCGCCTTATGTGGTGGATTACCCGTAGGCATAAATACAATTTCATCCAATCCCAATCTATATATTGCCTCATAAGCTATATGTATATGTCCATTATGTATGGGATCAAATGTTCCACCAAAAATAGCCTTTTTAACCATCTATTTTCTCTCCATTATAATATATAATCAAATTCAAAATCATTAAGTCTAACTACATCTCCGTCTTTAATTCCCATATCTATTAACTGCTTCATAACTCCTTTATTCTGAAGTACTTTATGAAAGTATCTCAATTCATTCGCATCGTTTACATTAATGCTTGCCAGTAACCTGTCAACAAAACTTCCTTTAACCATATATACATTTCCCTGTTTTTCTATTTCATAAGTGAATCTCTTTTCCTCTGGTATAAATTTATCCTCCTCACTTATGTACATATCTGTTACAGGTATATTGGTAAGCATGGCTGCAGCTTCTTTCATAAGTTCTTCTACTCCCCGCCTAGTAGCTGCAGATATTTTAAAAACCTTATTATATCCTAAATTTTCTACTTTTTTCTTAAAACCCTCAAATATACTATCATCATATAGCACATCTGCTTTATTCGCCGCAATTATCTGGGGCCTATCCCAAAGCTTCACATCATATTTTTTCAACTCTTCATTTATTTTAATAAAATCTTCAAAGGGATCTCTCCCTTCTAATCCAGATATATCCACTACATGTATTAAGAGTCTGGTCCTTTCAATGTGCCTTAAAAAATCTATTCCAAGGCCCACTCCTTCTGCTGCTCCCTCAATTATGCCAGGTATATCCGCTATCACAAAACTTTGTATTCCCGGAATATTTACTACTCCCAGATTAGGAGATAGTGTTGTAAAGTGATAGTTTGCAATCTTAGGGGCTGCTTTAGTAACTACAGACAAAAGGGTTGATTTACCTACATTAGGAAAACCCAGAAGTCCCACATCTGCTAAAATCTTAAGTTCTAGTGATATATATCTTTCTTCTCCGGGCATACCTGGTTCAGCAAAATCCGGTGCCTGCCTTACAGCAGTGGTAAACCTTACATTACCCCTTCCACCTTTTCCTCCTTTTGCCACTATATATTTGTCTCCAATATGAGAAAGATCCGCCATTATTTTATTTGTATCTACATCCCTTATAACTGTTCCTAGAGGAACTTTTATATACAAATTTCCTCCATTTTTTCCAAAACATTTAGAACCAGAACCATTTTCACCTTTTTCTGCAACATATTTTTTCTTATATGAAAAATCCAGAAGTGTGGTAATTTCCGGATCTACTACTAATATAACATCCCCACCTTTTCCTCCATCTCCCCCATCTGGACCTCCACGAGGCACATATTTTTCTCGTCTAAATGAAACAGAACCATTACCCCCACTGCCTGATTTTACAAATACTTCGGCCCTATCTACAAACATACTAATCACTTCCTTATAAAAAGTTATCAAGTAATTCTTAGGTTCAAGTGGAGTTTGCTCATAATAACTGCTTTTCTTCACTTGAACCTAAGAAGAACCTATCCAAACGCGTTAGCCCTGCTTATACCCCACTTTAAAATAATTTTGGAGTATTAACTAATTGCTGTGCTTAGATAAATCATATTTTCAAAAAAGCACCCTTTTGTCAGGGTGCCTCAATAACAACTATTCAGCTACTAATTCTTCTACCTCTAAAGGATATACACTGGCTTTCTTTTTTGTCTTTCCCAATCTTTCATATCTAACTATACCATCTATCTTGGAAAATAAAGTATCGTCAGAACCTCTTCCTACATTTTTTCCAGGATGAATTTTAGTTCCCCTCTGTCTAACTAATATATTCCCTGCTAAAACAAACTGTCCATCAGCAGATTTAGTTCCAAGTCTCTTGGATTCACTATCTCTACCATTTTTTGAGCTACCCATACCTTTTTTATGAGCAAATATCTGAAGATTCATAATAATCATAAATTACACCTCCTCCACTTCTTTTACAACTATATATTCACTAAAACTAATTTCAATACTCTTTAATCCAAGTAGCATAGTTTTCATAAGCACCTGGCACTTTAAAATATCATTTTCATCTATACCATCCAATGAAAAACTTAAAAAGCCATCCTCTAAGGAATATTTTATATTTAATTTTAAAACTTCTGTTATTCCGATTAAAATACTCTGGGATATTGCAGAAACAGCACTACATACCATGTCATATCCCTGTTCTACTGATTCTGCGTGGCCTTTAATTATAACCGAAACCAAGTTATCAGATTTTTTATTAAATACCGCTTCAATCATAACTTATGCATCGATTTTTTCAATCTGTAACTTAGTATATGGCTGTCTATGTCCCTGTTTCTTCCTGTAATCTTTTTTAGGCTTATATTTAAATACTATAATCTTCTTAGCTTTTCCTTGCTTTAATACTTTAGCCTTTACTTTAGCTCCTTCAACTACAGGTTTTCCAACAACTAATCCTTCATCCTTGTTTACCATAAGTACCTTGTCAAGTTCAATTGTAGAATCAACTTCAGCCTCTAACTTTTCAACATATATTATGTCTCCTTCTGAAACTTTATACTGTTTTCCTCCAGTAGCTACAACTGCATACATAAAAACACCTCCTCAATCCAGTCTCGCCTAAAAGGTATATTAGAAAAAGCTTTCCAAATAATTTACATAACCTTTTTTGAGCGGTCTACAGCTGTCATTTTAACATATATGTTCCCCTTTGTAAAGTTCTTTCAATTTATCCTAAAATCTTTAAAATCTTCTATATCACTAGCAAATAAAAGTGCTTCTACTTTACAAGATATTTTCTTTCCATAGGTAATATATACCCTTTTATTCTCAGCTCCTATATCTTTTATAAAATCTTTTGTACTCTTTTTTATATAACTTTCATAGAAAGAATCCATCTCAATATGAATATCTTCTACATTCTTTTCATAACACATATTTAAAATTTCGTTTTTTATAAGTAAAGTCATATAAGATAATTTTATTTTTTTGCCTGTTCCTCCACAACATCCGCAGTCTTCTTCTATATAATCATTTATAGATCTGCCCATTCTTTTTCTGGCTATCTGTACTAAATTCAACTCTGTAAAGGGATATATCACAGTCTTATTTTTATCCATCAAAAATCCATCTTTTAATTTATCCATAACTTTTTTCTTGTTTTTATTATTGTCCATGTCTATAAAATCTATAAGTATTATACCATTCAAATTTCTAAGTATTATTTGTGCTGCAATTTCCTCTGCAGCCTGCAGATTAGTGATAAGTACAGTCTTATCCATAGTACCGTTTTTTATATTTTTACCTGAATTAACATCTATTACGAACATAGCTTCCGTTCTATTTATGACTATATATCCACCACATTTTAAATCTATTTTATTATTTCTCAAATTTAATATCTTATTTTCCAGTTCATAATAAGCAAATAGATTTTTATTTTCTGTGTACAATTGCAAATTTACACATACATTATGTAATCCTTTTAAAAAATCTTCTACATATTTATAATCCTCTTGGTTATTTACATATATTATAAAATTATCATCAATAAGTTTATCTCTGAGTACTTCCCCCAGTATTCCACCATTATCAAATAATAATCCAGGTTTTTGCAAATATGCAGCTGATTTCATTACCTGACTATATACTTTATATAGTTTTTCCATTTCATTATGTATTACCTCAAGGGGAATATTTTCACTTTCAGTTCTTATCATAAGTCCAATTCCAGCAGGTAACTTTAGTGATTCTAATATATTTTTCTTAAAAGATTCACTATGTATTTTCTTGGAAAATTGTATTCCATCATAAGAACTATTTAAAACACAGTATTTTCCCGGAATACTTATATTTTTTACAATTTTAGCCCCTTTTTTTCCCTGATCCTCTTTCACAATTTCTCCTAGAACCATATCCCCTTTTTTCAAATTAATATTTTTGAATTTTTTATCTATGTACATATAGGCATTTCTTTTGCATCCTATATCTATAAAGGCACATTTTATAGCAGGAACTATATTTTTGACTATACCCATATATATTTCTCCTGGATAAGCGTTTTGATCCTGTTCCTTCATAAAACATTCTTTAATTATTTTTTCCTGTCTTATAATTATCCTTAAAACTTTTGTTGATCTTTCAACAAATATTTCTTTCAAATATAATTCACCTCTTCTTAAAGCCAGCTATCTATAGGACATACCTCTTAATGTATTTTATCTACATATTCATATAATGGAATTAATTTATTTCCTATCTCTCCATACATTTCTTCTCTCATTATATTAATAAAAGAGTTCTTATCAGAACCTTCAATATTATCTCGTATATGATTTGATAAAAGTTCCGGTGACAAATTATCAATACTCCCACAGCAAATAGTAGTATCTAGAACCAATTTATTATCACAAATAAAATAATTTATATATTTTACCATCTTTCTTATATCTGTTTCCTTTTCCCCTTTTTTAGTTCTTTTCAAGGTATTCCAAGTTGACATATTCATCAAATTCTTCATATGTGTTTCTATTTTACCAGTGTCCCTACAGGGTATTTGTATACTATACTTGGCTGCCCTAATTGCTGCCATAGATTTAAATATCTTTTTATTTTCCGCATTGTAGACTTTGCTTGCTTTCAATATTTCTATACCTAAAGGAGCATTATTATTCAATTTTTCTAAAATTTCTTCCTCTGATACCCCCTCTTCAAAATATAAGTCCATATATTCTCCACAAGAATATATTCCCACAGCGAGGGGTTGTGCTATAGACATATTTATATGAGGGTTAAATCCTTTGGAGTATTCTACCGGAAGGTCTGTTCTCTTTATCATCCTCTGTATAGTTCTCATCAAATCCAGATGACCTATAAATTTTATACTATTTTTTTTACTGAATTTTATTAAATACTGCTCCTTCAAAGCATTTACCTCCTAAGTTAACATTCACCCCGCAATTTTTGCATCCCCTTCTACAATCAGGAGTTACCAAAGCTTTTTTAGCTTTTTCATTTTCTTTTATTAAAAATTCCTTATCCACTCCTACGTCTATAAAATCCCAGGGAAGTATTTCATCATAATTTCTATTTCTGTAGATATAAAAATCTGAATTCACTTTACATTCCAGAAAAGCTTCCATCCACAATTCAAAATTAAAATATTCCGACCATCCATCGAATTTAGCTCCTTTTTCATAGGCCTTAACTAATACATCACACATTTTTCTATCTCCTCTGGCAAAAGCAGCCTCTAGGTAACTCACTGGTGTTTCATGCCAATTATACACTATGTTTTTGCTTTTTATAGAAGATCTTAAAACTTTAATTTTTTCCCTTATTCCCTTCATTTCAGCTTGAGCTGACCATTGAAAAGCTGTAAAAGGTTTAGGTACAAATATGGATGTACTAACTGTTACCTTAAGCCCTTTTTTCCTTATATTTTTGGGAATTCCAAAATACTGATCTACCACTTTTTGAGATAATTCTGCTATACCCTTTACATCTTCTACAGTCTCATAAGGAAGCCCTATCATAAAATACAATTTTATAGTAGACCATCCCGATAAAAATGCATTTTTTACAGAATTCATTAAATCCTCTTCTGTAACGCCTTTGTTTATTACATCTCTCATTCTCTGACTGCCCGCTTCTGGTGCAAAAGTTAGTCCAGTTTTTCTTACTTTTTGGATTTCATTTATAAGTTCCACAGAGAAAGAATCTATTCTAAGAGAAGGAAGAGATACTCCCACCTTTTCCTTTTCATATTTTTCAATAAAATTATAAACTAAATTTTTCAAATCAGAATAATCACATATGCTTAATGAAGTTAATGACACTTCCGAATAACCAGTATTTTTTATTAATTTATCCACCTGTTCTAGTAATTTTGATGTACTTTTCTCCCTTACAGGCCTATATATTATGCCTGCCTGACAAAACCTACATCCTCTTGTACATCCTCTAAAGGTTTCAAGTATTATCCTATCATGTACTATATCTGTATAAGGCACTATAAGTTTATCAGGATAAACTACATCATTAAAATTTTTAATTATTCTTTTAGTAATTTTTTTAGGTACATCTTCATAAATAGGTTTAAATTCTTTAATAGTATCATCATCATTATAATATACTTCATAAAGAGAAGGTACATATATTCCTTCTATATGGCACACATTTCTCAAAAATTCCTTCTTATTCCCCTTATAAATTTTGTACAAATCCATAACTTCATTTATTTGTTCTTCTCCTTCTCCTATAGAAAACAAATCAGCTATATCCCATAGTGGTTCAGGATTATATGCACAGGGTCCCCCACACATAATTATAGGCATATCTTCTCCTCTTTCGGAAGCTCTAACAGGCAATCCTGTCAAATTTAACATATTCAAAATATTAGTATAACTCATCTCATACTGCAGAGTAAATCCTATAAAATCAAAATCACGTATTGCTTCTTTGCTTTCTAGTCCATATAATAATATACCATTTTTTCTCATAAGTTCTTCCATATCCGGCCAGGGTGCAAATACCCTTTCACAATAAGTATCTTTTCTTTCATTCAATATGTAATATAATATTTTCATACCTAAATGTGACATACCCACTTCATACACATCCGGAAAACAAAATGCATAACGAATATCTATTTTTTCTTTATCTTTTATGTAAGAATTCATTTCACCTCCAATATAACGGCCAGGTTTTTCTACCTTAAATAATATATCATCAGAAATTCTATTCATCAAAATCCTCCTCTTAGGTATTCATCATTATATTTTAGCATACCCCTAAACAATTTAAAATGCAAAAAAATAGTGATATATTATCATCTATAAATTTACTTAATTTGCAAAAAAGTACAGATGCAAAAAAAGCATGCTGTACTTTATCCATTCAACTTCATAAAC
Source organism: Clostridium kluyveri (assembly GCF_001902295.1). Classification (NCBI taxonomy): domain Bacteria; kingdom Bacillati; phylum Bacillota; class Clostridia; order Eubacteriales; family Clostridiaceae; genus Clostridium; species Clostridium kluyveri. Next base: position 1,109,198 of record NZ_CP018335.1, on the reverse strand, counting down.
TCTTCTATGGTTATATTTCCATATAATTTTAAAGCATCAATTATTTCCTCTTCATATATCAAATCCATCACATTCATTTCATCGTCTAGTACTGTAAACATGTTATATTTACCTTTATCAAACAATCCCATAGCTGTAAGAAGATTTTGTTTATAATATATAGATAAATTTCTATTTTCAATATATCCTCTCTTTATAAATTTATATTTCTTTTTAATAATGTCTCCCATAATTATATAAGATGTCCTTTCATTTTCTTTCAAGGATGTAGTCACTATAAATGTAGCTATTATTCCAATTGTGAAATTACTATGTCCATTTAAAAATAGGAATACATAGACTAACATAAGCATTATTCCAATAATTATGCTTATTACTATGGTAATCTTATTTGCCATTCTATATGGTAGTTTAAGGTTTAGAATACTTCTTAGTATTCTTCCTCCATCTAAAGGAAATGCAGGTATTAGATTGAACAATCCTATGGCTAAATTTATAGAAAAGAACACATAACAAAAATTATAATATAAAATTTTATACATAAAATAAAAAAGTCCACTGAAAATCAAATTAAATATGGGACCAGAAATCGAAATTATTAAATCCTCTTTTGGAAATGCTTCATCTAAATCTTTAAGTTTTATAACAGCTCCCACTGCTATGAATTCTATGCCAAATCCAGAAAACTTATAATATCTAGAAAATAAATAATGAATAATTTCATGAAAAAAAACTACTATAGCTGTATAAATAATCTGCCCTCTATAACCTACTACAATCAAAAGTATTATATAGGGAATAAAGTATTTATTTATTTTAATCACAAAAATACCTCTTAAAATTTATTTTTCCCCATTAACCCTGAGTTCCTTAACTGTATTTTTTATTTTATCTTCAACATAATTTATATTGATACTATTTAATTGAGTTTTTAACTTACTATAATTATAGTTTTGATTTATTATGCTCTTAGAATAATTATATACACTTTTAGCCTGAGGATTTGAAGTTACTTTACATAATATAATGAATATAAATAATATCAACACTCCTATCAGCTCTCTTATAATTCTTTTAACTAAATAGTTCCCTTTTTTATTACAATAGTTTTCTTTATTATATGTTCTTCCTCCATAATAAGGTGAATAATTGAGTTTTCTCCTTAATGAGCCATAATATTTTTCATATTCTGAATCATAATATCCCACAGCATCCTCCTTTTTAAATAACATGCTACTTAATATATATTTAAGGGTATCACTATTTATGACTAGAATTTGGGACGGTTGGCCCAAGCATACTACTTTAAAAAGACTTTATAAAATTAAATTAAAAAATAAAAATTTTATAAAGTCTCTTTAAAATATATATTTATCATATTTTGATTATTACTTATTTTCACATACTTTAAAAATTAATTTTCTTTCTTCTCATACCTATATTTAAAATAAGAGCTATACTTATAAACGCTGTTAAAATAGAACTTCCTCCATAACTCATAAAAGGTAATGTAATACCTGTTATAGGTAATAAACCTATGGTCATGCCCACATTTTGAAAAATAGAAAATAGCATAGAAGATACAATGCCTACGCACACCATGGAACCAAATATATCTTTAGACTCTCTGGCTATATTTATAGAACGATATATTACAACTCCATAAAATGCTATTAGTGAAAGTGCTCCTACAAGCCCCCACTCCTCTCCAACTACAGAAAAAATAAAATCCGTATGAGTTTCTGGAATATATTCTCCTGATATTTGAGTTCCCTTTAAGAAACCTTTTCCAAATATTCCACCGGATCCAATTCCTATCTTTGATTGGGTAAGCTGAAGTGTAAAACTTAATTGATATTTATCTGCATTAAATAGGGATATAATCCTCATTCTTTGATAATATGGTATAAGTGTAAACTTCCAGGCTATAGCTATTACTAATGCCACACCCAATATGCCCCCAATTATTACCTTTAAATCTAAACCTGCTACAAAATATATCCCAAGTACAGTAAAAAAACAAACCATAGTCATTCCCATATCAGGCTGACTTACAATTAAAGCCATAGGGATAGCCGCATACATTGTAAGTTTTAAAAAATTTTTTAAGTTATTGATATTTCCTTCCATGTCATCTAATTCTTTTGCCAGCATCAGTATAATTCCTACTTTGGCAAATTCAGAAGGCTGCATAGTAAACCTTCCAATTTTAATCCATGAAGAAGCTCCATTTACCGTATATTGAAACATAGGAATACAGTTTATAACAAGTAAAAATACTCCAAACCAGTATATTATAGCAGCATAACTCTTTATTAAGGAATAATCTATTAAAAGTATAGAATAGATTAATACAAACCCCATAATTATCCAAATAATCTGAGACTTTAAAAATTGATTTCCATAACTTAGATGGGAAGCACTATATATATTTAAACTTCCAAATACACATATAATCAATACTGTAATAAGCATAGGAAAATCAAGCTCTCTCAAGAATCTTTTACTAATAGTAAGTTTTTCAAACAACATCTATATCCCTCCAATATAACTATAATGATTATACCACAGCAAAGTAAAAAAGCCATGTATAATACACAGCTATTTATTATACTTAACTTTTTTTACAGGTATATTGGCAACAAGTGCTACTGGATCTTCCTCGACTTTCTCAGTAATCGTCATTCTAACATCTATTTCAGCGTAGTTTATTTCCATATATTTCGAAAGTACTTTAAGTATATCTTCCTTTATATCTTCTAATACTTCCTGAGGCATACTGCATCTGTCATTTATAAGTATTAACCTCAATCTTTCTTTAGCTATATCCTTGGAAGATGGCTTGGAAAACGCCCTAAATAAATCCATTTCCCTACACTCCTTATTTAATACCAAATATTTTTTTTATGGATGAAAATAATCCTTCTTGCTCACTGCTTAAATCTATAAGAGGCACCTCTTCCCCTATTATTCTTCTTGCTATATTTCTAAAAGCCTGACCTGAGATAGCACTTTTATCTAATACTATTGGTTCTCCTTTATTAGTTGAAACAGTTATAGTTCTGTCATCTGGTACTACCCCTATAAGTTCTATAGCTAAACTATCTAATATGTCATTAACATCTAACATATCTCCACTTTTAGTCATCTTATAATTTATTCTATTTATTATAAGCTGGTGATTTTCAAGACCTTTAGCATCCAGTTTACCAATAACCCTATCAGAATCCCTAACAGAAGTAACCTCAGGATTTACTACTATCAATGCTCTATCTGCACCTGCTACGGCATTTTCAAATCCCTGTTCAATTCCTGCTGGACAATCTATTATTACATAATCATAACTGGCTTTTAGTTCATTCACTAAATTCATCATCTGTTCTGCACTTATATCTTCCTTATCTCTAGTCTGTGCCGTAGGTAAAAGATATAGATTAGGTAATCTCTTATCTTTTATAAGAGCCTGTTTAAGTCTGCATTTATTTTCTAGTACATCTAGCAAAGTAAATACAATCCTATTTTCAAGCCCCATAAGAATATCTAGATTTCTAAGTCCAGTATCCCCATCTACTACCACTACATTTTTATTTAAAGCAGCTAATCCTGTACCTATATTAGCCGTAGTAGTAGTTTTTCCAACTCCTCCCTTGCCTGATGTTACTACAATTGCTTCTCCCATTTACACTACCTCCCTTAAATAAACTTATTAGGCAAATATGGTTCTACTATTATTATATTTCCTCTAACTTTAGCTACCTCTGGATATTGGGGTTTCATGTTATCTGGAGATCTAGTCACTAAATCAGCAATTTGAAGCATTTCTGGCTCCAAGGAAATTGCAGCAACTATTGCTTTGGAATTTCCTCCAAAACCCGCATGAGCATATCCTCTTAGGGTTCCAAATACTATTATATTACCCCCTACATATATTTCTGAGCCAGCATTTACATCCCCTATTATAACTATATTGCCAGGATAATTTACAACCTGTCCTCCTCTTATTGTTTTTCTCAAGAATTTAGTTCTACCCTCATAAATACCAGAAAATATTTTACTAGGTTTTTCATTGCTGTCTTGAAATATACAATCCTTTATCAAAAATTTTTCAAATAACACCTGTTTCAATTTTATAGATTGTTTTTCATTTATATTTTTTAAGTCTGTAATTATTTTCAAATTACATCCCTTATAAAACATCTTGCCTACTGAAAGTCTTTTTACTAAGGCTTCCAGCATTTCTTCAAAATCTTTAAATTTATTTATATTTATAACTATATTTATGCCCTCTTTATTACCCTTAACTAATATATTATTATCTATCATAAATTAGCCTCCATAAGTTACCTCATAATAATATTTCAACATTATTCACATAAATCCTCCCTATATTTTAACTTTATTTATCAAAAATTCTTGTATCCTTAAATTTCTTCGTATTTTTGAAAATATCTTACCTGAGCTAACTTTTATTTAAATACATAATACTACATTAATTATCATATATAAATTTGCAAATAGAGTAACCTATTCGCAAATTCATATACTGTTATTCACCAGCACCTGAATTTTCTTCACTATTTCCTTGATTTAAATTAAAATATGCAGAATAGATATCTCTGGCTATATAAGCAGAACCAGCCCCCATACCTCCGTCAAATACCACTACACACACAGCTATTTCAGGATTATCCATTGGTGCATAACCTACATACTCTGCATAATCCGTTCTTCCAATTTGGGTCTGCTGTTCCTGGCTTCCTATGGTTGCAGTACCTGTTTTTCCTGCAGTTTTTATAGGGAAATCTGCAAAAGCCTGGGCTGCAGTACCTTTTTCATTAACTGCCTCCATTCCCGCTTTAACCGCCTCTATATTTTCGGCCTTAACCTCCGTCTTTTCAAGAACCTCTGGTTTCACCTGTTCAATAACATTACCATCGGAATCCAAAAATTTGTCTACCAGGTGAAGCTTATATCTGGTTCCTCCATTTGCAAGGGTTGCAATATAATCTGCCATCTGAAGAGGAGTAAACTGATTTAATCCCTGACCTATAGCAGCATTTTCTACATTAGCCGGTACATTAAGCTGAGCATTGGCATCTGAAACAGCTGTGTAATATATAGCCTCAATTAAACTATTCATTTCTTTATCACTGATATTTTTTTTGTTATTTGGATCTTCCTGGATCAATTCTGAAAATACTTCTTTATATTTATCTTTATCAAAAGAACTGCTTCCACCTTTTATAGAACTTTGTATTAAGGTTTTTATTTCCTTTTTCAATGATTCAACTTTAGTAGAGTCATTATCATTATCGTATAAATCTATCTTAACTATACTGTTCCCCTTGTCATCTACCCCACTTTTAAGTAAGGACATAATTTTCCAAAGGTAGGTATTGGCATAGGTATTTTCATTAGACTTAGTATTATATACCTGTCCAAATTTTTCCGGAATTTCTATGCCTGTAGCAGGTTTTTCTTCGCTGCCTGTTGGTACTCCAAGTCCAAATTTCCAGGCATATTTAGCTAGGGTGTCATCACCAAAAGCATTTCTAAAAAGCCTTGCCACTTCCATGAAATAAGGGTTACTGGATTTTTGTATGGCACTTGTAAGGCTAACTAGCCCATTAGCTCCATCCAATTCAAATTTTACAAGTCTCCCCCCCTGATTATAAGTACCATTGTCGTAATAACTGAAATCAGGTGTTATAACGCCGCTTTCCAGTCCCGCAATGGCAGTCATAGGCTTAAAGGTAGAACCTGGCGGTATCAGAGACTGAGTAGCATAATTATAAAAAGGTTTTGCATATATATCATATACATCCTGCCTTATGGTAGTATTATTTTTTATGCTTTTATCAATAGGAAAAAGTATATCTAACACTTCATCCTCAGTTTTCCCAGGATAATTGGAGGTAATATTTCTTGCCCTTATATATTCTCTTCCAAATTCCTCTAAATCAGGATTAAAATATTGGTTATATGCTTCTGTTGAAAGTTTTCCAGGAGTTGCAAAGTCATTTGGATCATATCCCGGCCTACTAGCCAGTGCTATTATGGCTCCTGTATTCACATTAATCACCACCGCTGCCCCTCTAGTTGCATTGGTGGTATCTGATCTCCTTTGGCCATAGGGATTCTGTCTTAATTCTGCCATTCTCTCATCCAGTGCCTTTTCTGCTGCAGCCTGCACATCCTTGTCTATGGTAAGCTGTACAGTTTGCCCAGGATAGGAATCCCTGCTGCCCAGTTCCTCAATTACTCTGCCATCTTTATTGAGTTTTACTATCCTGCCGCCTTTTGAACCTTTTAATCTGTCCTCAAAAGCTGCCTCAATTCCCGCTTGACCTACATAATCACTGCTTATATCATAACCCTTGTCTTTATATTTGTCATAATTAGAGGCTATTTTTGATATGTATCCTAAAAAGGCAGAGCCAAGCTCTCCATTTGGATAGGATCTTATAGGTTGAGTACTTACATCTATATTAGGAAGCTCATTTAACATCTGTAAAAATTTAAAAGCAGTATCTTTACTTATATTACTTGCTATTGTTACGGGCTTATAACCCGAAAAACTCTGCATTTTTAAAGTATCTCTTATAATCATAAATCTTCTTTGTTCTTCTGTGGAATATCCACTTGGAATTTCATATTCTTTTAGAAGTGTCTTAAAAGTATCCTCTGCAGATATTTTTAAAAGTTCTTTATTAACCTGATTTTTTAAATCATCATCTGAAATGTCTTCATTTTTACTTTTAATTTTTTTCTCTATGACCTCATTTAATCCTCTGTCTCTTTTGAATTTTATCTCTAAGGCATTTCGGGTATTCTCATCATCACTTCTAAATTCAAACCTAAAGGGACTTACCTTAAGTTCAAAGTCATCCTGCTGATTTACTTTATTTTCGTCCAATATTTTAAACACTTTGTCCATAGTAGTAAAAAATGTGTTATTACTCTCATCTGTATCTTCGTCTTCGTCAGGCTGGTTGTATACAAGTACATACCCTTGAACACTTCTAGCCAGTTTGTTGCCCTTGCTGTCTAAAATATCCCCTCGTGGAGCAGTATCAGGTATCTCTCTTATAGATTTATTATTTGACTGTTCCTTATATTCCTTACCCTGCACCACCTGGAGGAAAAAAAGCCTCATAGCCATGGTTACAAAAAGAACTGACATAATTACTATAACCATAGTATACCTTGTAATATTATGATGCTTTTTATTTTTCACAAAAATCGCCTCCAATTATAAAGTACCTTATTTTGACTTTTAGAACTTCCATTTAATCTGCATGTACTCTTTATTACAAAGCTTATATATAGGTCTATACATAAAAATACATAATACCATATCATAAATACTTATAAAAAATACTTTACTCATATTCACATATATACCATATAGATATAACAGTGCAAATACCAAAATACCTTTAAATAAAGCCAATAGAAAGCAAGAAATAACTGGAATAAGCCTTTTTTCCTTGAATATGTTGTCCCCTACAACTCCTGCCGTGACACATATTATCATATTTGTAAATGCATTTATTCCAAACCCCTGAGAAAAGTATACATCCTGTAACAGTCCCACAAATACTCCAAGCCATAATCCTTCCCACTTTCCATTTACAATAGAATAACAGATTATAAAAATGAAAAGGAGACTTGGATAAAAAGTTTTTATAGCAAAAAAAGGCATTAATACATTGTCTAATATAAACAAAACTATAGACAAGACACTTAACACTAATATTTTTTTCATTTTTCATCACCCTAGTATTTTATATCTATTTTATTTTTAGGGATTACTATAAGCAATTGTTGAATTTTGTCAAAATTCACATAAGGCTTTACTAAAGCATTTTTCATTACCTTTCCTTTATCCGTTTCTACATCTACTACAGTTCCAATTCTAATTCCACTAGGATAGGAATTATCAATTCCTGAAGTTAACACGGTATCTCCTTTTTTTACAGTAGATTCCTGTGGAAGATAATAAAGCTTAGCCAAAAACTTGCTCTCATCACTTTTATAGCCTTTTACAATACCGCTATTTATTACTCCACTTTCATCTCCTGTTTTATTAACAGTTCCCCCCACTGCCATATTCTCATTAGTTAAACATTGAACTATAGACCAATTTTTTTCCACATGTACAACTTGACCCACCAAGCCATCTGCAGTAACAGCTATCATTTGTTTTTCTATACCATCTTTACTTCCCCTATTTACGGCAACTTGATCTAACATTCCACTACTGCTTTTCCCTATTATGTCACAGCCTATATAATTGTATTCCTCTCTTTCATTTTTAAAATCCAGCTCCTTTCTTAAATTAGAATTTTCATCTTTTAAAGCATCATATTCCACAAGCTTATTTTCTAGGGAACTATTTTTTTTCTTCAACTGTTCATTTTCTTTTTTAACATCAGAAAAATTTAGAATGAAGCTTATGGAGTCTTTTATTTTACTATTAATTTTATACAATCCTCCCTGGAGAGAATTAAAAGTAATACCTACACCATTTCTTATAACCGAATTACCATCACTCTTGAAACTAAAAGAAATTAATACTAAAAAAATAATTGAGAGCATTATTATAGTTATTACAAGTTTATTTTTCAAAAATCGCATAACATACCACTCATAACTATTTTCTACTAGCTACTATTTTATCAATAGTATCTAATGCCTTTCCTGCGCCTAAGGCCACACAATCAAGAGGTGATTCAGCTATGTGTACTGGCATATGTGTCTCTATATTTATTAATTGATCTAGTCCCTTAAGCATTGCTCCTCCACCTGCCAGCATAATTCCTTTATCCATTATATCCGCTGCAAGTTCTGGTGGGGTTTTTTCAAGAGTTGTCTTTATAGACTCAATTATTGACACTATAGGCTCCTTCAAAGCATCTCTAACTTCACTTTCAGTTATATTTATAACTTTAGGTAATCCTGATATTAAATCTCTTCCTCTTATTTCCATGGAGTTCTCTTCTCCCATATCATATGCGGATCCTAATTGGATTTTTACATTTTCTGCTGTTCTTTCACCTATCATCAAATTATATTCTTTCTTTATGTAACTTATTATACCTTGATCCAATTCATCTCCAGCAATTCTAAGTGACTTACTTGTAACAATTCCTCCAAGGGATACCACAGCAACTTCTGTAGTTCCTCCACCTATATCCACAATCATACTTCCCGTAGGTTCATGTACTGGAAGCCCCGCTCCAATTGCAGCTGCCATAGGCTCTTCCATAAGGAGCACATCTCTAGCTCCTGCATGTTTTGTTGCTTCTTCTATTGCCCTTTTCTCCACCTCAGTAACTCCAGAGGGAAAACATACAAATATTCTAGGACTTGTAAATGCTGACTTAGGACTTACCTTCTCTATAAATTTTCTAAGCATAGTATGGGTTATATCAAAATCAGCAATAACTCCATCCTTTAACGGTCTTATCGCTACTATATTACCCGGAGTTCTACCTATCATATCCTTTGCCTCATTACCTATAGCCATTACCTTTTTAACATCTTTATTTATAGCCACCACAGAAGGTTCTCTAAGTACTATTCCTTTTCCTTTAACATATATTAATGTATTAGCTGTTCCCAAATCGATTCCCATATCTCTAGATATTCCAAAAAAACCCATTTTATATTTCTCCTTTCAACCTCACAAAATTCCTTTTTCTTTTAAACTGATAAATATTCCATTTCCTATTATTAAATGATCAACTAATTGTATTCCTAAAAGCTCACCACACTTTTTTAATCTAAAAGTTACGTTTACATCTTCATTACTAGGAGAGGGATCTCCAGAAGGATGATTATGACATAGAATTATAGAAGCACTATTCTTTTTTATGGCATAAAAAAATATTTCTCTTGGATGCACTATAGATGAATTTAAAGTCCCAATAAATACATTTTTAATTCCTATAACCATATTTTTTGCATTTAACAGAATAACTTTAAGATGTTCCTGCTTCATCCCTCTCATTTCTTCCATAACAAGTACTGCAGCATCTTGAGGGCTGCATATCCTATAGTCATCCCCATTTTTGTAGGACTTAAACCTCTTTGACAGCTCCACCATGGCAAGTATCTTAGCTGCCTTAGCCTTTCCCACCCCTGAAATACTCACAAAATCCTCTAAATCAGAATTAAAAACTCCATTTAATCCCCCATTATCTTTTATTATTCTGTTACTTAAAGACACTATATTCTCACCTTTAATACCAGTTCCAAGTATTACTGCTAGAAGTTCTGAATTAGATAACGCTTCCGAACCATATCTAAACAGCCTTTCCCTTGGTCTTTCATTTTTGGGCAAATCCATAATCTTTAAATTATCTCTCATTTTAAATCTCCCTATTATAAATTTACCCCCATCCCACTTAACATATTATACAACTTATTTAAAGGTAATCCTACTACATTATAATAACACCCATGAATTTCTTTTACAAAAACTCCCCCATAGCCTTGAATGCCATAGGCTCCTGCCTTATCTTTATATTCTTCTTTTTTTAAATAATTTCTTATACATCTTTCATCTATTTCAGAAAATTTTACAGTAGTACGTACAAAACTTTTAACTGTTTTATGTAAAGCCTTATCTATTATGGCTATGCCTGAGTATACATCATGTTCATTTCCACTTAATGCTTTCAACATATGAAATGCTTCTTGTATATCTCTTGGCTTTCCCATTACTTTTCCTCTTAAAAACACTGCGGTATCACACCCTATAACTATTGAACTTTCATCCGTTAGTTTTCTACAAACATCTTTTGCCTTACCTTCAGCCAGTTCCATAACATAGGATTCACATCTTCCTTGAAATACCACAGAGTCTTCATCAAAATCACTTGCCACTACTTGAAAATTTTCTATTAATCTACTTAAAAGTTGTCTTCTTCTACTAGAAGCTGAAGCCAATACAATTTTCATGTCATCACTTCCTAATATTTTCTATACAACATCACAGCTATGATTATACCTATTACAGTCATAATATTTATACTGAAATTTATACCTAAAGTTAGAACCATAACTTTGAGATTTAATACGACTGGATCTGTCATCCCTATTGAATAAAAATTTTTTAAAAAACTTAAAAAACTAAAATTATTCCCAATAGCATCTCCTACAAGACTGCCACATATGGCTCCTAAAAATATGAAAAACCATATAAAACTTTTACTTTTTCCGGCCCCTTTCACATAAAATCCCCTACCTTAACAATATATCTTATATAGTTTATCATTTAATAAAACCATAAACAAGTAAATATAATATTGTTAAAAAAATTTTTTAAATTATATATAGAAATGGCAAGTATTAGTAAGAAACCTATATACTTGCCATATTTTTTCACATTTATTTATGATCAATATTTAATTAACTAGAACTTATTTTTTTTAATATATCAAATATGTAAATATAATTTTGTTCACCATCTTTTTTTTCAATTTCTTCTGGAAGTTTATTTATATATTCTTTTAATTCTTTTAAAATTAACTTACTATTATTATCACCGTCATTTACATCTTTTAAAGAAGTACACCATTTTTTTAACTCATCTGTTTTTATAGATTTTACATCACTTTCTGAGAGTTTATTTAATATCTTAAGATTCGCATTTATTATTTCTGTTACTTCTACATTATACAAATCATTTTGATGTACAGTAAATACTATTTTTGTATTATCTATATTCTTTTTTGTAAGGGAATCCATAATGCCTTTTGCATTTTCCTCAGTATAAATACCCATGCAAACTCTCGTCTTATCTGAATCTGTTACAGAAAAGGAAACTCCATAGTTAGACAGTAAATTTTTTTGTGTATCTGCATTATTCTTGTCCTTATAGACTCCACCTTGAATAGCTACAAATTTCACATACTTATTACTAGAATCAGAAATTTTTATATCATTTGGACTAAAGCCAGCTGTATTTTTCACAATTACTTTAAATACAAAAGTTCCAATTATAAAAGCAAGAAAAAATATCATTAATAACGAAACCACGAAAACCTTAAAACCATTTTGCTTTTTTAAATCATATCTTGTGTATCTCATCTTTTCACCCCTACTCATAGTATTCCTATATATTATTATTATAGGGAAGAGAAAAATATTACTGTGATACACCAATTTTTTTCATAAGCATCATATCTATATGTCTTCCATTGACATTATAAAAATCTTTTACTATTCTTGCAAGATTAAATCCTATATTTTTCCAAAAAACTATATTGTCTGTTTCATCCTTAATTACTCTAGCAAAAAAAATATTTACTCCATATCTTCTATTAAAATAATTCATTAAATATTTTATTATATCACTACGTAAATTCTCATTATTGCATATGTTATCTAAATAAAAAAACCATATCCAAAGTTCATTTTGTTTTTTAAATTCAACCCTTCCTTTCAAAATGCCTGTTAACTTTTTACTCTTTTCTATTTTAAAAAAGAATTCACACTCACTTATATAACTTTCTAAAAATCTATTTTTTAATTCTTTCAATGTAGATTCTTCTTTCAAAAAAACCTTATTGGTCTCCATCCATTTTTGTATTCCAATTAAATCTTTTTCTTCCACACTTGAGATTTTCATATCTTTAAACTTTATGTTAACATCTAACATAATTCCACCTCTTTACATTCATCTATGAATTTTAAATTCTACATAAATAATTAAATCCCTTTATTTTAAATATATTGAATAAACTATAAATAAAAATATTTTATTTATCCATCAAAGTAAAAAGTAATATACTAAAGAGGTATCCTTTATATTATCATATTAGATCTCAACAATTCTAACTCCTTCTAAATCTGGTTCAAGTAAAATTACATTCCATCTATCTTCTAGTCCACTTAAATACTTTTTCATAGATATAACAAATTCATCCTCATTTTTATTCAACACAGCCATAAGTGTAGATCCTGAGCCACTTATAAACTCACCTATGGAACCAAATTCCACTGCCTTTTCAAAGATATCATCAGAATTTTTTATTAAATTTTTTCTATAAGGTTGATGAATTTTATCCTGAAAACATGTTCTAAGTTTATCAAATTCCCCATTGTAAAGAGCACTTACAAGCATGGCACATCTTGATATATTAAATATGCATTCTTCTTTTAAATAAGACTTAGGTAAAACCTTTCTAGAAAGAGCTGTATTTACCTGAAAAGATGGTATCATGGCCACAAACTTTAACTGCTTAGGTAAATCTATCTTTGAATATTTTATATCCTCCCCCGTCTTCAAAGATACTACCATCCCACCTACTATTGCAGGTACTACGTTATCTGGGTGGCCTTCTATTTTAGTAGCTAAGTCAATCATATCCTTTAACTCTAATTTATTTCCCATAATCTCATTTGCTATTTTTATACCTCCAACTATACAAGCGGAACTACTTCCAAGTCCCCTAGAGATAGGTACATCACACTTAACTACATCAATTCTAAATCCTTTATAAGAATATTCTCCTTTATTCATGGTTTCTATTATACTTTTATATATAAGATTATTTCCAAAATCCTCCTCAGATTTTAGTCCATTATTATATATTTGTGTTTTCCCATTTATTTCTTCCACTTCAATTTCATTATATAACTTTAAGGCCATACCCAAAGTATCAAATCCCGGTCCCATATTTGCAGTAGTAGCTGGTATTCTTACTTTCACTTTAGCCATATTCAACTTCCTCCCAATTGATAAAATATTTTTTATGAAGATACCTTGGAAAACAAATTCTGCCAGTAATTATTAATCAACGGATATTATGTAACTAGACTAGTATAATAAGCTAGCCATTCATTTTGGATAGACTTTTTAGTGTAAAACCAACAATTTTTTAACATCACAGGCTTCTCCTTTTAATTTAACTTTCTCAATATAATTATCTATACAGACCTCATTATCTGCATTTACAAAAGCTACCACTTCTTCTTTATTTCCTGAAAAAGTACTAGATAAAATATAACAACTCTTAAAGCTTGAAGATATGCCCTGTATAATTTTTACTCTATTTTGTGTTTTTACTCTAAGAAACCACTTTCCCTTCAATCCCCAACTCTTATCTATTTCCGCCTTTTCACTGCTAAAAGTAATGCATTTTTTTCTCTTCTGTTTAACTATATCCGCTATATCCGCAAATACCGCACTAGCAGTAGGAAACATTCCTGCGCCCTTTCCTGAAAACATAACATCTCCCACAGCATCTCCTTCTACCAAAATAGCGTTATACTCGTCCTCAATTTTCCCAAGAACAGAATCTTCTTTTACCATAACAGGCATAACTGTAGCATATATATGTTTACTTCCCAGTTTACTAATTCCCATTAATTTTATACTGCATTTCTCCATTTTAGCATATTTAAAATCATATTCATCGATTTCTGTAATTCCCTCTATGTTTATATCCTTCCAGTCTACCCTCCTATTGTAAGCAATTGTAGATAAAATTGAGAGTTTTCTGGCTGCATCATATCCTTTAACATCTGATTCTGGATTGGCTTCTGCAAATCCTAATTTTTGTGCAAGTTCCAGCGCTTCTGTATAACTCATGCCATTATGATTCATTTTAGATAATATAAAATTAGTAGTACCATTCAATATGGATTTTATGCTTTTTATTTCATTTCCTACAAGACATTCATTTATTGATTTAAGTATAGGTATTCCTCCTCCTACACTAGCTTCAAAATGAATAGTAACTCCATTCTTCTTTGCTATTTGTAAAAGTTCATAACCATATTCCGCAATTAAATCTTTGTTAGCTGTAACCACATGTTTTTTCATATTTAAAGCCCTCTTTACATATTCATAGGATGGATCAAGTCCCCCCATGGCTTCAACTATGATGTCCACTTTTTCTTTAAAAATATCATCTATATCCTCTGTTAAAAGTTCTTTGTTCTTGTTATCTGTGTGCTTACTAATATTTCTAACTAAAATTTTTGATAATACCAATTCTTCATTTAATTCATCTTTGAATTTATCTTTATTTCTAAATATAAGTTCAGCTACACCACTACCTACTACACCATATCCAAGCATTGCTATATTAACCATATTATCGCCCTCCTTTTTATTTAACACTTTCAAACAAATAATTAATTCCCTTGTTATGAAAACAAAAAACTCTTCCCACATGGGACGAGTTTTATCGCGATTCCACCCAAATTAACAGTAATATTTAATTAAAATTATTTAATACACATACCCCAAATTATGTGTAACAATAGATAATCTTATACTTAACAATCTTCATACTGTTATCTCCATATCCATAACGCAGATCTGCGGAAATACCTAATAAGAATTTCAGTATACAACTCAAAGGTGGTTTTCAATAATTCTCCCTCAAGGAATATTTCAGCCACGGAATTCCTCTCTCTTTAAAGTAGTTTATTATTTACTCTTCCTTTTCATAGTTTTATTTATATATAATTTCACATAGATAAGTCATTAAAGGTATTCAACATAACTAAATATATGTATAGATATTATTAAATATCTTTTTTACTCTACTGCAACTAAATTTACCTTTATTACACTTTTCAAGGTTCTTATATCTTCCATCAACTCGTTAACTTCAACCTCTAGCTGAGAGGCATCAAAAGTTATAGATACATTAGCGGCATTATTAATAGGTATATCTTGATTTATAGTAAGTATATTTCCCTTTTTCTGAGCTATATTATCAAGTATTTTCGATAATGTTCCTGCCTTATGGGCTAAAGTTAATCCCAAAGTTATTTTATGCCCTGCCACACTTTCAGACAAGGTAAAAACTGAATCTCTATATTTATAATAAGTACTTCTGCTTATACCTACTTGCTTTACTCCTTCTGATATATCCTTCACATGGCCAGTTCTAAGAAGTTCCTTTACCTTTACCACTTTGTCAAACACATCAGGAAGTATACTAGTATCAATTATAAGAAATTTATTTTTCATAACTTCACACCTTGTCCGCAATTGAAAGACATGTGTTTTTCAATTGAATATATGAATTATATTACCACATATAAAATAAATATTCAACAACTTTATAAAAAATTTTACTGCAAAATTAAATTCCAGTAAAATAAATAGTTCATTTTACTGGAATTTAATTTAAAATATTCTCTGTTTCAATCTTGATAGTTATTAAAATTCACTTTGTTCTTAATATCCTATAACAAATGTGGCAATAAATCTCTGTTTGGTCCGGATACAACTTCACTGTTTACAAGCATTCCAGTTTCAAGTGAAACATTAACACCTGCTTCTATTGCATTCTTAACCGCACTTACATCTCCTGTAAGAGTTACAAAAGATTTTCCGCCCATTCCCATTCCTAATCTAACTTCTATAAGCTGTACATCTGCCGCTTTAGCTGCCGCATCTGCTGCAACAATTCCTGTTGCCACACTAAAGAATTCCATAACTCCTAAATCCTTTAATTTTACAACACCTGTAGCCTCATTTACTGCAGGAATTACCTGTTCATGAACATTTGGAAGCAATAACTTGTCTACTACATGTTTTCCTCCTATGCTCACTGCTGCCTCTATTGAAGCTGTAACAGCTCCTACATTTCCTGTAATCATCACAATGTATTTACCAGGACAAATAGTTTTTGCTAACAGTAATTCAACTTCTGCTGCCTTTATCATGGCATCTGCTGTCTTTATTCCTCTTGCTATACTGTTTAATTCTATCATTCCTATAGTTTTTATCATGGTTATCACCTCAACCCTTAAATAGCTTTTATGACTACATTTTCATTTACTTCAACAACAGTTCCGTTGATGCTGGCATGTACATTTGTTCCCATTTTTCCTTCGTCTATTGCTCCTATCATCTGTCCTTTTTTAACCACATCTCCTACTTTTACAACTGCTGTAGATGGTGCACCTATACCCTGTTTCAATGGAATACTTACCTGTGCTGGTACCAATTCTTCATTTTCTTTATATGGTTGTCCCTTATACTTATTCATTCCAAGTCTTGTTATAAGCATACCTGTAGGAACTTTTCTGAATTCTCTCTGAGGATCCCCTGTAAATACGTCTGTTTCATTCTTCCATTTTATACCTTTTGCTCCTAACTGAGCTTTGACATATCCATTTATACGTCTTGGAGATAACCCATTTGGACATGCATACATTTCACATACTCCACACTGACAGCATATTATTGCTTCCTTAAGAACTTCTTCATCGTTTCTCCCTAATGCCATAGTTCTCATTATTTTATGTGGGTGTAGTGGATGTCCAATCTGATATCTAGGACATAATTCTGTACAATAACGGCATTGTTCACAGGCTGCTTTTGCTCTGTGTACCATCTCATCTATAGTAAGTCTTTCTCTTTCAGCTACATAATGTTCCTTTGGAATTACTATAATTCCTCCATTGGTTTTTGTAATAAATGTATTTTCTGCTTCCTCTTTTGAGATTTTCTTTCCCATCATAGGTCCGCCCATTATTACTACGTAATCACCTACTGTGGCTCCTCCGCATTTTTCTATACATTCTGTAACTTTTGTTCCTATTGGAACTTTTACTATGGCAGGACTTCCCACTTCTCCTACAACAGTTACATATTTGTATGTAACAGGCTCATCTTTTAGAGCTTCAAATACATTAAATACTGTACCTACATTTGATACCACTGCTCCTACACTTGAAGGTATTGCTCCTGGTGGTATTGTCTTTCCTGTTACTTCATAAACCAGTATCTGCTCATCTCCTGCTGGATAGAAACTCCTGTTTAAAAACAGTTCTACTGGAGAATTTAATTTCTTTATAGACTTTGTAAGTGCATCTATTTCATTATAATAAACGTTTTTTAAACCTATTACAATTTTTTCTGCCCCTAATGATTTTCCTATTATCTCTGTTGCTCCTACTATTTCGTCACTGTGATTTCTCATGAAATATTTATCAGACTGTAATAGCGGTTCACACTCTAAAGCATTTACTATGAAATATTTAACTTTGGTATTCAGCTTTACATGAGTAGGAAATCCTGCTCCTCCAGCTCCTATAATACCTGCATCTTTGATCTTTTTTAGTAAATCCATCATTACACCTCTCTTACCCCTAAAGGTTGTAATATTTATACTACCGTATTTACATTATTGTGAATGTTATATGTCTATCCTCCAAAGCCTATTTCTGCATAAGAAGGTGCATTCTTAACAAATATAGTAGTATCTATTTTTTTAGATAAATCTATACTATTAGATTATATTACATACCTATAAATTATCTTATTTAAATATAATTTTATATATCTTACAATAAATATTGTAATAAATCTTTGCTTGGTCCGGATATAACTTCACTATTTACAAGCATTCCAGTTTCAAGTGAAACATTAACTCCAGCTTCTACTGCATTCTTAACTGCACTTACATCTCCTGTTAAAGTTACGAAGGATTTTCCCCCTACTCCAACTCCCATTCTAACTTCTATAAGCTGTACATCTGCTGATTTAGCTGCTGCATCTGCTGCAACTATTCCTGTTGCTATACTGAAGAACTCCATAACTCCTAGGTCTTTTAATTGTGAAACCCCTGTTGCTTCATTTATTGCTGGAATTACCTGTTCATGTACATTTGGAAGTAATAACTTGTCTACTACATGTTGTCCTCCTATGCTTACTCCCGCTTCTATTGAAGCTGTAACAGCTCCTACATTTCCTGTAATCAATATAATGTATTTTCCTGGACAAACAGTCTTTGATAAAAGCAGCTTTACTTCTGCAGCCTTTACCATGGCATCTGCTGTTTTTATTCCTTTCGCTATACTATTTAACTCTACCATTCCTATAGTTCTTACCATGATATCACCTCAACTTTTTATATAGCCTTTATGACTACATTTTCATTTACTTCTATAACTTCGCCTTTAATGCTGGCATGCACATTTGTTCCCATTTTTCCTTCGTCTATTGCACCTACCATCTGTCCTACTTCCACTATGTCTCCTACTGAAACTATTGCTGTAGATGGTGCTCCAAGTCCCTGTTTCAATGGTATACTTACCTGTCCTGGAACTAATTCTTCTCCCTCTTTAATTGACTGTCCTTTATATTTATTCATTCTTAATCTTGCGATTAATCTACCTGTTGGTATTCTCTTCTCTTCTCTCATTATCCTGCCTTCAAATTGGTCTGTTTCATTTTTCCATTTTATACCCTTTGCCATCATCTGTGCTTTAACATATGCATTCATTCTCCTTGGTGATAATCCCATAGGACATGCAAACATTTCACACACTCCACATTGACAGCATATTATTGCTTCTTTAAGTGCTTCATTTCCTTCAGCTAAAGCTATGCCTCTCATTACCTTGTGTGGATGTAATGGATGTCCAATCAAAAATCTTGGACACATATCTGTACAATAATGACATTGTATACATGATGATTTTGCCTTGTTTATCATGTGGTCTATTGATATTGATTCTTTTTGCTGTATAAGATGGTTCCTTGGAATTACTATAATTCCTCCATTAGTTTTCGTAATAACTGTGTCTTCTGCTTCCTCTTTTGAAAGCTTCTTTCCCATCATAGGTCCACCCATTATTACTATATAGTCATCTACTGTAGTTCCCCCACATTTGTCTATACATTCCATAACTTTTGTTCCTATTGGAACTTTTATGATTGAAGGGTTTCCTACTTCTCCTATAACAGTTACATACTTATATGTAACCGGTTTATCATTAACAGCATCAGCAATATTAACTACTGTACCTACATTTGATACCACTGCTCCTACGCTTGAAGGTATTCCTCCTGGTGGTATTGTCCTTCCTGTTACTTCATAAACTAATACTTGCTCATCACCTGCAGGATAAAAAGCTTCACTTAAAAATAATTCTACTGTTGAATTCAATTTGTTTATTGACTTTTTAAGTACTTCTATTTCAGTGTGGTAAGCTGCTTTCAAGCCTATTACAGCATGTGCTGCTCCAATCGCTTCCCCTATTTTTTGTACTGTCTCTACTATTTCGTCACTGTAATTTCTCATCAAATATTTATCTGACTGCAGTAATGGTTCACATTCTAAACCATTTACTATGAAATATTCAACTTTGGTATTCAGTTTTACATGAGTTGGAAATCCTGCTCCTCCAGCTCCTATAATACCTGCATCTTTAATCTTTTTTAGTAAATCCATCATTACACCTCTCTTAACCCTAAAGTGTTGTAATACTATACTACTCTACTTATATTATTCCTTACATATTCTATAACAAATGTGGCAATAAATCTCTGTTTGGTCCGGATACGACTTCACTGTTTACAAGCATTCCAGTCTCAAGTGAAACATTAACACCTGCTTCTATTGCATTCTTAACCGCACTTACATCTCCTGTAAGAGTTACAAAAGATTTTCCGCCCATTCCCATTCCTAATCTAACTTCTATAAGCTGTACATCTGCCGCTTTAGCTGCCGCATCTGCTGCAACAATTCCTGTTGCCACACTAAAGAATTCCATAACTCCTAAATCCTTTAATTTTACAACACCTGTAGCCTCATTTACTGCAGGAATTACCTGTTCATGAACATTTGGAAGCAATAACTTGTCTACTACATGTTTTCCTCCTATGCTCACTGCTGCCTCTATTGAAGCTGTAACAGCTCCTACATTTCCTGTAATCATCACAATGTATTTACCAGGACAAATAGTTTTTGCTAACAGTAATTCAACTTCTGCTGCCTTTATCATGGCATCTGCTGTCTTTATTCCTCTTGCTATACTGTTTAATTCTATCATTCCTATAGTTTTTATCATGGTTATCACCTCAACCCTTAAATAGCTTTTATAACTACATTTTCATTTACTTCAACAACAGTTCCGTTGATGCTGGCATGTACATTTGTTCCCATTTTTCCTTCGTCTATTGCTCCTATCATCTGTCCTTTTTTAACCACATCTCCTACTTTTACAACTGCTGTAGATGGTGCACCTATACCCTGTTTCAATGGAATACTTACCTGTGCTGGTACCAATTCTTCATTTTCTTTATATGGTTGTCCCTTATACTTATTCATTCCAAGTCTTGTTATAAGCATACCTGTAGGAACTTTTCTGAATTCTCTCTGAGGATCCCCTGTAAATACGTCTGTTTCATTCTTCCATTTTATACCTTTTGCTCCTAACTGAGCTTTGACATATCCATTTATACGTCTTGGAGATAACCCATTTGGACATGCATACATTTCACATACTCCACACTGACAGCATATTATTGCTTCCTTAAGAACTTCTTCATCGTTTCTCCCTAATGCCATAGTTCTCATTATTTTATGTGGGTGTAGTGGATGTCCAATCTGATATCTAGGACATAATTCTGTACAATAACGGCATTGTTCACAGGCTGCTTTTGCTCTGTGTACCATCTCATCTATAGTAAGTCTTTCTCTTTCAGCTACATAATGTTCCTTTGGAATTACTATAATTCCTCCATTGGTTTTTGTAATAAATGTATTTTCTGCTTCCTCTTTTGAGATTTTCTTTCCCATCATAGGTCCGCCCATTATTACTACGTAATCACCTACTGTGGCTCCTCCGCATTTTTCTATACATTCTGTAACTTTTGTTCCTATTGGAACTTTTACTATGGCAGGACTTCCCACTTCTCCTACAACAGTTACATATTTGTATGTAACAGGCTCATCTTTTAGAGCTTCAAATACATTAAATACTGTACCTACATTTGATACCACTGCTCCTACACTTGAAGGTATTGCTCCTGGTGGTATTGTCTTTCCTGTTACTTCATAAACCAGTATCTGCTCATCTCCTGCTGGATAGAAACTCCTGTTTAAAAACAGTTCTACTGGAGAATTTAATTTCTTTATAGACTTTGTAAGTGCATCTATTTCATTATAATAAACGTTTTTTAAACCTATTACAATTTTTTCTGCCCCTAATGATTTTCCTATTATCTCTGTTGCTCCTACTATTTCGTCACTGTGATTTCTCATGAAATATTTATCAGACTGTAATAGCGGTTCACATTCTAAAGCATTTACTATGAAATATTTAACTTTGGTATTCAGCTTTACATGAGTAGGAAATCCTGCTCCTCCAGCTCCTATAATACCTGCATCTTTGATCTTTTTTAGTAAGTCCATCATTACACCTCTCTTCCCCCTGAAATGTCGTAATATTTATATTACTATTTACTATTAATTATATACTTCCCTCCAAAGCATCGCTGCATAAGAAGGTGCATTTCTAACAAATTTAAATCTTACAATAAATATTGTAATAAATCTTTGCTTGGTCCGGATATAACTTCACTATTTACAAGCATTCCAGTTTCAAGTGAAACATTAACTCCAGCTTCTACTGCATTCTTAACTGCACTTACATCTCCTGTTAAAGTTACGAAGGATTTTCCCCCTACTCCAACTCCCATTCTAACTTCTATAAGCTGTACATCTGCTGATTTAGCTGCTGCATCTGCTGCAACTATTCCTGTTGCTATACTGAAGAACTCCATAACTCCTAGGTCTTTTAATTGTGAAACCCCTGTTGCTTCATTTATTGCTGGAATTACCTGTTCATGTACATTTGGAAGTAATAACTTGTCTACTACATGTTGTCCTCCTATGCTTACTCCCGCTTCTATTGAAGCTGTAACAGCTCCTACATTTCCTGTAATCAATATAATGTATTTTCCTGGACAAACAGTCTTTGATAAAAGCAGCTTTACTTCTGCAGCCTTTACCATGGCATCTGCTGTTTTTATTCCTTTCGCTATACTATTTAACTCTACCATTCCTATAGTTCTTACCATGATATCACCTCAACTTTTTATATAGCCTTTATGACTACATTTTCATTTACTTCTATAACTTCGCCTTTAATGCTGGCATGCACATTTGTTCCCATTTTTCCTTCGTCTATTGCACCTACCATCTGTCCTACTTCCACTATGTCTCCTACTGAAACTATTGCTGTAGATGGTGCTCCAAGTCCCTGTTTCAATGGTATACTTACCTGTCCTGGAACTAATTCTTCTCCCTCTTTAATTGACTGTCCTTTATATTTATTCATTCTTAATCTTGCGATTAATCTACCTGTTGGTATTCTCTTCTCTTCTCTCATTATCCTGCCTTCAAATTGGTCTGTTTCATTTTTCCATTTTATACCCTTTGCCATCATCTGTGCTTTAACATATGCATTCATTCTCCTTGGTGATAATCCCATAGGACATGCAAACATTTCACACACTCCACATTGACAGCATATTATTGCTTCTTTAAGTGCTTCATTTCCTTCAGCTAAAGCTATGCCTCTCATTACCTTGTGTGGATGTAATGGATGTCCAATCAAAAATCTTGGACACATATCTGTACAATAATGACATTGTATACATGATGATTTTGCCTTGTTTATCATGTGATCTATTGATATTGATTCTTTTTGCTGTATAAGATGGTTCCTTGGAATTACTATAATTCCTCCATTAGTTTTCGTAATAACTGTGTCTTCTGCTTCCTCTTTTGAAAGCTTCTTTCCCATCATAGGTCCACCCATTATTACTATATAGTCATCTACTGTAGTTCCCCCACATTTGTCTATACATTCCATAACTTTTGTTCCTATTGGAACTTTTATGATTGAAGGGTTTCCTACTTCTCCTATAACAGTTACATACTTATATGTAACCGGTTTATCATTAACAGCATCAGCAATATTAACTACTGTACCTACATTTGATACCACTGCTCCTACGCTTGAAGGTATTCCTCCTGGTGGTATTGTCCTTCCTGTTACTTCATAAACTAATACTTGCTCATCACCTGCAGGATAAAAAGCTTCACTTAAAAATAATTCTACTGTTGAATTCAATTTGTTTATTGACTTTTTAAGTACTTCTATTTCAGTGTGGTAAGCTGCTTTCAAGCCTATTACAGCATGTGCTGCTCCAATCGCTTCCCCTATTTTTTGTACTGTCTCTACTATTTCGTCACTGTAATTTCTCATCAAATATTTATCTGACTGCAGTAATGGTTCACATTCTAAACCATTTACTATGAAATATTCAACTTTGGTATTCAGTTTTACATGAGTTGGAAATCCTGCTCCTCCAGCTCCTATAATACCTGCATCTTTAATCTTTTTTAGTAAATCCATCTATTACACCTCTCTTCCCTCTAAAGTGTTGCAATATTTATATTACTATTATGACATTATACTTCATTTTCTGAGTTCAGTAAAGAAATTTACAACTGTTAATCCTTTACTTATATTAGTACCACAATATCATAAAAATATCACACAACCCTCACTTGCAAATACAATGGGTAAATACAATAAAGAGCACTTTTAAAAAATAAAGTAATATATATTCTAATCATATACAATATTATTTAAGAATATATTTACTAAAATCAACTATATAAAATATTATTTTGAAAAGGATGCATTAAATCAAACTTTCGTTCCACTCAACGGAATCTACAATCCCCACAATTGAAGCATCTGTTGGTATATCTATAGTATTACTTGCTTTTCTTGCTCCACTTCCTGTAACCACAATAACAATTTCGTTAATGCCGGCACCTACTGTATCTATAGCAACCATAGGTTCAGTTTGTATTATATTTTCTTTCTCATCTAGTTTTTTAACTATTAGAAGTTTATTTCCTATGAGCTTTTCATGCTTTTGAGTAGAAACAACGTTTCCCACTACTTTAGCTAAAAACATATTTATTCTCCTTTTCTTAAAATTTCTCAGCTATTAACAATACCTTACAGTTATATCATTATTTTTTATATAATCTTTTGCTAAAGGAGTTATTAAAGCACCTTCTTTTACATTAATTTCTTTACACCCGTGAGCATTTTGCGTAATATCTTTCATTGTTATAATCCCCGATAACATTCTTTTGTCTTCAACTACTTTTGGTTTATTTGAACTTGTATCTGAAGACACCTTTGGAATCTCACAAACTGTTGGTGTGTCTTTTACTTTTTCTACAGTATTACTTGCTTGTTCTTGTACAGTATTGTTTACTGGCTTCATATTTCCGAGTCTACTATTTATTTGCTTCTCTACTATAGCACTGATTAGATCTTCCATACTTTCTTTATTCACAGGCTCACTCTTTTCCTCACCATGTACAGTCCTGTGATTTATAAGAACACATTTTTCTTCTATTGCTTTCTTCAAGTTACTTCCTTCTACAAAATTAATTCCTAAACTACTCAAAGTATCCTTGTAATTCAATATGAATTTATTATATGCTTTATTTTTATTAAGCCCTAAAGACACATTTGTAGGATTTTCCGGATCAAAACTATCTGTTACTGCAATTATTTCCTTATCCATCATAAGAGCTTCTGCTATCCCCGTAGTAACTAAGTTGTCTTGTATTCCAACCGCACATTTAGACAATGTGTTTCTAGTCATTACTGGTATTACTATTAAATCGTCTGCTTTTAAAGCGCCAGTCAATTCTTCTCTAGATTCTATTATCTTTCCTTTCAAACTACTAATGTAACTTTCTGGAATAACGCTCTTGGCATTTTCTGTCATAACTATATCGTATTTTATAATGCCCATGGAAGAAAGAGATTCAAATATTTCATTTAAATTAACTTCTCCTCCAGATATAAACAAAAGTGCTCTCTTGTTTAACATATTTACAATTTGAGTAACTATAGGCCTTAGTAAATCTTGAATATCCATTTACTCACCTCACTTATTTTTAAGTCATTTAACCCCTAGCCGCACTTTATAGAACATTTCCTAACTGAACTTAGTATCATTCATAGCAATTCCCATAGGTGTTACTAAAAGGGGATCGTGTGGTTTAATAGTTTTTATACCTGTATACTTTTCAAATACCTTTTCTATATCTTTTAGACAACAGGTTCCTCCAACCAGATAAATTTCATTTACATTAAACCCCTTAATATGCTGAACGACTATATCTGCCATCTTTTCTACTACTGGTCTTACTAATGTAAACACTCTATTATAATTTTTCATATCAACTTTATATTTTTCCGCCGCTTCATAATCCATCTGAAGTGCTCCAGCCACAACTAAACTTAAATGATGTCCTCCTGTAGGTTCATCTGCTGAATACACTACTTCTCCATCTTGTAATATGGATATTCCCGTAGTTCCACCACCTACATCCACTACTGCACCATTTTTTATTTTCAAAACTTCAGAAGCTGCAGTTGGTTCATCTACTACATTACTTACTTGAAATTCTGCTGCTTCTACTACATTTTGAATAACTTTTGTATTCCCTGTACTTATTCCTGGAGGTATAGCCGTAGCAGCATACAATAATTCTCTATTTAAAGTGCCCTCCAATTTACCTTTTAATTTTCTGAGTATAGTCACAGCATTTAGATATTCAACAACTATACCATCTCTAACTACATTTGCAGAAAATAATTCTCCTGCCACTGGTTTATTGTTCTCATCTAATACTGCTATAACAATATTAGAAGTACCTAAATCTACTCCAACCTTTAATTTATCATCTTTTCCCACTGCCCTAGGCTTTTTCATGACTTTTTCCATATCCATTATGAATGCATTAGCATCATCTAATATACTTTTCTTAGCTGGTTTCTTAGGTACACTTTCTTTTGAAGTTTCTTTTGAAGTTTCTTTTGAAACTTCTTTTGAATTCTGTTCTGGAACTTCTTCTGAAACCTCTTTTGGAGTTTCTTTAGGCACATCACGTTTTAAAGATTTTTTAGGTGGATCATTTACTCCTAATAAAATTCTTGAAAGCTTTCTTGCCATATCATCACCTGCTTATTTTAATATTCTAACTAAAGCATCATTTTTTATTTCACACGCATTAGCTTCATCTGTATCTATATGGAATTCTAAAGCGGATGTATCAGTTACTCTAACTAAAACATTCTTAAAAATAACCCCTTTATCTCCCATAGTTTCTACCTTTACTAAGTCTCCATCTTTTACTTCATAAACCTTTGCCTGTTCTGGTAACATATGAACATGTCTATTAGCACATATAACTCCATTCTTTAGGATTATTGATCCCTTAGGTCCAATAACAGAAAGAGTTGCTGAATTATCTAAATCTCCAGAATTTCTAACTGGTGCTTTTATCCCAAGAGTACGTGAATCTGTTCTAGATATTTCAATCTGACTATAGCTTCTTATAGGCCCTAAAATTCTTACTTTAGGAAAAATAGCCTTTGGTCCTGCAATGGCAACAGTTTCATTTGCTGCAAATTGTCCTGGTTGTTTTACTGAACCTTTAACTCCTAATTCATATCCTTCACCAAATAAACACTCTAAATGCTCTTTAGTTAAATGTATATGTCTATTGGATATACCTACAGGTATAGAAAATCCATCTTTATCAATTTCAGCCTTAGGTTCAGGTTTATTTCCAGTTATAATTTTAGCTACTATATCTTGTATTAATTTTTCATTTATTTCTACCATAATTCATCACTTTCCCATCTTTTTATAATGAAGGCATAAATGCCTTGGCTGTCCTTTTCTCCTAGGGCATGCAGGATCACGACATATATTACATACTTCATTATCCTTAGCATTCTTTTTTGAAGAAACATGATTTCCTGTTTTACCTTTATCTTTTTTAACAGCTACTTCTTCGTCTTTTTCCTTTGCTTCTTCATTAAGATCATTATCATTTGGCTCTACGCTTTCCTTGAGAGTCAAATTCTCTTCTGACTCTACATCTTTTTCAGGAGTTAAATCCTCTTCTGATTCTTCAGTTTCCTCTGAAACCGGCTCTTCTTCTGGTTCTTCAGTCTCTTCTGAAATTGACTCTTCTCCCAGTTCTTCAATCTCTTCTGAAACCGGCTCTTCTTTTGATTCCTCAGTTTCTTCTGAAACTGGCTCTTCTTCTGGTTTTTCAGTTTCCTCTGAAATTGACTCTTCTTCCGGTTCTTCAATCTCTTCTGAAACCGACTCTTCTTTTGATTCTTCAGTTTCTTCTGAAACTGGCTCTTCTTCTGGTTCTTCAGTTTCCTCTGAAATTGGCTCTTCTTCAGTTTCCTCTGAAATTGGCTCTTCTTCAGTTTCCTCTGAGATTGGCTCTTCTTCTGGTTCTTCAATCTCTTTTGAAACTGGCTCTTCTTTTGATTCTTCAGTTTCTTCTGAAACCGGCTCTTCTTCCGGTTCTAAATTTTTTTCAGAAACTAACGTTTCCTGTAGTTCTTCTTTTTTATCACAAATTAAATTTTCTTCTGTTTCTGTACTTTTAATTCCTACTGTTGAATCGGATTCTATAATCTTGTGTAAATTCTGTGCAGGTCTTGGTATGACAAGAGTTCCAACTACAGTACCTATTCTTTCTGCACTTACTTTTCCTGCATCAATGGCAGCTTTAACTGCTCCTACGTCACCTTCTATTTTAATTGTTACAAGTCCTCCTGTTGTCAACTCATAACCTATAAGGGTCACATTAGCCGATTTCACACAACTATCTGCAGCTTCTACTGCTGCAGTCATTCCAATAGTTTCAATAACACCAATAGCTTCTCCATTCATCAAAATCCCCCCCTTGCTACATTATGGAGTTAATGCATAAATTTTAGAGAATAATTATACTTCTTAAAAATAGAAATGACTACAGAACTATTTTGTCTGTTGTTCTAATTTCTCATTACTTGCACTATAAATTGATCTCAAAGGTATAACTTTATAGAATCTTGAAGCGTTACACCCAATTATTCTATATCTACTTTATTCTTTCATAAATATTTAGAGTCCTTTATTAATAAGAGGGTGATTTTCTTTAAGTTTATAGCGATGAAGTACTGCTCCTATCGTTTTTAATTGCACCGGCTGTCTCCATTATAGATTTCCAAAGCTTTACTACAACCTATCTCAGTATATCCAATGTTTAGAATTTAAACACTACTCTTTAAACCTACACTTTTATCATATTTCTTTTTTCATATGACTCAGCTGCTTCCCTAACAAACTCAGCATTTAATTTAGCTTTATACTTATTTTCAAGTTCTTCTGCTATTTCAATCAATTGCTGTCTTGTAGATTTATGAGGTTTTAAAGCATTATAAATCTCCAATACCCTAGCATCTGGAACTACAGTGAGTTCAGCTGCTCTTCTAAGATTTGCTGCAAGTTGAATATTACCTACAGATTCTGCTATTTGAGCTTGATATAAAAGTGTTTTCTTATTTATCTTAACATCATCTAAAG
Source organism: Clostridium kluyveri (assembly GCF_001902295.1). Lineage (NCBI taxonomy): Bacteria > Bacillati > Bacillota > Clostridia > Eubacteriales > Clostridiaceae > Clostridium > Clostridium kluyveri. The sequence goes on along the minus strand of NZ_CP018335.1, from coordinate 1,079,941 downwards.
TTATTTTTCCATTTAACACATTTTCTAAACTTATATCATCTATAGATTTACCTGTACTTGTCTTTATAAGCTCCGGTCTCTTCTTACCTAAAGGATAATCTTTTTTACTTACAATTTCACAAGCTCTTCCACTACCATGAATTTCTTCAGACTCATATTTGTGTTCATCATTTTGAATAGATTCCATACTTTTCAAAACTTCTTTAACTATTTGTTCTATTAAATCATTACTACTCATGGCTTCACCCCTATTCAAAATTTACTCATAATGTTTTTAAATCTGAAAATTTTTATATAATCAATGGTCGCCTGTAAAATTAAGATAAATAATTAATGTTTTTAAATCTTATGGGGTTCTAAAGCAAAGTTTACATTCTTCAATTCATCCCATTTTTTTGCTTCCACCCTATAACCAGTTCCAGGGCCCATATAATCGTTTCTATCATTTATTGCACTTATAACATTATACTGCTCATCAAATATTGAAGACTGGTGCAAATAATCCCCTATTAATCTCTGCTTAAACATATTAAGTGTACTTTCAGCAACATCAGCAAAGCCTCCGCTGTAAAGCCCCTTAACTATATCTAAAACTGTAATGCCCTTATTCAATAATTTTTCAATTGACTTTAAATCTTCTTCTACATTTCTAGCTGGCATATCTCTACTGCCATGGGCATAAGTTGCAGCTTCCACTTCTTCATCAGTTATAGATGGCAATCCTAATTCCTTAAATAAAGCCTGAATTGCTCTAGCAGCCTTATTCCTAACTGCTATAACTTTTTCTTCTTTAACAGGCTTAAGACCCCCATCAATTCTTAAATCTCTTTGTAAAATTAACCAGTCATCATAATCTTCTGCATTCCAATTGGAATGTGTAAACATATTATCGTAACTTGGAGTAGAATTATACCCCGGAGATACAAAATCAACTCCAGGCAGAAATTGCAACATAGCTTTTGAAGTTTTTCTAATTTCAGAATTTGTGAAAACTTGCTCATTACCCGATACAACTTCTAGTCCAAGCATTTCAATTAAAAGGCTTCTTCCTAAAATTGCTCTCATACCTTCTGGTACTGCTGCTGAAATGCCTACACCATTCACCAATCCATTTTGCAATCCTTGAACCCCTGTACCTTTAGCCATCATTATACATCTTGCTTCTAAATAAAGCATTGATTTTCCCTCTGAATATCCCATTTGAACTTCAGAACCAATGCTTGAAGAAAACCTCATTTTAAATCCCCTCGAAGTATATGCTGAAGCTAAAAAAGAATCAGACCAGGGAGTATCATCACCCTCTACAAATGCACTTTCTGTACCATATACAGATATAGTTTCCACATAAGAAGCAAAACCAAGCATACTCAATTTAATTTCTGTAGCATCTTCCAGTAAGCATTGTGTTAATACCCCAGGTCTTCCTACCTGAGAACCTATTAAAACTGAAATTGCATTGAAAAGGGTATATCTTAACATTCCTGCCCTTGTTTCCATTTCTGCAAAACCCCTAAGGGCTCCCTCCGCTGAATCTGCTGCAATTTGAACAGGATTATCCCGCAAATTAGTCACACATGCTTGGTTTGCAGGTGTCCTTCTGGCTTTCATTTTCTGAAGAGCCATCATCATTTCTACTACATTTAAGTTACTAATTATTTCTACCAATTTTGCCGCTGTAAGTGAATTGGCTATATTCATAATTTCATCTCTGGAAATATTTATATCAACCAACATTCTAGCAATATCCAGTGAATCCATTGCCATGGCTTTTTCTGTATTTTTTACATTGATTGAATGTTCTGCAAGAAAGATATCTATAAAATCAAACTCCTCTCTGCTTTTTCCATCCATCTCAATTATTTTCCCATCTTCCACTTTAACACTTGGAATAGGATTATTAGGACTTTCTATGGCTGCAAGTCCTATTTCCGGCCATTCTTCCACAAAGCCATCCTTATGAATTGACCTTTGTTCTAATATCTCAAATCTTTCAGATCTTCTCATTAATTTACACCACCCTCTTTAGATATAAAAGTTAGTAGTAGAAACAGAACTTTGTCCCAATAATTTTAAGGCAACTACCTCTGTCTCTTACTTCTTGGGCGGCAATTACTGACTGTGTAACAGCACTTAAAATCCCACTCAATACTATACTTTTAATTCTTATTCAAGTGGTTCTTCTACTGCCCTTTTTCATCAGATACATCTTTAGCAGTTACTTAATGATTAATAACCTTATGTCCAGTTTTAACCTCTGTAATTTTTCATATTTAACACCTACAGCTTTTTCTGCAAATTCAACTGTTATTACCGGAGCCCTTACTAAACTAAATCCATTTTCCTAATGTATTACTAAAATTTTATAGGTCAAAATTTTTCAAATTATATTTTTGTTACACTGATTTAAAACCTTTTCGATTAAATCATCACTTGACATAACTGCTTTTATTAACAATCAGATTTGATGCTATTAACCAATTTTAGGTAATATTTTTTCAACATCTGTATGAGGTCTTGGAATAACGTGTACTGATACAAGTTCTCCTACTCTCTGAGCTGAAGCAGCCCCTGCATCTGTAGCAGCTTTTACTGCACCTACGTCTCCTCTTACCATAACGGTTACAAGTCCTGAACCTATTTGTTCTTTTCCTATTAATTGAACATTTGCTGCCTTTACCATTGAATCAGCTGCCTCAATAGCTCCAACTAATCCTTTTGTTTCAATCATACCTAATGCTTCTTGTCCCATAAGAACACCTCCATGAAATTTAAAATTATTTTTATTAATATTTTTACATTTCCTATTGTATATCATTTTTATATACTTATCTTGCAAAATATTGTTTAGTTTAATACCTATATTAACTATTTAAAATTGTATTTTCTTTATATATTTATGTACTTTCTTTACATCTTCATATACTGACATAATATTGATAAATTTAAATATATCAATGAAGAAACTTCCGAAAATACATAAACAACTTCAGTAATACAACAGCAACAACATAAAGTAAAGTAAAGATTGTATCTGATAAATAGAATTATACATCATTTTATAAATAAAATCATTAAATTTTCACAGATTATTTACTAATATCATTAACAAATGAAAAAAACTTTTCCACATTTGCTTAAAAATTAAAAAATCAATTATAATATATATGATATAAGAACAATTATAGATCAGATTATTCCTATATCATATTTTTATATTGACTATACTTAACCTGTTTGTGTTTATTTATCCTCTTTTTTATGTGAATTTTTTATTAATTTAAATCCTAAATATTATAAATTATTAATTTATATATATTATAAATTAATATTCTTTCTGGATTTATATTTTGTGTGCAGCAGTTCATGAGATTTATGTCCTAAAGGTTCTCCTAAAAATTCACTATATAATTTTTGTATGCCCGGGTTCTCATGAGACTTTCTATAAGGAAGACTGGAATCATGATTGTAAAGTCCCCTTTTTCTGGCATCATAGGCTGCAGCCTTATCTGATTCAAATATAATTTTAGGTTGTCCTCCTCCACTGACACAGCCTTCGGGACACGTCATTATCTCTATAAAATGCATATCACATTTTCCATTTTTTATCATATCCAATACTTTTTTTACATGTTTTAAACCTGATACTACTCCTACCTTCAATTTAAAATCTCCTAATTCCACTTCTGCAGTTCTAAATCCTTCTCCTCCTCTAATGTTAGTAAGTTCTACACTAGGAATGGATTTCTTAGTATATAATTCATACCCTGTTCTAAGGGCTGCTTCCATTACACCTCCAGTAGAACCAAATATAGTTCCCGCTCCAGTATACATCCCCAGCACATCATCAAATTTATCATCGGAAAGAGTATTAAAGTCAATACCTGCATCTTTTATTAAGTGTGCTAATTCTCTCGTAGTTATAACTACATCCACACTCCTATATTCATTACAACTCATTTCTTCTCTTTCACTTTCAAATTCTTTACAGGTACAGGGCATAACAGCTACGTTATATATCTTAGCCGGATTTACCTTGTTCATTTGGGCTCCATAACTTTTAAAAATGGCACCCGCCATCTGCTGAGGAGATTTACAACTTGAAAGATGATCCAAAAGTTCTGGATAAGTTTGTTCCACGTATTTCACCCATGCTGGACAACAAGAAGTAAACATAGGTAAGGTTCCCCCTTTTGTTATCCTATCTAATAACTCACTACCTTCTTCCATTATAGTAAGATCTGCCCCAAAATTTGTATCATATACCCTATCAAATCCAATTTTTCTAAGCACAGCTGCCATTTTTCCCTCACTTAAAGTTCCAAAAGGCAATCCAAACTCTTCTCCTATGGCAACTCTTACAGCAGGAGCACACTGTACGATTTTAAATACATCTGTATTTCTAAGTATTTCCTTAACATTTTTAACCCTGCTTGTACTATATGCCGCAAAAAGTGGTTCATCTACATTATCTAATAATCCCCTATCAAACAATTTTTTACTCATAGGTGTAGCAACATCATCATATATAGAATAATATCCTTTACAAACTTGAATACATTGGCCGCACATAATACATTTTTCCATATTTATCACTTGTGGTTCACCCTTGCTGCCTCCTATAGCATCTACTGGACATACATCGGCACATCGCCTACAACCTGTACATAATTCCCTATCTATATTTATCATGGGAGTATTAGTCCACATATCTAACATTCCTTTCTTAATAAAATTTTTATTTCATTTAATTGATTACAATGTTTTCTTAGTATTGAGCTCTCCACTATAGTCTTCATTTTCTTCACATTTTACTAATTTCAACGCTCCCTGTGAACATTCTTCAATACAGGCAGGTTTTCCGCCTTCTTCTATACATAAATCACATTTATATGCTACGGCACTAACTTTAGGCTTGATCCTTCCTTTACTCACCTGACTTTCAATTCTTGGTAATAAATTTACAGCTCCTACTGCGCATACCAGCATACAATTTTTGCATCCTATACACTTATCCTCCTGAATAAATACTGACCCATGATTTTCAACTATAGCTTTCACAGGACAAACATTTACACAAAAAGCTTCTGTACAATGTCTACATTGTATGGGCATTGCCATACTCTCTTTTTTAACAAGAAATAATCTAGGTACCACTTCATTATTCATAGTTCCAACAGTACCTCCAGAATTATTTTTTCTGTGCTTTGCAGCACAGGCAATTTCACAGGCTCTACATCCTATGCATTTATTTGAATTTGCCATTACAAAAGAATTCACATGCTCTTCCATTTAGCTTACCACCTTTCCTATTTTAATATATAACTTTAAATACTTTCCAATACATGGTTCATGCCCTGAACTGCTTGTTCCCGTTTACACCTGCTGCAGTAAAATTTTCCCGGTTGTTCTATTCCTAACTTATCATAAGCATATTTAACATGCTCTTCCGTAGCAAAGTATTCTCCACAGCAATCACATTTCACCATTTTAAATTTATTGCCCCATATTTCTCTTTTGCCATCTTTATCTATAATGTCTATGGCATTAGTGGGACATACGTTAGCACAGGAACCACACCCTATACATCTTTGTGTGGATTTATCAGAAATATCTAATTTCTTATATATACCCTTATTAACTAAAGAAAGTACTCCTACCCCTACTGCCTTACATGCCTTTACACAAAGTCCACATAAAGCACAATCTTCTCCTTTTTCTAATTTAAATCTATTTACTTTTCTTTTCTCTACTCCAAAAGCTTCTGCAAATTTTTCTATTTCTTTATTATTAGGACATCTAGCCTGAAGCAGCATAGCTATGACTTTCCTCATCCTTTTTATCTTATCTGAATCAGTTATGACTTCTATTTCCCTATTTCCGGGATTTGCAGGAGATATACAAGAAGCCGCCACTTTACACTCTTCTCCGTCTATAACCTCTACTATACAAAATCTACAGGTAGCCAAACCAGGCAATGCATCACTATGACATAGTGTAGGTATATATATATTATTTCTTCTAGCTACTTTTAATATGGTATCTCCTTTTTGGGTTTCATAACTTTCACCATTTATCATAATTTTCATTATAAACTCACCTCTTTATAAAATCTTAATAGCATCAAATCTACATATATCTATACAATTACCACATCTTATGCATTTACTCTCATCTATTTCATGAGGTTTTTTGAATTCTCCTATAATACAATTGCTGTCGCAATTCTTCTTACACAATTTACATCCCATACACTTATCTTTATCTATATAAAAGGTAGTGAGATTTTTACAGACTCCTTGTCTACATCGCTTATTTTTCAAATGTTCCTCAAATTCATCTCTAAAGTATCTAATAGCAATCATTATTGGATTCTGTGCCCGCTTACCAAGATTGCATAAAGAAGCCTGACTAATAACATAAGACATCTGAAGCATATTTTCTATATCTCTTTCCTTTGCATTACCTTCACAGATATCAGTGACCATCTCCAGCATTCTCTTTACTCCCTCTCTACAGGGTATACATTTCCCGCAAAATTCTTTACTTAAAAAACTTAAGTAATCTTTAACAACATCCACCATGCAATTTCTATCACCTATAATAATTTCTGGTTTCATTTCAAGCAGTACTTCCTTTAAAGCTTCATATCCACCTTTTTCAATATATTGATCTATGGTAGTAGGATCTATATCATCCACATTTTTTAGAGCTACTTTATACTGTCTTTTATAAAATCCACTTTCATGATAATCTTTTAACTTCTCCTTCATAGACGGAGTAGCTTTTATCAATCTACTAACAATTTCATCATTCACCACTGTCCTTTGAATTATTTCTTCAACATCTTTAATTTTAACCCCATAATAAGTTATATTTGGATAAATTTTGACTACAGGACCTTTATCACATATTCCACTACATACACTGGATGTCAGCTTGGCTGATACTTCTGCATCAATTTCCATCTGTTGTATTTTATCTCTAAATTCTTCAAAAATTGACATACTGTTTTTAGCTATACACCCTGTTCCACAACATACATAAATTTTCTTTTTATTGCCCATAATTTTTCACCTCTATAAATTTATCAATTCAAATAATTTCATTTAATACTCTCACTCATACATTTAATCAGTTGTCCGTGAGACTTTAGCCTATGTACTAAAATTATCAACACCCTTTTGTAAACGACTTCATTTTCTTGTAACAGCCATTAGCTCAACAAAACTAAAATATTAACAATAAGTATGATTTTTATATAGTATATATGAAAATTATTCTTATTATGCCTCCTAATATATGCCTTTTACTATGTGAAAATTTTCACGCATTCAAATAAAACACACTTCCTATGTCTATATGGATTGTTAATATGTAAACAATCTATTCAACTTCAGTATAACATGTTTTAAATGTAAATAAAAGAACAATAAAAAGAAGTTTATTAAGTAATTCTTAATGGGAATAGTATCATTTAGATCAAGTGATTCTTAGGTTCAGGTGGAGTTTGCTGTAAGGACTGCTTATCTCTATCTGAACCTTAGAAGAACTTATCCAGGCGCATAGCAGTGCTTATCTCCTACTTTGAAGAAGATGGGAGTATTAGCAATGGTAGCGTTCGGATAAACAAAAAACTTGATGAAGAAATTCCTCTACATCAAGTTTAAAATTTTACATTAATCTTAACAATATATAATCTATACATTTTTTATAGTATCCCCTGAAAATTGCACAGTAAATATTATTTGGTCAAGCCCTCGACCTATTAGTATCAGTCAGCTTAACATGTTGCCATGCTTACACCCCTGACCTATCTCCTCCTCTTCTCGGAGGGGTCTTACTGGCTTTCGCCATGGGAAATCTTGTCTTGGGGTGGGCTTCACACTTAGATGCTTTCAGCGTTTATCCCTTCCCGACTTAGCTACCCAGCTGTGCTCCTGGCGGAACAACTGGTTCACCAGCGGTCAGTCCATCCCGGTCCTCTCGTACTAGGGACAGCTCCCCTCAAATTTCCTACGCCCGCGACGGATAGGGACCGAACTGTCTCACGACGTTCTGAACCCAGCTCGCGTGCCGCTTTAATGGGCGAACAGCCCAACCCTTGGGACCTACTCCAGCCCCAGGATGCGACGAGCCGACATCGAGGTGCCAAACCTCCCCGTCGATGTGAACTCTTGGGGGAGATCAGCCTGTTATCCCCGAGGTAGCTTTTATCCGTTGAGCGATGGCCCTCCCACGAGGTACCACCGGATCACTAAGCCCGACTTTCGTCCCTGCTCCACCTGTGTGTGTCGCAGTCAAGCTCCCTTTTGCCTTTGCACTCTCCGAAGAATTTCCAACCCTTCTGAGGGAACCTTTGTACGCCTCCGTTACTCTTTTGGAGGCGACCGCCCCAGTCAAACTGCCCGCCTATCATTGTCCCGTGTCCAGTTTCATGCACTCCGGTTAGAATTCCAGTACTGCCAGGGTGGTATCCCAACGTTGACTCCAGAAATGCTGGCGCACTTCCTTCTCTGCCTCCCACCTATCCTGTACAGGCAATACCAAAATTCAGTGATAAACTGCAGTAAAGCTCTACGGGGTCTTTCCGTCCAATCGCGGGTAGCAAGCATCTTCACTTGCACTTCAATTTCGCCGGATTTGTTGTTGAGACAGTGCCCAAATCATTACGCCATTCGTGCGGGTCGGAACTTACCCGACAAGGAATTTCGCTACCTTAGGACCGTTATAGTTACGGCCGCCGTTTACTGGGGCTTAAGTTCTTGCCTTCGCTTACGCTAAGCAGTCCCCTTAACCTTCCAGCACCGGGCAGGCGTCAGCCCCTATACTTCAGCTTTCGCTTTAGCAGAGACCTGTGTTTTTGATAAACAGTTGCTTGGGCCTTTTCTCTGCGGCCACTTTCATGGCACTCCTTTTCCCTAGGTTACGGAGTCAATTTGCCGAGTTCCTTAACAACAATTCTTCCGATGGTCTTAGGATTCTCTCCTCACCTACCTGTGTCGGTTTGCGGTACGGGCACACTCCTGCTCCATAGAGACTTTTCTTGGCAGTGTGAAATCAGATACTCGTCCTTGCGGACTCCCCTTCAAAGCCCAGGATTATCGGACATACGGTTTTTCCTTTATGTCCTCCCTCACTCCTTGGACACACATCCATTCGTGTGCACATCCTATCCTTCTGCGTCATCCCTTCTGTTCTTTTTCGCAAAAATGTGGTACCGGAATCTCAACCGGTTGTCCATCGCCTACGCCTTTCGGCCTCGGCTTAGGTCCCGACTTACCCTGGGCGGACGAACCTTCCCCAGGAAACCTTAGGTTTTCGACCAATAAGATTCTCACTTATTTCTCGCTACTTATGCCAGCATTCTCTCTCCTGCACTGTCCACCATTCCTTCCGGTATGGCTTCTGCCTGTGCAGCATGCTCCCCTACCGCCCTTTCAGGCCCATAGCTTCGGTGGTAAGTTTTAGCCCCGGACATCTTCGGCGCATGACCTCTTGACTAGTGAGCTATTACGCACTCTTTAAATGTATGGCTGCTTCTAAGCCAACATCCTAGTTGTCTTCGAAATCACACATCCTTTTCCACTTAACTTACACTTCGGGACCTTAGCTGTTGATCTGGGCTTTTTCCCTTTTGACTACGGATCTTATCATTCGCAGTCTGACTGCCGGGATTCAAGTATATGGCATTCGGAGTTTGATAAGGTTCGGTAACTGTTGTCAGCCCCTACCCCAGTCAGTGCTCTACCTCCATTACTCACTCCCGACGCTAGCCCTAAAGCTATTTCGAGGAGAACCAGCTATCTCCGAGTTCGATTGGAATTTCTCCGCTATCCACAGCTCATCCCATGGTTTTTCAACACCAACGTGGTTCGGTCCTCCACGAAATTTTACTTCCGCTTCAACCTGGCCATGGATAGGTCACCCGGTTTCGGGTCTACGGCATACAACTCCCCGCCCTTTTCAGACTCGGTTTCCCTTCGGCTCCGTACCTTAAGTACTTAACCTTGCTGCATACCGTAACTCGCTGGCTCGTTCTACAAAAAGCACGCCGTCGTACTTTAACGTACTTCGACTGTTTGTGGACACACGGTTTCAGGTTCTATTTCACTCCCCTCCCGGGGTTCTTTTCACCTTTCCCTCACGGTACTCCTCCTCTATCGGTCACCAGGTAGTATTTAGCCTTGGGAGGTGGTCCTCCCTGCTTCCCACAAGGTTTCTCGTGTCTCGTGGTACTCCGGTACAGGTTTTTTTGTTTCTGCTTTTCACTTACAGGGCTTTTACCTTCTGCGGCCCAACTTTCCAGTTGAATTCAATTAAGCTTCCACATTTTTTATTACCTGACCTCTACCCCGGAAACAAGTTTCCGGTTTGGGCTCTTTCCCTTTCGCTCGCCGCTACTTAGAAAATCGATTTTTCTTTCTCTTCCTCCGGGTACTTAGATGTTTCAGTTCCCCGGGTTTTCCCCTCCATGCCTATATATTCAGCATGCAGTACCTATTGTTTTATAGGTGGGTTTCCCCATTCGGACATCTCTGGTTCTCTGGCTATTTGCGCCTACCCAGAGCTTTTCGCAGCTTATCACGTCCTTCTTCGGCTCCTGGTGCCAAGGCATCCTCCATGCGCCCTTTGTAGCTTGACCTGATAATTTAGTCCAAATCTTCGATTTGGTTACTAAATTGCACTCCTCAGCCTCAGCTGAGTGAGTTTCATTAAAAAATTGCTATTAACTTCGTACAACTGCGTCAAATGCCTCACTGTGGTGCTCATTTACATAAGTAAATTCTACTCCTCCTTCGACCTTTTCCTTGCTGTACTCGTTATTATCAATTTTTATCCTTAGTTATTTATTATAACTGTTTGTTATAACCTATCTATAAGTATAACTTTAATTATACTTACTACTACAAAGGTTATTTCTAACCTTAGCTTTACTTCTTTTATTTACTGTGCAATTTTCAAAGGACAAAATTCTTTCAATTCACAGTGCACAATTTACTATTACTGTTTACACCGTACAATTGGAATGGGAATCTAACTGTCAATTGTCAATTCTTTATTGTCAACTGACTATGATCCCTCAAAATTAAACAGAATAAGCAGGAAGTTGCTAATAACTTCACAATCCATCGTCAAAACTTTCCCTGCGGTGCTCATTTACACAAGTAAACTCTGCTCCTCACTCAAGCTTTTCCTTGACTTGTTCGTTATTATCAATTTCTGGTCTATACTCACATTTTAAGTATAAACTCGGTAAATCTTATTTATCTCAAATTCCAGCTTTTAAGGCAGGTTTTTTCCCAGCCTTTCGACTCCTTAGAAAGGAGGTGATCCAGCCGCAGGTTCTCCTACGGCTACCTTGTTACGACTTCACCCCAATCACTAACCCCACCTTCGGCCGCGTCCTCCTTTTGGTTAGACTACGGACTTCGGGTGTTGCCAGCTCTCATGGTGTGACGGGCGGTGTGTACAAGACCCGGGAACGTATTCACCGCGACATGCTGATTCGCGATTACTAGCAACTCCAACTTCATGCAGGCGGGTTTCAGCCTGCAATCCGAACTGGGGGCAGTTTTTGAGATTTGCTCCTCCTCGCGGTATTGCTTCTCTCTGTTCTGCCCATTGTAGCACGTGTGTTGCCCTGGACATAAGGGGCATGATGATTTGACGTCATCCCCACCTTCCTCCACGTTAACCGCGGCAGTCTCGTTAGGGTGCCCACCTTTACGTGATGGCAACTAACGACAGGGGTTGCGCTCGTTGCAGGACTTAACCTAACATCTCACGACACGAGCTGACGACAACCATGCACCACCTGTCTCCCTGCCCCGAAGGGCTTCCTCCATTACGAGTTATTCAGGGGATGTCAAGTCCAGGTAAGGTTCTTCGCGTTGCTTCGAATTAAACCACATGCTCCGCTGCTTGTGCGGGTCCCCGTCAATTCCTTTGAGTTTTAATCTTGCGATCGTACTTCCCAGGCGGAGTACTTATTGTGTTTACTGCGGCACAGGGGGGGTCGATACCCCCTACACCTAGTACTCATCGTTTACGGCGTGGACTACCAGGGTATCTAATCCTGTTTGCTACCCACGCTTTCGTGCCTCAGCGTCAGTTACAGTCCAGAGAACCGCCTTCGCCACTGGTGTTCTTCCTAATCTCTACGCATTTCACCGCTACACTAGGAATTCCGTTCTCCTCTCCTGCACTCTAGATATCCAGTTTGAAATGCACTGCCCGGGTTAAGCCCGGGTCTTTCACATCTCACTTAAATATCCGCCTGCACACCCTTTACGCCCAGTAATTCCGGACAACGCTCGCCACCTACGTATTACCGCGGCTGCTGGCACGTAGTTAGCCGTGGCTTCCTCTTCCGGTACCGTCATTATCGTCCCGGATGACAGAGCTTTACGATCCGAAAACCTTCTTCACTCACGCGGCGTTGCTGCATCAGGGTTTCCCCCATTGTGCAATATTCCCCACTGCTGCCTCCCGTAGGAGTCTGGACCGTATCTCAGTTCCAATGTGGCCGTTCACCCTCTCAGGTCGGCTACGCATCGTCGCCTTGGGGGGCTTTTATCCCTCCAACTAGCTAATGCGACGCGGGCCCATCTCAAAGCGGATTTCTCCTTTAAGGTATTTACCATGCGATATTTACCTTTTATGCGGTATTAATCTCCCTTTCGGGAGGCTATCCCCCTCTTTGAGCCAGGTTACCCACGTGTTACTCACCCGTCCGCCGCTAATCCATCCCCGAAGGGACTTCTTCGCTCGACTTGCATGTGTTAGGCACGCCGCCAGCGTTCGTCCTGAGCCAGGATCAAACTCTTATTTTAAAAGTTTTTGACTCATTTCTTACTTTACGAAATTACTCTCTTTACTGCTCTCGCAGCTCAAAAGAATTGCTGGTTTATTCTTAATAAATAAGTTTACCTATCTTCTTCATTCTGTTTAATTTTCAAGGATCATATTTCAGCTTTACTGTCTTCTTCCCCAGACAGCTTTTACAGTATATCATCTCATTTTCTCTTTGTCAACATTATTATATCACTTTTTTATTTTATAAAAATTGATTCATTTAATCTTACAAAGTAATTGGAACAGTAAGAGGACTTATAGCATTATATGCTTTTATTATGCATTATGTACTTTTATAAAAATTTATACACACAAGCTTTTTATTTTAAATGTAATATGTACAAATAAATTTTATATTTAGGATACCAATACCTCATACTTCTCCAATACATTTAAAATCATTTTTACATATCATATTGAAAACTATCACCATTCTCTTTAATGTCCTTGTTATATTGAACATATATTAACTTATCTAATTCCTGACTTAACTTCAATACTTCTCCTCTATATAATACATCGCTTTTAACAACCAGCTCATTTAATCTTTCTCTAAGTTGCTCTATTCGTTTCATAAATTTTCACTCCATTTATTAATTTTTTACAACCTTTTTTATTGTATTACTTTCTCTTATATATTGCAATAATTAATATAATACATTTATTTACTTTAAAACATAAATTATACTATCAAATATTACATTTAGACAAATAATGTATTAACATACATTAAAACCTCTTTATTGTAAATGCATACTAATAATGATACTATATTATCAAGTAATTCTTAGGCTAAGGTGGAGTTTGCTTATGAGAAATACTTGCCTCACCTAAACCTTATTAACAGTATTCTCAGTGTCTTTAGCACTTAGAATACGTTATCCTTTAGGGGAAGAACTTATCTAGCCACGCAGCAATGCTTATCTCCATTTTTAAGAGAGAGTATCAGCTAATTGCCACCTTCAGATAAACTTCAATATTATTATTCTAAAAAACTTTTAAAGGAGTGATACCATAATGAATTTAAATAAAATACTTAAACTTATTCCCAAAACAGATTTACACTGTCATTTAGACGGTAGTTTAAGGCCAGAAACTATTTTAGATATCGCCTGTAAGGAGAACATACCTCTTCCAAATAAAGAACTAGCTAACTTCCAAGAAGAAATTAAAGTCATTGGAAAATGTACTTCTTTAAAAGAATACTTAAATAAGTTCAATCTTCCCATACAAATCATGCAGAAGGAGGAACATATATATAGGGTAACTTTAGAACTATTAGAAGATGCTTTAAAACAAAATATAAAATATATAGAAATACGCTTTGCCCCTTTCAATCATTTAAAAGATGGTTTAACTTTAGATCAAGTTATAAATACTGTATTAACCGCTATGAATTACGGAAGAACTCATTTAAATATTATGTCTAACTTAATTTTATGTATACTAAGACAAGAACCTGTAGAAAAAGGAATAGAGCTTGTAAATACAGCTAAAAAATATGTTGGCAAAGGTGTAGTTGCTGTAGATCTTGCGGGAAATGAATCAGACTTTCCTCCTGAAATTCATGAAGAAGCTTTTACACTAGCCAGAAAATACGGACTTCATCGAACAGTACACGCTGGAGAAACGGGTTTGCCAGAAAATATAATAAAATCTATAAATATTTTAGGGGCGGAAAGAATAGGACACGGCACTTATGCATACAAGGACAAAGAAATAATAAACTACCTAAAAGGAAATAGAATTCCCCTGGAAGTATGTATAACCAGTAACGTAAATACTTCAGCTGTAACTTCTTACCAGGAACATCCTATAAAAAAATATTTAGATGAAGATCTAATCATTACAGTAAATACCGATAATACAACTGTATCAAATACTAACTTAATTGAAGAATTCAATTATCTTATAAAATATCAAAGCTTTAGATTTGATGACATAAAAAAAGTTATAAAAAATGGAATAGAATCTTCCTTTGCATCCAAAGAAGATATAAACAAACTATGTGAAGAATATCTATCCACCATAAATGTGATAGAGTTAGCCAATCCTATTTTATAGTTTACTTTTACTTAAAAATCTCCTGCCTAAGATACTTACTTTGGGTAGGAGATTTATCCGAACACTACCATTGCTAACACCCCCAAGCTTCTTTAAAGTTGGGGATAAGCACTGCTACGTGCCTGGATAAGTTCTTCCAAGGTTCAGGTGGAGAAAAGCATTCCTCATGAGCAAACTCCACCTGAGCCTAAGAATTACTTGATTTTCTAAACTACTTTTCTATTTTTTATAGCTTCTTCTAAAGTATGCCATGCAAGTACTGCACATTTTACTCTACCAGGCAATGTAGATATATTTTTAAGGGCAATGGCATCTTCCAATTTTTCTAATTCTTTCTCATCAGTAACTTCTTTTTTTATCATCCCTATAAAGAGATTTACATAATCTATGGCTTCATCAATGGTTTTACCTTTTACCAAATCTATCATCATAGATGTAGAAGCCTGAGATATGGCACATCCACTGCCTTCATAAGCCAAATCACTTATTACATCTCCATTAAATTTTAATAAAAGAGTTATATCATCTCCACAGCTGGGATTATGTCCTCTCTCTTTTACATCTGCATCTTTTATATATCTTTTATTTGTAGTATCTTGATTATGTTCTGTTATTATTTCTGAGTATATCATACTAAGATCGTCCATATCCTAACCACTTCCTTACCTGCCTAAGACCCTCTATAAATTTATCTATTTCTTCATAGGTGTTATAGAAATAAAAACTAGCTCTTGAAGATGACTGTATACCTAAATATTTCATAAGGGGCTGTGCACAGTGATGTCCTGCTCTTATTGCCACTCCGTAATTATTTAATATTGTTGACACATCATGAGGATGCACATCTTTTACATTGAAGGAAATAATTCCTCCTCTATGTTCTGTATCTTTAGCTCCATATACTGTAACATACTCTATTTCACTGATTTTTTCAAGTGCATATTCTGTAAGTTCTTTTTCATATGCTTCAATCTTATCAAGTCCTATTGAATTTAAATAATCAATAGCTGCCCCAATAGATACAGCTCCTTCTACATTTTGAGTTCCTGCTTCAAATTTATATGGAAGTTCTGCAAAAGTAGCTTCCTGTTCTGTGACATATTCTATCATATCCCCTCCTCTTAAAAAAGGCGGCATTTTTAGCAGAAGTTCTTCTTTTCCATAAAGTACTCCAATCCCCATGGAAGACAACATTTTATGACCTGAAAACACAAAAAAATCTGCATCAATATCACACACATCTACTTTCATATGGGGAGCACTCTGGGCTCCATCCACTATAACCACAGCTCCTTTTTCATGAGCATATTTTGCAATTTCTTTAACTGGATATTTTGTTCCAAGTACATTGGACATCTGTGCAATAGAAACAAGCTTTGTTTTATCTGTAATTTTACGTTTATACTCCGCTTCAGTTAATCTTCCATTTTTATCAGTATACATATATTTCAGTACTGCACCTTTGGCTTTTGATATCATTTGCCAGGGAAGTATATTACTATGATGTTCTGATATAGGAATTACTATTTCATCCCCTTTGTTTATAAAATTTATACCGTAGGTATACGCTACCAAGTTGAGAGACTCTGTAGCATTTCTTGTAAATATTATTTCAGAGCATTTTTTTGCTCCTATAAATTCTCTTACTTTTTCACGGGCTCCCTCATAAGCTTCTGTAGATGTAACTCCCAAATAGTGAGCACCTCTATGAGGATTTCCATTATAATTTTCATTATAGTTTTCAACAGCTTTTATCACAGCTATTGGTTTTTGAGTTGTGGCACCATTATCTAAATATACCAAATCATTTCCATTCACTTTTATAGATAGTATAGGAAAATCCTTTCTTATTTTTTTTACATTTATATTTGTTATTTTTGCATCTAAACCACTCATTATATAATCCTCCTATTAAGTTCTTCAGATAAAAGTTTTCTCAAATCCTCCTCAGGAATTTTATCAAAAATAGGATTGAATCTGGCTTCTATTACAAGCTTTTGTGCTTCACTATAATTAAAACCTCTGCTCATTAAATAAAAAAGTTCATCTTCATCTATTTTACCAATACTGGCTGCATGTGCTCCATCTACATCCTCTTCCCCACAAAGAAGCATTGGAATAGAATCTGTTTTCACTTCAGGATTTAAAAGAAGTACTTCTTCCATCTGTGATCCCTTGGATTCATGACATCCTTTTTTAAAATCTATATTACCTTTAAATATCTTCTTTGCTCTATCCTTTAGAACCCCTTCTATCCACATATTACTAACGCTCTTTTCACCAAAATGATTGTTGGTATAATAAATATCCTGTTTTCTATCTCCATCCACCATATAGGCTGAATAAATATTAACCTCACTATGTTCTCCTAGTAAATCGGAATTATAATTTGTAACATTTATACTACTTCCAATTTCTATGGTTATCCAATTTATTTTTGCGTTTTTTTCTAAAATTGCCATATTCCAATCGAAATGAGAGGATTTATTACTCATCCTTTGAACTTTTATAACATCCACCTCTGCCCCATCTTTTGCAATTATTTTAGTCAGTCCATTATGAAAGGCATTTATTTCTCCATTATCTGTATGATAATCTACTATAAAAGTAACCTTACTATTTGGTTCCGCTACGATTATATTATGATCTATGACCATATTATTATCTTTATCCAAATTAAAATCAAGCCTCACATTTGAATGCAAAATCCTATTTTGGGGAACTTTTATAAATACCCCCGAATTAAACATCTCTTCTCCCAAGTTTACAAAATCTCCACATAATAAAGCTGCTTTTTTAAAACTGGGATAATCATGAAAATATTCATTTTTTATTCCTTTATTCATAGGCATTATAACAGCCTCTTTAAAATCTTCAATTTTATAATTTATATAATCCTTATTATAAGGGTTTATTTTGGAAAGTCTACAATTTTTAATGTGAAAATTATTTAGTCCAAGATATTTCCATGTGGGGACATAGGCTAAATTCAGCTTAAAGTCCCTTTTATCCTGAAATATAACTTCCTTGTCTTTGTTTTCATTAAACATCCTACTACATACCTCCTTATCCTATAGTTCCCTTTAACTCTACCTTAATCAAATTATTCATCTCTACAGCATACTCAAGTGGAAGCTCTTTTGCTATAGGTTCTACAAAACCCGTGACTATCATACCCCTTGCTTCTTCCTCTGTGAGTCCTCTACTCATAAGATAAAAAATAGCATCCTCACTTATTCTTCCTATTTTAGCTTCATGTCCTATGTCTACATTATTATTGGATACATTTATAACAGGTATGGTATCTGATCTGGACTTACTATCCAACATGAGTGATTCACAGGATACACTTGATTTTGAGTTAACTGCATTTTTTGTAGAACTTAAAAGTCCCCTATAAATAGCGACACCTCCATCTTTAGATATGGACTTTGAATTTACAGTAGATGTAGTATTTGGTGCTGCATGAACTACCTTTGAACCTGTATCTAAATACTGATTAGCACCTGCAAAAGTTATACCTGTAAAATCACATTTTGCCCCTTCGCCTTTTAATATACTCATAGGGTACAGCATTGACACTTTAGAGCCAAAAGACCCTGTTACCCATTCTATATGACCATTTTTATCTACTATTGCCCTTTTTGTATTTAAATTATACATATTTCTGGACCAATTCTCTATGGTACTATACTTTAATGAAGCTCCTTCTCTTATATAAACTTCCACACAACCTGCATGCAGATTATTCACATAATATTTAGGTGCAGAGCAGCCCTCTATATAATGAATTTTCGCTCCCTTTTCAACTATTATAAGGGTATGTTCAAATTGTCCTGCTCCTGGGGCATTTAATCTAAAATAAGATTGAATTGGAATATCAACCTTCACTCCCTGTGGAACATATACAAAAGATCCACCAGACCAAACTGCTCCATGAAGTGCAGCAAATTTATGATCCGTTGGAGGTACAAGTTTCATAAAATGAGGTCTAACCAATTCTTCATAATCCCTTATGGCTGTTTCCATATCCATATATAGTACACCTTGTTTTTTCAAATCTTCACTTACATTATGGTAAACAACTTCAGAATCATATTGGGCACCCACTCCTGCTAGTGATTTTTGCTCTGCTTTAGGTATACCCAGCAAATCAAAAGTATTTTTTATATCCTTAGGAACATCTCTCCAATTATGTTTTATGTCAGTATCTGGTCTCACATAGGCAACTATATTATCCATATTTAGATCTGTTAAATCAGGTCCCCAGGATGGCATTGACATATTATCATATATATCCAAAGCCTTAAGCCTAAACTCCTTCATCCAAGCTGGATCATTTTTTTCATAAGATATTTCCTCTATTATCTCCTTTGTAAGCCCTCTATCCGTTTTATAAACAGATTTATCTTTGTTCTTTATGTCATAAATACTTCTTATTATATCTTTTATATAAGTCTTATTTTTTTTCAACAGGATCACCTCTCTTATTAAGCAGTAAACTATACCAAAGACTTAAATTTATCATATCCGCTTTTCTCTATTTCTTCAGCTAAAGATGCATTCCCGGTCTCAACTATTTTTCCATCTACAAGTATATGGACATAATCTGGTTTTAAATACTCTAAAATACTATTATGATGGGTAATTATAAGTATAGAATTCTCCTTTGTTCTAAGCTTGCTTACTCCTTCTGATACTATTTTTACTGCATCTATATCAAGTCCTGAATCCGTTTCATCTAGCATAGCAAGTTTTGGTTCAAGCACCGCCATCTGAAGTATTTCATTTTTCTTCTTTTCTCCACCAGAAAATCCCACATTTAAATATCTTTTAATATAACTTTCATCTATTTTTAAAAGTTCTAATTTTTCTTTCAAAATTTTTCTAAATGCCAAAATGCCTATTTTCTTTTTAGAAACTGAGATTTTTGCGCTTCTTAAGAAATTTTCCACAGTTATACCTGGTATCTCCTGTGGATATTGAAAAGACATAAAGATTCCACACCTTGCCCTTTCATTTACTTCTAAGTCACTGATAGACTTTCCTTCAATCATTATATCTCCTGCTGTCATATTATATTTAGGATGGCCCATAATAGTATTTACAAGTGTAGATTTTCCCGCACCATTTGGTCCCATTATGGCATGAACTTCACCCTTACCAATTTCTAAGTTTACTCCCTTTAATATTTCTTTATCTTCAACCTTTACTTTTAAATTGTTTATTTCTAATAATTTATTTGACATTTTATCTCTCCTTTAAATCCGAGTATTTGACTCATATTTAAATATAAAAAAAATCAGCCACAAAGTTACTCCAGCAGTTAAACAGGGTAATACCCGACCTAAACGCTCAACATTGTTTCTGATTATATTTTACTCTTTATTCAGAGGATAATCAACAACTACCCTTTTATTTAAGTCTTATTTTTTCTTTAGTTTCCACTTGAATCACTATCCCATCTTGAATTACCAAAGTTATTGATCCGTAGCTTATATTTTTCAATGATTCAACTATTTTTCTTATATATTCTTCCGAAATCTGATTTTTCCTTTCAATTTTTTTCTCCATTTTTATATTATACCCCCTTTTATACAATCTTATTAATATAAAAATCAAAAACCCCCTTCCAAACAAGAAGAGGGTTGTATATCATCATTAAGATATAAAAGAATCGACCTTAAAGGTTTTTTCTTTACCTCATCTTCCAGAACTATGTTCTGATGGACTTAGCACCTTACATAAAATTAAAATGTGGTTGCTGAAACTTCATCGGGCCATTCCCTAAGTTTCTCTTGATAAGGATATTCATTAAATTTTTGAATTATTACTTTCATTAATTTTCATTATATTATATTAAACTTTACGATGTCAATAAAATTGAAATAATTTTTTTAATAAATCAGATTTGTACTACATAAATTTTATATACCATTATTTATAAGTCTCCAGTATATTACTGTATATGTCCTCCGTTAAAGTTAATCCCCCATTATATCCCACATAAGTTCTATTTAGCACTAACCTATGCTTCACCGGCAGAGATATATTTATTCCAAATCCATTTAATTCTGACACTATATCTCTATCCCATGAACTGCCTAAAATCAGAGGAGTATGATTGCCATATTCATATTTTCTCAAACTTTGATGTATTTTTCCTCCATCTACTTCAAATATTACTTTAGCAGAAGTGCTATTTGAAAGATGTTCAAATTCATACTCTATGCTTTTTCTATATTGCCAAGGAGTATCATCTGTAATATATTGTTCTCCTGGAACAATACCTAGTTCATTGGTTAAAAATTTACTAATTCCAAGGGCATAAAAAGAATCTGTTATATTAAAGAATCTATCTGCCACACTATATCTGAATTCTATAAAGAAGTCTATTGATCTATCAATATAATAATAAAATCTCTCTTCTTCTTCATTTATAAAAGCTTCCACCCTTTCTTTATTAAGCTTAGCAAAATCCCCCACAGTTCTTAAAAATTTACTAGTTTCTTTTGCACCTATGGGCAAAATTGGATAATGCAAATAAGGAGTACCATACTTTTTCTTCAATAATTTGGCAGTACTTAGACCTACCCAAGGTGATAAAACTAAATTAAATTGTGCTTGTGGTATTGTTTTCCATTCACTGACGCCGCCGGACTCTGTACCAAAAAGTATATTCACTTTTAGCCCTATTCCTTCAAGTAATTTCTTTATCTCGCTTAAATTTCCACACCAAAATGTATCCTGATAAGGAAGTACAGACCATACATTTACTAATCCCATTTCTTTTTTTACTGGTTCTTCACCTACAAACTGATTTATAATGGCTTCAATAACTAATTCATGACCTTTAAAATTACTTCCTTTAAAACCTGCTGTCTCTGCATAAACTATAGGTATGCCTTTATCTTTATATTCACTTACTACTTGCCCTACATCATCTCCTATTATATCAGAAGTACATCCTGTTAAAACTACAAAAAGATCTCCTTTTAAAACCTTAAGAGTTCCATCTATCACTTGCTTTAATCTCTGCTCTCCCCCAAACACAACTTCTCTTTCTGTAGTATTTGTACAAGGTACAGAACTTCCACCAGAATAACCTACTCCTTGATATCCTGAATCGACACTAAGACCATCAAAAAGTTTAATTCCACAACCTGGCCCTGAATGAAGTATAGGAATAGCTCCTTTTATAGCTAGTACTGATTGTTGTGCACCTAATGCACAATAATGTCTAGGCTGCTCTATTATTTCATCCATCAGATATCACCTCCCAGAAAAGTATAAGGATCCTGTTTAAGCCACCAATCAGTATATGGCAGCTTGGAATGCGCTGCAATGTTAGTTACAAACTCTTTAGTTAAAAGTACATCTATGATTTTATCACCATAATTAATCAATCCTTGATATCCCAGTCCAAATTGCTCATCTCCCATTAAGAATGTAGGTATTCCAAGCTTTGGCCCCCAGGCGGACATACCTCCATGCCGTGCTATAAACAAATCTGGTTTTAACCTGTTTAGTACATTCACTAACTCAAAAGGTTGTTTATTGCATACGTTGAAATTTTTAACATCTCCATAATTCTTCACTACATGAGGAAGACTTTCACTTCTAGGATCTTTATTATCACAGCAAGGATCATGATGAAATATTGCTGCACCTGCCACTTCCATATGGAGGTCCTTTAAAAGCGCTATTAAACTATGGCCATGAGCTGCACCTGCAGTAATATATACTCTTTTTCCCCTTAATTTACTTCTCAGTTCCTTAAGTTTAGGGGCAATTCTTTCTCTTTCAGACTTTATCAATTCTTCAACTTCCTTTTCTTTTCCTGTTATTCTGCCAAGTTCCCTAAACCAAAGATCTGTACCCTTAAGTCCATAAGCAGGTGGTGCTTTTACTTCTGGCACTCCATACTCTTGCTCCAATCCTGCTGCTAAATATGTGCCAAGTGTAGGACATATTTGTACTGTAGCTGCAGCTTCAGATATTTTTTCAAGCTGTGCTATAGTAGAAAATGGTACAATGTAATTAGGCTTTAGCCCAATTCGTCCAAATAGCTCTGTAAATATATCAGTTCCCCAAAAATTAATTACATTTACTAGATCCTCCCTTTTATTAACAGGAGGCTTAACAATTTTTCTTAAAATGGCATGATATGCTGCATCAAAACCTGTTGTCCAAATTTTTGATCTAAAACCCTCACAAGCTACGAAAACTATGGGTATCCCCAATTCTTTTTCTGCTTCATTAGTTACTACTTCTACATCATCCCCTATAATTCCCGAGGCACAGGAAGTGGTAACAAAAATTGCATTAGGCTTGAATCTTTCATAAGCTTCTTTTATAGTTTTTCTTAATTTTTCCTCTCCCCCATATATAGTATCCTTTTCCGTTAAATTTGTATTCAATAGTCTTGCATTTCTTAATGGAAGATTCCTTTTAATTTGTCCTACTCTGTTAGTAAAATTAAAATCAGGTAAATCTGCACAACATCCTATTGGGGCATGATTTATTACCACAGAATCCTGTATCATAATAAGCTGACACAGTGAATAACCTGAATTACATCCTAAACATTGGCTAAAAGAGCGCCTTCTATCACATAATCTTTTACCTTTAGATCTATTACAAAGCTCTTTAGCAGTTCCTGCAAAGCCAGTAATAGAACCTAATCTAGATTCTCTAATTTCAACCTCTGAGGATTTTATATTAATACCCAAAAATATACCTCCTTTATAATTATCATTTAACCTTTTACATATTTATATGAATCCAAATACTATGAGGAGATTTTGCTTTACAAAACATAAAGTTTAGTCTCCAGTATACTGGTCAACTAAACATCCAAATTATACATACTTTTTAAACAATATAGTTTATAATCATCAAGTAATTCTTAGGTTCAGATGGAGTTTGGCTATAGAAAAATGCTTATCTCCAGTTGAACCTTAGAATTACTTATCCATGTGCGTTAGCCGTACTTATCTCCAATCTTGAAGAGGATGGGAGTATTAGCTAATTCTAGCCTTCAGATAAATCGCATTGATACATAGAATATGAAAAAATATAGATTCTTTTCAAGCGGCATCTCCCTTTCTAATTATTTTAAAAAGCCGGCACTACTGCAACTCCATATTTGCTTTTTATAAAGTTTTTCACATCCTCTGAATTCAGCTTTGCCACTATGGCTTTAATTTCTTTTTTATTTTCATCACCCTTTCTTACAACAATTACATTTGCATAAGGTGAATTGCTATCTTCTCTAAATAGTGCTTTATTTGGATCCATTTTAGCTTCTAATACAAGATTTGTATTTATTACGGAGCCATCTACATCTGGCAATACCCTTGGAAGCTGGGCTGCATCAACTTCTACAAATTCCAGATTTTTAGGATTATCTGCAATATCTGAAGGCGTAGCATTATAATTAGATATCCCGGATTTTAATTTAATAAGTTTTTGAGCTTCAAGAAGAGCTAAAGCTCTGTATTCATTTGAAGGATTATTAGGTATAGCAATCTTGGCGCCATCTTTAAGTTCATCTTTAGATTTAATTTTATCAGAATAAAAACCTATGGGTTCCACATGAACTTTTCCAGCCACTGCAAAATTATATCCTTTTTCTTTAGCTACAGACTCTAAATAAGGTACATGTTGAAAATAATTGGCATCTATTTGTTTTTCCTGTAAAGCTGGATTTAACTCATCTTCGCTATCTAAAACAATAACTTGTAAATCTATCCCCTCTTTTGCCAGTGCAGGTTTTATATGATTCAATATTTCTGCATGTGGCACTGCCGCTGCTCCTATTTTCACCACAGCCTTGTCACTTTTACTGTCTGCACTTTTTGAGTCATCCCCATTGCCGCAGCCCGAAAATAATCCTACAACCAACGCCAAAACTAAAAATATTATACTTTTTCTCTTCATATTGATTTATCCCCCTTAAAAATAATCAATCAAATTTATATCTCTTTTTATTTACATGCTTAGAAATGCGATCTCCTGAAAACTGTATAAACTGTACTAAAAAAATTAATAATATTACTGTAGCTATCATTATATCCTCACGAAATCTCTGATAACCAAAACGTATTGCCAGACTCCCTAATCCCCCTGCACCTATAACCCCAGCCACAGCAGTAAATTCAATAATAGATATAATTGAAATTGTAATTCCCTTTATAAGGGAAGGAAGTGCCTCCGGTATTAAAACCTTTGATATAATCTGAAATGGTTTTGCTCCCATAGATAATGCTGCTTCAATCTTTCCCCATTCTACTTGTTCTATAGATGTCTCAATAATTCTAGCCAAAAGAGGTGATATTCCTATGGATATAGGTACAATAGCCGCCTTCATACCAAGTGTAGTCCCTACAATTAACCTAGCTAAGGGCAGTAAAACTACAATTAATATTATAGAAGGAAGAGATCTTATTGCATTTACCATAGTAGCTAATATCTTATTTAATCTTTCATTCTCCAAAATATGTCCTTTTTTAGTAACAACAAGAATGATTCCAAGTGGCATTCCTATAAGTAAAGCTATACTGCCAGCTATAATCACCATTTCTATAGTTTCCGATAATCCCTTTAGAACAAATATTTTAAAATCATCAGTCATATTACCTCCCCTCCAGCACATTCAGAATTTATACTGAGATTTCCCATTATTTTAACAAATTTTTTTGCAGTATTACTTTTAGGATTTAAAAATACTGAATTTGTGCTTCCTGCTTCCACGATACTGCCATCTTCAATTACTGCCATATTATTGCATATATATTTAATAACATCTAATTCATGAGTTATAAGTAATATAGTTAAATTCAATTTTTTATTTATATCTCTTAAAAGTTCCAATATAGAATAAGTAGTTTGTGGATCTAAAGCAGAAGTAGCTTCATCACTTAACAAAACATCTGGTTCATTAGCCAGAGCCCTTGCTATACCTACTCTTTGCTTTTGACCTCCACTTAGTTGTGCGGGATAAAAGTCTACTTTATCACTTAGTTCCACTAAATTTAATATTTCATACACTCTATTTTTTATTTTTTCTTCAGAGTAACCAGCTATTTTTAAAGGGAAAGCTACATTTTTATATACATTCATTGAATCAAATAAATTAAAATCTTGAAATATCATTCCAATTTTTTTTCTGGCTTCTCTAAGCTCAGCTTTATTCATAGCCACAATATCATTATTTCCAATAAATATACTTCCAGAAGTAGGTTCTTCAAGTCTGTTCAAACATCGTATCATAGTAGACTTTCCAGCCCCACTAAATCCTATAATGCCAAAAATATCTCCTTTTTCAACTTTAAGATTTATATCCTTTAAAACTTCAACTTTACCCTTAGATGTATTAAATGTTTTATTTAAATTTCTTATATCTATCATATAATCGGTCTTTACCCCCTTACACCCAGCATTCACCTATATACTTCTTATTTTAATTTAAATAAATATATCAAAACAAAAAAGACTAAATCTTATACTTATAAAGTTAAGATTTAGTCTCCAGTTTTTCTGGTCAACTTTTAGATTGATTAAATTATAAAAACTCAGGGGGGTAAATCCCTGAGTTTACATCCTCAATGACTACCTCATCTTTCAGCTACAATGCTGCAGGATTTAGCACCAATGCATTACATAATGCTGGTTGCCGGGCTTCATAGGGCCTTTCCCTCCGCCTCTCTTAATAAGTTATGATATTTAATATTGTAGTAATTAGTATATCAGTGCTTAGGTATATTGTCAATATTTTTATAATATAAAATTTAACAACTTTTAATTTACTGAAAATAGAATAATTTTATTTATCTCTGGGCAAAAAAAATTAAATTTATAAAATTTCAAAATTTACTTTACAAATGCATTTTTTTTTGATAAATTATTTATGTGAAATAATTCACAAATATAACTTATAAGGGGGACTTATCATGAATTCAAATGAAATTCAACACATCAAAATCGCTAACTGTGATCCATCGGCATTGGGGCTATTTGGACTTGCTGTTGTAACTTTAGTAGCTTCCTCTCAGAAACTGGGCATCACTGAAGGCACTTCTTTTGTAATTCCCTGGGCAATATTTTTAGGTGGTTTTGCTCAACTATTTGCTTGTATTAACGATTCCAAAAGACAAAATACTTTTGGCACAACAGCCTTTGGAGCTTTTGCACTATTCTGGTTTGCAGTAGGTATGTCATGGATAATTAACGCCGGTACATTTGGACAAGGTCTTGCAGGATCAGTAGATCCAAAACAGTTGGGTTTTGCATTTATAGCATATTTAATATTCACTATATTTATGACCATAGGTGCAGCTGAGACTAACAAGGTATTATTTTCAGTTTTCTTTTTTATAATTTTCTTATTTATAGGACTGTCACTTAATTCTTTTGACATTTTGCCAGAGTTTTCCCACAAACTAGCAGGAATTGCAGAATTATTGGCATCACTTACAGCTTTTTATGGTTCTGCTGCTGCTGTATTAAATCCTCACTTTGGAAGAGAATTTTTACCTATAGGAAAACCTTTTGGTATATTTAAAAAATAACATTATAATTAAGTTTACAAAAGGATGTATATTTAAAAATACATCCTTTTTAAATATATTCTTCTATTTTCTCTGTTTCCAGGTTGAATCCATCTATAACCATATCCTCCTTAAGTTCTATTAGCAAACATTTCTTCCCAAATCTGTTCACTACCTGTTTTACAGCGCTTAAATCTCTTGGACTTATTGTTATATTAGTATTTTCATTTTCTATCTTTATAGATTTACTCTTAAAATCCGGTATTACATTTCTAACTTTAAATTCATAATCTCCACCACACACTTCTTCGAAAGCACTTTTAACTACTCCTATATTTTGAACTCCACTTTCCTCTAACAATCTAGTTACTTCATTTATATCTAAAATAGGCTCTTCTTCTTCACTTTCAAATTTTTCATTTATTCTTTCGTATATATCCTGAACTATGTCGGGCTTTATTTTTCCTCCTAATGAAGTTCCTAAAATAGCATTAAAGTTTTCCTTTTCTTCTAAAGCTGTAGGTTTAATATTACACTCTAATATTTTTTCTACAAAAATATTGTTTATATTCTTTGATTTTGAAGAATAATAAATTATCTTATTTACATCTACATATTCAAGTGTAAAGCTTGGAAACATAAATCCTTCTATGGGAGAATTCAAATTTATAATCATGTCTAATGCAGAATTAGGTTTAAATCTCATCTCCGCATAATCAAACTTTAACATCCTCTTGGGTATTTCTACCTTATTTACACTACATAATATAATATCAATAGCTTGTACATATTCGTCCAAAGACCCCTTCTCTCTCTTATCAGAACTATAATATTCTGCTTTTGTAAAACTTATAACTATATCCGTATCATAATTATAATTTTCACAAATTTTATTCACTATTTTATCTACATATTCATTTATTCTTTCCTTTGAATTTAAAGCTCCATATAATATACGCTGTGTATTTTCTTCTGATTCTTCTTCACTCATATTTTTAAAATCCAATTCAAATATTTTAGAGTCAAGAGCTCCTGTAAGCACTTTCTTAAAATTATTTAAATAGAGCTCTCTCTTTTCCACTTCCATCATTTCAAAATATTCCAGTTCTCCTGTTATTACTTCTCCATTATCTTTTTTCAAATAAACACTATAAACTTCTCTAATCTTAAGCATATAACTTCCTAATTTAAATTCTTTCCTTATATTTGATAAATCCTTTTTATTCATAAAACCTCTCTCCACTCTATTTTAATCAAGTTCTTCTAAGGTTCAGGCGGAATTTGCATATAGAGAGATGTTACTCCATATGAACCTTATTAACAGTATTCTTAATGTCTTTAGCACTTAGAATACGTTAAAGAATTTATAAAGGTACACAGCAGTATTTATCTCCCTTTAATAACATGGAATTATTTTCCGATTGCAGCCTTCACATAAAAATAACATTTGTTTTACCTTTTGTACATTTATACATATTTTACCATGTAGTAATTTGATTTACCAGTACATTTTATCATAATATTACATCAAAAATGATTTTTAGATTAAAAATATAATATAATAAGCACTCACTGTAAAGAATTACTATAGTCCAAACATAGAATTTTTGGTACAATATACATACGCTAGGTAAAACTTTATATATTAATACAAAATTTAAGGAGAAATAATACTATGTTTTGTTATAACTGCAAAATAGAAGTGTCTGATAATGCCGTTTTTTGTCATAAATGTGGTGCTAGATTAAAAAAAGAAGACACTGAAATAAATTCAAATAGTGATACCATTCAAGTTTATAAAATTAACAAAATTTTAAAAAATACTGTAGAAAATAGCCAGGTAAAAACTTTACCTCCCATTAAAACTACTTCTAAAAAAAATGACTCTAATAAAAATGGCAATAAGATATATTTCAAATTTTCTTTTTATAAAAATAAAAATATAATGATCCCCCTTGTATCAACAATACTTATGACATTTATAACTATAGGTTATTATTTCTATGAAATAACCGTTTCAAAAAATGTGGAAAAAAATAGAGTAAATGCTGAGACTATAGCTCTTAAAGGTAATATATCGGAAGCCTATGCTAAAGTGGACAAGGCCTTGAGTTTACGCCCAAATAATAAGACTTTACAGGCAGATAAAAAAATTTTACAAGATGGGGAAAATATAAATTCACACATAAATATAGTGGACAACTATATTAAAAAGAAAAATTACATACAGGCTTTTAATGAATTAGATAAAGCAAACGATTTAATATATAATAAACAGGGAGCTTTTTACTCTTTATTAAATAAAACTATAGAAAATAAAAGAATGGCTGTAACTGTAATACAAATAAAAAGTGAAATGAATAATGAAAGCAGTATAGATGATCTAGCAGATCTTCTTACTAAGATATCAAATTATACCATACAAGAAGCAAAAGATACTGCAAATGAACTTCGGAATAGAATAAGTAGTGTAGCCTATGATACTGCAAATGAATATCTGAAAAAGAATAATTTTATTTCTGCTCTTGATACCATAAACAAAGGAATAACCTACAATCCAAAGGACGAAAAATTACTTAATTTTAAAGAAACTATAGTAGCTAAGAAAAATTCCTTTGAAAAAGCTGAGCAAAATAGAATCCAACAGGCACTTACTTCCGCTGCTACAGAAGATAAAAATAATAAAACCAATGCTGTAGAAGTGACTTCCACTTCTACCAATATAAATAAGTATGGTGATTTTGTTATCAAAGGAACTGTTAAAAATATAGCTACCAAACCCATAAGTTCCATAAAAATATACTATGACATATTTGATTCAAATAACAAAAATCTTGGCAGTGGCTCTACTTATGTATATCCTAATTACTTAGATGTAGGTGCTACAGGAAAATTTGAAAATACAGAATATAATATGTTAAAGGGACATCATATTAAAATCACAAATATAACCTGGTTTTTACAATAGGAGGTTAACATGAAAAAAAATAAAAACTTTGTAATTTCCCTCATTATAACAATTATTGTTATATGCTGTGGAGTAACATTATGTTTTTTGATACATAAGAATATAAGTCTTAAAACATCTAAGAATTCTTCTAAGTTAGCAGATATAGAAGATGTTTTAAGTAGCTCTAAACCTAAAGACTTAAAGACAATAATACATGAAAATGAAAAACTGGTTGTATCTCTTGATGTGGAAAAAAGCACTGGAAAAGTCACAGGTTCTGGATTTTTATATAATACTAAGGGAGATATAATAACCAACGCCCATGTAATAGACGGTGCCTCTTCTATTACAGTAAAAATGTCTGATACCACTACTTATAAAGGTACTCTTATAGGTAAAAGTGATGTTACAGATGTAGCTTTAGTTAGAGTTGATAAATTAAAAGAAAAAACTCCCATGAAAATCTCAAAATCCAGCAGTGTAGATATAGGTGATGAAATAATAGCAATGGGAAGTCCTTTAGGTCTTCAAAATACAGCTACTATAGGTATAATAAGTGGTCTTAACAGAGATTTTTACATAGAAAATTATGAATATAAAGGAGCATATCAAATTTCTGCTCCTATATCTTCTGGCAACAGCGGCGGCCCTCTCTTAGATAAGACTACAGGTGAAGTTATAGGAATAAATTCTGCAAAGTCTGGAAATGAGTCTATAGGTTTCAGTATACCAATAACTCAAATTCTCCCTCTTGTAAATACCTGGGCTGATAACCCTATTGCATATACATCTTCCTCGGAAAATACGGATAAATCCTATACTGAAGAACATTCAAACTTATCTACAGAGGATGCAGCTTATTTGGTTTCCTATTTTTATAACAATATTAATTCCCAGGATTATGTAACGGCCTACTCATTACTAGGCTCCAGTTGGCAAGAAAGCATAACTTATGATAATTTTAGAAAAGATTATATAGAAACCCTATCCGTAAAAATAGATACTATGACCTGTGGTAAACTGGATAACGGAAATATACAGGTATCTACTACCATACAGGCCACTCAAGGGACTAAATCAAATTCAACCGTAAATACATATAATATCATCTATAATGTAGGGTATGAAAATAACGTACTTAAAATTTTAAGTGGAAAAACTAATAGCACTAAATAGAGTGTTTAAATGCTTAAAGATGCAGCTCCAAACAAGCTGCATCTTATGATTAAAATTTATATAGATAAAAATTCAGTGTCACAAACGGCTTCTTCTACTAAAACGTCTATATCCAAGTTCTCTTCCGATTTTATTATTTCTTGAAGTCTTGGTTTAGTCTTAGGGTGTTTTGGAACAAATATAGTACAACAATCTTCATAAGGTAATATGGAAGTTTCATAGGTGCCTATTTCCCTTGCCACTTCCATTATATCTATTTTATCCATGGCAATTAAGGGCCTGAACACAGGCCTATCTGCTGCCTGATTACTTACAACTAGACCCTCCATAGTTTGACTTGCAACCTGCCCTATACTTTCACCTGTCGTTACGGAATTTATATTATACTTATCAGCTATAATGCAGGCTATCCTCATCATGAATCTTCTCATTATTATAGTTAGTTCATCCTTTCTGCACTTTTCAATTATTTGCATCTGTATTTCTGTAAAAGGTGTTATATAAAGATTTATATTTCCCGTATATCCTTTTAATATCCCTGCCAGTTCTTTAACTTTTTCTTTTGCCCTCTCACTGGTATAAGGATGACTGTGAAAATATATACAATTTAATTGAACTCCCCGTCTTGCCATCATATATCCTGCCACCGGTGAATCTATTCCTCCTGAAAGCATAAGCAATGTATTTCCATTAGTACCATAGGGCATTCCCCCTACTGCCTTTATTTTCTTTGAATATACATAAGCTTTATTTCTTATTTCTATATTAATAAAAAAATCTGGATTTTTTATATCTACAGATAAATTTGGAGCATTTTGTAGAATATAAGCTCCGATTTCTCTACTTATCTCCATAGATGTTCCTGGAAAACTTTTATCTGCCCTCTTAGTAAGTACTTTAAATGTGATTCCCTTACTTTCAAGGGCATTTTTAAGTGACTGCTCCTTTATTTTTTCCATATCAGCTTCCACCTCATCTACCACACAAATTTCCCATATTCCAAATACTGATTTTAACTTTTCTATGCCCTTTTCAATGTCACTACATTCTATAAACCATCTTCCTTGATCCATTACAAAACTATATTGCACATCTTTTAGAATATTTTTTATATTGTCTTTTAATTTTTTCTCAAATTTGCCTTTATTTAACCCTTTTAAAAATATTTCTGATGCATATTTTACCAGCAGTAGCCTTCTCATTTACCAACTCTCCTTAAAAATTTTAAAGATTTAATTAATACATCTAAAGTGTAGTCTATCTCCTCCAATGAATTATCTTCTGCAAAGCTAAACCTTATAGTTCCATCTAATTCTTCTTTTTTTAATCCTATAGCCTTCAATACGTGACTCTCTTCATTATCTCTGGCAGAACATGCAGATCCTGTAGAGACATATATGTGTTTTTCTTCCAAAAGATGGAGTAGCACCTCTCCCTTGACTCCTACAAAAGATACACTAAGCACATAAGGAGAATAATTATCACCTTCACTATTTATCTTGACTGTGGGAATATCCTTCAATCTATCCATAAAATAATTTTTCAACTTACTTACTTTATTAAAATTTTCTTCTCTACTTTCATATACTTTTTTAGCTGCATTTGCAAATCCCACAAT
Source organism: Clostridium kluyveri (assembly GCF_001902295.1). Lineage (NCBI taxonomy): Bacteria > Bacillati > Bacillota > Clostridia > Eubacteriales > Clostridiaceae > Clostridium > Clostridium kluyveri. Next base: position 1,046,727 of record NZ_CP018335.1, on the reverse strand, counting down.
AGATGACAAATTTTCAGTACCTGATCTAAAACCTTTTTCCTGTCCTCCTCCACATATTAAAGGCAGTGGAATAAATCCTTTTCTGATATAGGCGATACCAATCCCTCTGGGTCCATGTATTTTATGTCCACTTGCAGATAACAAATCTATATTACTTTTTTTCACATCTATGATGTATTTTCCATAGCCTTGAACTGCATCTACATGGAACTTTATTCTACTATTTCTCTCTTTTATGTATTTACCTATATATTCAATATTCTGAACACTTCCAATTTCATTATTGGTATGCATTATACTTACTATATGAGTTTCCTTGGTAATACTTGCATCCAGTTCCTCCAAATCTACTTCTCCCCTGTTATTCACATTTAAATAAGTAACTTTTACCCCCTGACTTTCTAATTGTCTACAGGTATTTAAAATACTTGGATGCTCTATTTTACTTGTTATAAGGTGTTTACCTGGTTTTATAAAACCTTTTATTAAAAAATTATTACTTTCACTTCCTCCAGAAGTAAATATTATTTCATCCCTGCTGCAATTTATAGTATGAGCTATTACATCTCTACTCTCATTCATCTTTAATTCTGCCTTTAACCCTAAAGAATATGCAGAAGAAGGATTACCATAATATTTTCTCATAGTATCTGCCATAGAATCTATAACTTCATTATAGGGCTTAGTGGTAGCACTGTTGTCAAAATAAACTTCCACTGTTTTCACTCCTTTGTATGTCAAAATAATTAAACAATATAACATATATTATCATACTTATATAAAACATAGCAAAACCTATTTTTAAAGGTTTTTACTTAAGCACTTATAAATTAAGTATAAAAGCAAATACTAATAGGGACAAAATCCTAACAGCAAAGGAGATATGTTTAAATGAAGATTAAACATTTTTTATTAACTACAATATTTATTTTATATATGGTAATATATTATACTTCTCCTGTAAAAGCCCTTTCAAAAGACTTATTCTGTGCAGAAGATATAACCACTCCTTCCCCTGATAAAGTAATTTATCTTACCTTTGATGATGGCCCAAGCAGCACAGTTACAGGTAAAATATTAGATATTTTAAAGGAACAAAATGTAAAAGCCTCTTTTTTTATAATAGGCTATAAAATTGAAGGTAGAGAAGATTTGTTAAAAAGAATGTATAATGAAGGTCACAGTATAGGTCTACATACATACACCCATAAATGCGGTGTAATATATTCCAATGAAAATTCTTTTTTAAATGAGATGATAAAAACTGAAAATGAAGTAAAAAAGGTTTTAGGATTTTCTCCTAAAATAATACGTTTCCCTACGGGAAGCAAAAATCATCTTACCACTTCTCTTCTAGAAAAATTACACACTAATGAATACAAAATATACGACTGGAACCTTTCTTTGTCAGATGGTATAAACTATAGAACATCAGTTGATAAACTATATAATGAAGCTACAAGAAAATGTGTCAATCCAAATAAAGTATTTCTACTGGCACACTGTGATGGTACTAATGAGAATACCTGCAGGGCACTTCCTAAAATCATTAAATACTATAAAAATTGTGGTTATGAATTTAAAGCAATTACAGAAAATACTCCAGAATACTATTTTAGAGTATCAAAATAGATCAAGTAATTTAGAGTTCAGGTGGAGTTGGTTAATCAAGTGATTCTTAGGTTCAGGTGGAGTTTGCTTATGAGAACTGCTTTTCTCCAGCTGAACCTTAGAATCACTTATCCAGGCGCGTAGCACTGCTTATCCCCCACTTTGATAGAAGATGGGGTATTAGCAATGGTAGCGATCGGATAAATGATACTTTTCTCCACCTATCTTTTTTATAGCTTTTAATTCACAATACTATCCATCAACCTCCAACTTCCGGCCCTGCTTTGTTCTTCCCAAAGATGGTCATACATGCCGCCTTTCTTTAGCAGTGTATCATGACTTCCCCTTTCTCTGATCTCTCCACTATCAAGTACAATAATTTGCTGTGCATTTCTAATGGACTGAAGCCTATGTGCAATGACTATCACTGTTTTATCTTCTACAAGTGCACTGATAGCCTGCTGTATAAGTATCTGATTTTCCGGATCAAGGGAGGCTGTGGCTTCATCTAAAAGAACAATAGGTGCATTTTTAAGCAAAGCTCTGGCAATGGAAATCCTCTGTTTTTCCCCGCCAGATAAAGTAGAACCACCTTCTCCCACCAGAGTATTATAACCCTGTGGCAATGCTGATATAAACTGATGGCATGCCGCTTTTTTTGCCGCCTCTACAACCTCATCCATGGTTGCATTGGAGTTACCCATACGTATATTGGACTCAATTGTATCATGAAACAGATACACATCTTGAAATACCATACTTATTTTAGAAAGCAAATGGTCATTTTTTATTTTAGCTACCGGTACACCTCCAATAATAATTTCCCCTTTATCCACATCCCAAAATCGTGCTACAAGCTTTACGATGGTGGATTTTCCTGAACCCGAGGGACCTACTAGAGCTGTCAAACCTTTTGGTGGAATAGAGAAAGAAACATTATGCAATACTTCCTTATCACCATAACTAAAGGAAACATCTTTAAATATAATTTCTGTACCTGATATGGGGAGACTATTTTTAGGCTCTAGCAAAGGCTTTTCATTGTTTAGAGTACATATGCGCTGAGCAGAACCATTAGTTCTGGCATAATCCGCAATAAAAGCAAATACTGTCATAATGGGTTCGTAAATATTTAAAGAAAGGAGTAAAAATACAATATAGTAAAAGGGAGACATTTCTCCGCCTGTTAAAAGCCATACTCCGCACAACATTACTATACCTATGCCGCAATTAAGAATAAAACGCCCAATCATACCAATAGGTGCTGCAGCCAATTCCATACGTTTAGAGTGCTTACTCTGGTTAAGGAAAGTTTCTTTCAAAATACGGAAATGTTCTCCTGCCTGATTGAAAGCCTTCAAGGTCTGAATACCTCCTACATACTCAAGTATACGGGAAGCAGCCTCCTGCTGAGTTTTCAAAAGCTTATCACTTATTTTTCCCATACGCTTGTAACTGATGATAGCAAAGGGAAGTGACATGGGAATTGTTAAAATTACTGCAAGCACCATACGCCAGTCAAAAGCCGATAGTACAATAATAGAAATAATAAGCCGTACCAGAATAACAGAAACTTGAGGAATAAGACCAGAAGCCAAATTTTCCATCTCTGTATAATCTCTAAGCAGCACTGTAGATAAATCACCTGCATCTCGTTTACTAAAAAACCCCATAGATAACGTTCTTAAATGCTCTCCCATGGAAATACGAGCTTTTTTTGTAGTTTGTGCAAATCCTACACAGATTTTAATATAAGTACGCCTTCTTATAAAACCATACACAATGGTTTGAGCCAAAAGTACACCACACAAAATCCAAAGTCGGTTTAACGGAAGCATCTCTGAAGAATGAGCCACTGGAATTAAGAGAAGATAAACGGCAAGAACCATAACAGCATAAGGAATGGTCACCACAAAACTATCTAAAAAATTCCACAGAAAAAGTTTTGTATATTTTTTTGTTTCTCCAAAAGTAACAGTACTAAACCAAATTTTAAAATTATTCATAATCAAATCACTCCTTTCCGCATAGTCCAACAATGACGACGTTCATTTGCATCTACCATATGGCAATATATATGACACTGTTCTAAAAGTTCTTTATGATTTCCAAAGCCTTTTAATTCACCTTTATCAAGCACCAAAATTTTGTTTGCCTTTTCAATGGATTTAATTCGGTGAGCAATTATCAGTATTGTTTTATTTTCAGCAAGACGGGCAAAGGCCTGTTGAATTTTACTTTCATTTTCAGCGTCAGCATAAGCAGTAGCTTCATCTAAAATTACAATAGGAGTATCCTTTAAAAATACCCTCGCAATAGCAATACGCTGTTTTTCTCCCCCTGAAAGATAAACATCCTTCTCTCCTACAACAGTGCTATAACCTTGAGGCAGGGACATAATTACATCATGGATATTAGCATTCTTTGCAGCCTTTTCCACTTCCTTAAAGTCAGCTTTTTCATTACCCATACGGATATTATTTTCAATAGTCCCTCGAAAGAGAAAGGAATCCTGAAACACATAGGATATGATGTCCATCAACTTTTCCGGTGAAATATCACGGATATCCACTCCACCTATTTTTACACTGCCCTGCTGTGGTTCATAAAATCGTAATAAAAGTTGTGCTAGAGTGGATTTTCCACCGCCAGATGGACCCACCAGTCCATTAATAGTTCCTTCCTTCACCACAAAACTTATATCCTTAATTGCTTGTACATTCTTATTATAGGAAAAAGAAACATGCTCAAAGACAATATCATATGTAGAGGGATCTCCATTTCCAGTATTCTCAAACTCCGGCTGATTTAAGATTCCATCAATACGTGCTACACCTTCCGCAATTTTTCCACTGTGAATTACCATATTCATCATATTTTCCATAGGTTCTTTCAATCCTCCTCCTATAAGAAAGAACATTAAAAGTATGGGAAGAAAATCCATATAAGATGAGGCATTAGTAGAAATAACTAAACCTACAGGCAGCAGAAACAAAAGTTGTGCTCCGAAAAAAGCATAGTATGCACCCATTCGAGAAGCAAAATGATAGGCAGTATGTTCCACAGTATTCACATATGCAGATATATTTTCCTCAAATTGATGAAAAGCACTGAGGGTACGGTTGAAAATTTTAATAACAGGCATTCCATGTATGTACTCTACAATAGTTCCTTCCATTTTCTCCTTAGTATCATGCATATCCTTTTGGGTTTGTGCTCCTTTCGGGTTTTTTAAGCCACTGCTCAATAGAAATAGAGATACAAAAATAGGTATTAGTGTTACAAAGGCCAGCCGCCAATCTATAATGAATAGGTAGATTAGTGTAAACAAAGGTGTGGCTATTGCAGCAGCAATATCTATAATATGGTGGGCAATAAACACTTCAATCTGTTCTACATCATCGGAAATTACTTTTTTAATAGCTCCTTGTGTAGTTCCAGTAAAAAAACCAGATGGAATACGTCCAAGTTTGTTCATAACCTGTACCCTCAGTTCATATATAATGTCATAGGCAGAGCCATGAGCCAGTACTGATGATGAAAAAGCACAAATTCCATATATCAGTGCTGCTCCAAAAGTAATAAAAACCATTCTGTAAATTGTTTCCACATTCATACTAGAAGGTAATGTATAGTAGACTAAAAGTTCTTTTATCACCCCATAAATAGTAAAAAAAGGAACCATTCGTGCTGCAGATGATAACACCGACAAAAAGCATGCAAATATTAATTTTTTCTTTTTAGCACCTGCAAGCTCCATCAAACGGGATAAACCTGCTTTCTTCTTGGCAGAAGCATCTCTTTTTTTCATAATAATATCTACTCCTTTCGTAACAAATGAACTAAGAAAAGTTATAACGCTCTAACTTTTTGCAAAAAGAAAACTAGTTTGTGTTCTCTTTAAAGATACAGGAAAATAACAGATTATACATTTGCTCCAAAGTTCTTTCCAGAGCATCTTGATGAAGTTCTTCCTTTCCCATCATTGAAAGTGCCATAATTTTAATAAGATTAGCTACCACCTTGTAATCTATATCTTCCCTAACCCCCTCCACGTGTCCAAACAAACCATCCATAACCTTTTTTTCAACATTAAAGTCTATTACATATTCAAGTGGAAGTGCTGCTTTCAATTTATCAATGTCCTCCATGGTAAGATATTTATAAATACTATTTTCACTAAATATAATTTTTTTCAGGAATTCTTTGCCCTCTGACATACTCATTCTGTCCCTATCTCCTAATATATCCGTAAAAAACTGTTTTGCCCTGTCTCTTTGGTACTTTATAATTTCACATATAAATATTTCTTTAGAATGAAAGAAATTATAAAAAGTACTTTTCCCCAAACCTACAGCCTTAGTAACCTTTTCTACAGAAGCATGGGTCATGCCATATTCTTTTACCAATAAAAATCCAGCTTCCATCATTTGGATTTTTATATTTTCCCTTTCCTGAATATCAAATATTTTAGGTGACATAAGCATATTCTCCTTTACGACCATTTCATAACATTTATACGACTATTATTTAAATAATAGTCGTATAAATGTTATCATATATGTTTTTCCATGTCAAGATAAGTTATTCATTTAAAATATCTTATATCTTATTTGTCTTTGGCAATTGATAATGGAAGTTCCAGATTATGTTCTTCTAACAGTTTCTTATCATATAAAATGTCTTTAGTTTTTCCATCACAAACTATTCTTCCACCGTCTAACAGTATAACCCGATTACACGTTTCTAATATCATATCTAAATCATGGGATGCAATAATTTTCAAATGCTCAAATTGATTTAGGATTCGTATTAAATTTCGTCTATTTTTTGGATCCAATGCAATACTTGGCTCATCCATTAAAATAATATCGGGAGTTACCGTCAATACCGACGCAATAGATATTAACTTCTTTTCTCCACCAGATAACTTATAAATCTGTCTATCTTTTAAATGCACACTTTCTGTCATCTCAAGTGCTCTATTCACACGATATTCTACTTCCTCTTGTAAAAATCCATAGTTTCTTGGTGCAAATGCTAATTCATCATAAACAGTGGGCATAAATAATTGGTTATCAGAATCTTGAAACACATATCCTATTTTTTCTCTAACCCTAGCCAACATACGTTGATTAACAGGTATCCCTTCAATACTGATACTTCCTTCATAATTTAAATTTAATCCTACCAGTAGGCGCAGCAATGTGGATTTACCCATTCCATTTGCACCAATAAGTCCAATACTATTATGCTCTCCAGCCTCCATGGTGATATGTGATAAAACAGTTTGTCCCTTCTCATACGCAAAACTGACATCTTTAAGTTCAATATGTATATGACTCATAACTAATTGCTCCTAACTCAATAATTTAAAAAAGAAATTTAAAGTCTTAATTGGTTATCAAGTGATTCTTAGGTTCAGGTGGAGTTTGCTGTAGGGACTGCTTATCTCCATCTGAACCTTAGAAGAACTTATCCAGGCGCATAGCAGTGCTTATCTCCCACTTTGAAGAAGATGGGAGTATTAGCAATGGTAGCCTTCGGATAAAAAAGGACAATAGCCTTGCAAACTATTATCCTTCTTTATTGGTTGCCTGAATATTGATAATACCTATGATTTAATAATGGTTAAATCAATTAATCAAGGTATGACATACCAAACTTCAGGACAAGAAAAATGCTTACCCAGAAGAATAAATATATCCAGTTCTTTGCATTACACACTTTTCTCCCATAATAATAAAATCTTCCATCATACCCTCGCAAATTCATACTGTCATAAATAATCCCTGCCCTATCTATACTTCTCAATAGCAATTGTCCCATTAAAGAACCCCAAACTTTTACATGAATTCCTTTTTGATTCGGTGCACGTAGAGAATACGCCTGTGTAATTCTATTAACTTCTGACAACAATACACTTATATAACGATAAGTTAATAAGATCTGCGTAATCAGGATGACTGGCACGTGCAATAGACGCAAGGCATAACATATTTTTTCAATTGTTGTTGTCACAATTAATAAATAAGAAGCCAGAACACTGTAGATACCCTTAATCATTAATGTAGCCATAGAAATCATCCCAGCTGTCACTTCTATCTCTCCAATTTGAAAAGCTACTGTCTTATCATAGAATGGGTTGAATATCCCTATAACACAAACCAAAGGCAACACAATTCTCAATCGCCATAGGCTTTCCATAAAAGATATCTCACCTAGTATAAATATAGTAATAGGATACACTCCCATTACCAATACTTTGGACAAATCATACTGATCAAAAGAAATAATTATTATAATATATCCCACTGTAACCAGCAATTTTATCAATGGATGTATTTGATTTATCCACTGTTTTTGATTTGCCAGTTCATCTAGTTTATTTATTTCATATATTGCATTACTTATTTTATTCATTTTTCTTACTTTTCCTAATTATATTAAAAGCATAACACCCTGTCATACATATAATCAGAATGACACCAGATCCTGCTATACCTGAAAATGTTGTTCCAAGGACAGTCTTCGAATTCTGAAATGAATAATCCGGAAGTACAGCTGTCATATTTTGTAACTGTTTTGCTTTTTCATAAATACCCTTTTCTTTTTCTTTTATCTCATTAGAACCCGTAATTTTTTCGATTGACCATTCTAATCCATCCGGCTTGGAAGAAGCAGCAAGCGAAAGTCCTCCCCCAATTAATAATGTTATTATGCCTAAAACTGTTAGAGTTTTTTTGAACGACATCTTCCCCTTTAAATCATAATGGTTACTTTCTTGAAATAATTCTGGCCTTGCCTCAAATACAAAAATTAATACTGCCGCCGTAATTAATCCTTCTATTAATCCAATGGCCAGATGGATTGGCTGCATAACACCTACAAAAATACTAAAAGGCAGCATTGTTATCCCTGATGATAATGTCTCTAATGTTACACTAAATGCTCCTAACTGTAGGGTCAAAATACATCCTAGAATGGAGGCAATAATAATTCTTTTTTTTGTTATCTCTGCTTTTGTTAATGGCCTCCAAATGAAAAAATATCCAATAAAACATCCATAGAAGGCCATATTCCATATATTTGCTCCCAATGCAAGCAGGCCACCATCAGCAAACATCAAACACTGAATCATCAGAATACCTATCATGGTACAAAAGGCAGCATATGGTCCTAAAATTACTGCTAGTAACATTCCACCACATAAATGACCACTTGAACCAGTACCTGGAATTGTAAAATTAATCATCTGGGTTGCAAACACAAATGCACCCATCACTCCCATTGCCGATACTTTTTTTAAGTCATTTTCTACTTTAACTTTATTACCTGAATATATAGCCACTGCTGCAGAACAAGTATACATAGTGCCCGCTACTATCGGAGATACTAATGCATCTGCCATATGCATATTACTCACTCCTCTCAATTTACTTTTATCAATCATTGTAAATACTTTATTAGCAAATGTGTATTCTACATTTATGTCTGTCTGACCAATTATAAATAGGAGTATCAATAAATACATTATTATTGCTAAGTATAAAAAATAATTTATTAAACATATCATTTATATCTCTTTTCTCTACCGAATTTCTATAATATATTTGGCTCCACTCATGTTCATAATACTTAAAAAAATGTTCCAGTTCTGACTTTAATACACCTTTTGTCCATTCAAAGGATAATATTTTATTTATTTTTAGAAGTAATTTAGGTCCGCTTTCCCTATAAATAATAAAAATCAGAAGTGCATCTCTCACAAGCCATTTTATCTTATAGTCTATAGTTTTCTTTTGAAAAAATAATTTACAAGCTTTACTTAAAAGCCATACAAACAAATGCTCGTCATCAATGACCATTTCATTTTTTTTAGGTAAATTATATTTTCTATCAGCATAATCAATTACCCTGTAATTCTCAAATTTATACTTTTTATATAATGATTCACACATTCCACACATAGTTGCACATGAAACTGATTGTCCAAATGCTGACACTATTAACTCTTCGTAGGCCATAAACATTCCCCCAAATATGAATATTGTACGCTCTTAAAAATTCAGAATAAGACATTTTTCAAAATATAACAAATAGACCAACTAGTAAATATACCCTGTAAAATCAAGTGATTCTTAGGTTCAGGTGGAGCTTGCTGTAGGGACTGCTTATCTCCATCTGAACCTTAGAAGAACTTATCCAGGCGCATAGCAGTGCTTATCTCCCACTTTGAAGAAGATGAGAGTATTAGCAATGGTAGCGTTCGGATAAACATATATATGCCTATTAGAAAGAATTTTTTTAATCATCAAAACGGCGTATGTTTGACAGAATCTTTGCTGCCCTAATTGGACAATTAGATTTATCCACTGAACCTCCAAAGGTATCCTTGGCCACAAGATATTCAAGTATCTTTCCCCTTTTAGCATAGGATTTAAGGGCTCTCTCTATGGATCCACTGAGACTTACAGCCACAATATTCCTATCATGAAGCACATATACTGCTCCAGAGCCAACACTGCTGGCTAATACCAATTTTACATCTCCCATCAGCTTTATAATCTTGTTTAATTTATCTTCTCCACTTTTAGAATTATTGAAATGAACCGCTCGTATCTCTATGAATTCATATTCTCCACCCTGGTGAATTTCATAAATAAAGAATTTATCCGCCCTTGCAAAATGTTCATTTATAAAAACACCATCGCTGCTTGCTACAGCAACTTTCGCCATATATTAACCTCCTCTCCTATTATGGTCGCACAAATTTGCTTAAGAAATCTTCTATAAGTGAGATTCCTCCGCCGTATCCCGTGTAAGTATCTCTTACGACAACACGATTCTCTGCTGGGAATGTTACACTTAAATGTATCTGCCTTTTACCTTCAGCTTCATATCTCTCCTGGGAACTTGCAAAAATCACCCTGAAATAAGCATTTCTCAAATGTTCATGTATCTCATAGGAATCTATTTCAAAAATAACTTTGGGATTAATTCCACCACTTTCAACTACAGTATTTTTATCGCCAAGATTCTTGATCCTCTCTAATATTTCTTTCCTGGTATCAGCTGGCGGATCGTCATTTATGATTACAAGTTTTGGAGTAAATCCTACTTCATTTGTTAAAAATCTGGTGATCCCCACAGCTGTTGCTGATCCGGAAACTACTGCAAAGGGAAGTGATGCTGAAAATCTTGAGCAGACATCTCCTATGATGTTGAGATCTTCATAAGCTTCTCTCTCTTCTTCTGCAACCACTTTCTCAATCTTTGCTCTGGATATGCCTACTTTTTCTCCTATGGCATGTAAAAACTCACTGGAATCCCTTGGTCCTACAGGTATATTGGGAAAATTAACATAGGGTATGTCAAATTTCTCTTCCAAGAGCCTTGCAGTTTTTCTTCCAACCCAAGGAGACACTACTATAGTGTATTCTGCCGCAGAAAGTTTTTTCAATCCCTCAATACCGCTGAAATCCCCTATTACCTGGTTTGTCTTCAATCCAATTTTATCGAGCAGTCTTCTTATTTCACGTAAGTTTCCTCTCCAGAATATATCCTGATATGGTACAAACCCCAGTATATTTACCAGTCCTTTTTCCTTAGGCAGGGGCTTAACCAACTGTTCCACAGCAGCCTCAAAAACCGCTTCATACCCAAAATAGGTGTTTCCTCTGAACCCGCTTGAATCGACATACAATACAGGAGTTGGCTCCTCTGAAAATTCATTTACAATTCCCTCAACATCATCTCCGATCATTCCTGCAATGCAGCCATTTGCCACAAAGTAAAAATCCCCGTCAATGAGATCTATTGTAGAACGAATCTCTTCCCTGAGTCTTATTTCTCCACCAAATACAACATCTCTCTCCGAAAGATTGCTGGAAGGAATACTTAATCCACTTACATATCCCACACCCTGCTGGGCACCTGCAGCTCTATAACTAAGCATTTGATTCATACCGCAGCCTATTCCTGCATGAATTATAGGCACTGCCCTGTGAATATTGGTAATAACCGAAAGTGCCCCTCCCAATGCACAAGTATATTTAGGATTTTCCAGAACCCTCTTATCACTTTCCACTTCCTGTAGTTTTAGTTTTTGAATGCTATCTGACAAACCTATCCTCTCCTCCCGAATTTATTTTTTTTCCGCATACGATTTTTTTTGTTTAATATAAACTTCAATATCGTCCTGCTCGTACCACCATGATTTGTATGGGCTTGGAGTCTCCCTGTACAATGTTTTATTGAGGGAAGGATTTTTCAAAGCACGTTCCAGAATAGTTCCATAATTCAATATACCCCTGAAGAAAAATTGATTTGACTGTGGTGAAAAATCAGAAAGAAAAGAGTGATTCCTAAGCTGACTGCCCTCCCTTTTATAAAGACCCATAAATGCACAACCTGTATAAAGATCAGGTTTCAATCTGTTTAATAAATGACTCTGTTCAAAAGGCTGATAATCCGATGCATGTACTTCAAAATCACCGATTTCATTATACACCTCTTCAAATTCATCCACTATATTGGGATCCAATTCCAAAGTATTAACCGCTGCTACATCAATACCCAACTCAGTTGCAAACCTCGGAATAAATACAGCCCTAGCTTGACCTGCAGATACATAAATACTTGCTTCCCTACCCTTAAATGATTTTTTGAGCTCATTCAATTTAGGCAGTACAAAATCCAATTCTTCTTTTATAAGTTGTTCTACTTCTTTTTCCTTGCCTGTATACTTAGCTACCTCTCTAAACCATATTTTAGTATTTTCAATCCCAAGCGGAGCTGGATCAAGGAAATAAGGTGTATCATAATTTTCATAAAGAGCTTTCTGCATATACTGCCCGTATGACTGGCATGTAGGTGCAATCACCGCTGCTTCCGAAATTTCCTTTAATTCATCTACTGTAGCAAAATCCGGAATAAATATTACCCTCAAACCAATTTTATTGAACATTCTTATGAGATCATTTTTATCCCCCAATGTCACACTCATAGGGGCTATCACACCCACCAAATCCTTTTGCCTTTTTTTAGGTTTTTCAACTATATATTTCACTATGGCATGAGATGAACTATCAAAAGCACTCTGTGATATTTGAGATCTGAAGCCCTCGCAGTGTACAGGAACAAGTATAGGCTCTACTTCAGGTTGAATCGATGCCACTATACCGTCTATATCATCACCCATAACTCCTGAAGCGCAGGAACAAGCAATTATAATTGCCTTTGGATTATATCTTCCAGCTGCCTCTTTTATTGCCAGCCTCAGTTTCCTTTCTCCTCCAAACACAATATCACTTTCCGTAAGATTGCTGCTCACTGAATGAAGTTCCACATCTCCCCTCCATGCCCTGGATTTTTCAGGAATTCCCTGATATATTTCCCTATAACTATTTGTACCCTGAGCGCACCCCACAGGTCCATGGACAATAAGTGCAGAATCCCTTATAGTTACAAGTCTCCCTACAGTCTGGGTCAAAAGGCATCCTCCTGTCTGCTGAAACTCATGCTCACGCCAAGCTAGATTTTCGCCAACACGTTTCCCATTTATCAAATCACTTACCTTACCTGAAAAAGCTTTAATGCTTCCTAAGCTATCTTCTCTAATGGGACTAGTGCTTTGAGTAAGATCTATTTCCTTTTTCTGTTCTTTTGACATAATAATATCCTCCCTACATTTTATATTGAATTTTATTTTTAAAATAAAATTAAACTAAAGCAAATGAAATCAAGAAACTTGCCATCGGATAGGCCACTATGGCTCCTATTATGCTGCCCGGGAAAGCCAATAGAGTTCCTACACCCAAAATATTACTCACTTTTACTATCATAAGGGTTAAACTCATTTGTAAGTACATCTGACACTTTAACTTTTCCTTTTGGTATATAGTCATATTCCTCCAATTTATCTATAAAATATTGGGCATCGCTATTTTTTGCCAGTGAGTGAGGTCTAATATCAACTACAGAATAATATTTTTCTATTGCAGATGAATCCAATCCTCTTTCTTTTGCGATTTGAACATGCAGCTCTTTACCTTTTTCTGGATTTTCCTGAAGCCAGGTATTTGCCTTTTCAAAGCCAACAGTAAGTTCTTTAACTGCTTCAGGATTTTCATCTATAAACTTCTGGTTGAGAAACAACCCACAGTGAATAAGTCCTTTTGGAAAAAGATCATATACAGTAAATAGCACACGATATTTACCTGATTCTTCTATAGGTTTTTGTTCAAAATCTGACCAGGTTCCTACTCCTGCTAATTGATTTTTCTCCAATACCTGAAATGTCTCACCTGGTTGTACTGTAACAAATTTAACATCATTTATTGATACTCCACCTTTTTTCAGCCAATCCGAAAGACCATAATATGCAGAATCGCCAATCCTAATACCACCAATTGACTTGCCCTTTAAATCCTCGGGACCATTAATCTGACTATCTTTTGGTACATAGAAATGTAGATTAGAAGTATTTTGTCCGCCATGTGCAGCTGCAACTGCTTTTAACTTTGCACCTTTTGCCACAGCACTTATAGCAATTGAATACTGGAGATGAGCTGCCTGAACACGTCCGGATGTAAGAGCTGCTAGTGTATCAGCCCCTACTGGTACACTGGAATCTACAATTTTGATGTTTTTAAAATATCCCAGCTTTTGTGCAACTATTAGTGGATCATAGGTAGTAAGACCTCCTGCCCCCCAATATCCAGCTACATTTACAGTAGTTACTTTCCCCGATGCTGCTGTTTTTTTATTCGATGTTGAATTCCCTGCACTGCTTGTTCCACATGCTGTTAATCCTAATACCAATACTACAAAAACTGATACAATTTTAAGCGGCGTTAAAAATTTAAATTTTTTTTTCATAATAATAACTCCTCTGCTTTATAATTTAAACTCTAGTTTACTGATGGAAATCATACTTCCAATAGGTCAATCTCTTTTCAAACCACACAAAAATATTATTTATAATCAATCCAATTACGGCCATTGTAACAATGCCTGCCCACATTTTATCCGTCTGAAAAAGCATCTGCCAATTGGTAATTGCATATCCAAGTCCACTGGTACCACCTAACATTTCAGTGGTTATCAATAATAGAAGTGCTACAGAGGCACTATATCTTAATCCAGTAAAAATAGACGGGATGGCTGATGGCAAAACCACCTTTCTAAATATTTTACTGTTGGAGAGCTTTATTGATCTGGCACATTTTATATACAGCGGGTCGACACCTTTAACTGCACTCACTGTATTCATGAAAGTAGACCAAAAACTTGCAAAAGCTATCATAGCTATTTTTGAAGCCTCGCCTATCCCCAGCAGCAGAATAAATAAAGGCAAAATAGTCATGGTGTTGACCTGACGTAAAGTCTGGAACAATGGATCCATATACTTTTCAAATTTTTTAAACCACCCCACAAGGAATCCCAATGGAATAGCCAAAACAACTGCTATAGCATAACCAATTACTGCTCTTTGCATACTAGCAGCTATCAATTTTATCAGTTCATTGGACAAAATCAATTTCACTAGGGCAGATACTATTGCAGATGGAGGCGGTATAAATACGGGATCAATTAAATTGAATCGGGGTGCAACCTCCCATATAGCTAAAACAACAATAATAACAATAGTTCGCTGATAGACATTTATAAATTTGGATTTAACTTTCTCGACTCCTGGTCTTATCTCTGAAAAATGAACTTCTTTTTGCATCTTATCACTTCCTTTCTTCTTTAGAATATTTCTGACTTTTAAAAACCTCTTCTTTTATCAATGCCCATAAATTTTGACGTGTTTGTACAAATTCCCCTGTGGATCTAATATCCTCATTTTCCAGTCTGGAACAGCGGGACAGTGGTATTTTTACAATTTTCTTTATAGTTCCTGGTCTAACCGTCATAACTACCACCCTGTCCGCAAGAAAAACAGCTTCATCAATGCTATGAGTGATAAATATTATGGTCTTGCCTGTCTTGTTTCTTATTCTAAGAAGCTCTCTTTGTAGAATTTCCCTGGTAAGAGAATCAAGAGCTCCAAAAGGTTCATCCATGAGCAGTATATCAGGCTCAAAGGACAATGCTCTTGCAATGGCTGCTCTCTGCTTCATTCCTCCGCTCAATTGGTGTGGGTAATGATTTTTAAAACCTGAAAGTCCTACCAATTCTAAAAGTTCATCTACAATTTTATCCCGTTCCTTTTTCTTAACATTTTGACTTTCTAGTACAAATCCCACATTCTCGGCAGCTGTAAGCCATGGAAACAGTGCATACTGTTGAAAAACTATTCCCCTGTTCAAATCAGGTTCATCTACGATTTCACCATCAATACTTACAGTACCCTCTGTTGGTTTGGAAAGTCCGCCAAAAATATCAAGGAGCGTGGTCTTACCGCAACCGCTTGGCCCAACAATTACAAGAAATTCCCCTTTTTTCACTTCAAGACTTATATTGTCTAGTATAGTTACAGTAGAATATTCCCCGCCTTGCTTTTTTCTTATAATAAATTTTTTTGTAATATTTTTAACTTGCAATTTAACATCAGTGCTGAAATCAGGTTTTAAAATAGCTTGAACCGCTTCTTGACTCATTACGAAACCCCCTGTATTTATTTTTTGTATTTCTATTAAATTCTCATTAAATAAAAGAGACCAAGAAAACTAATACAAAAATATTTAAGTTTCCCAGATCTCTAGTTTATCTAGTCAATCATAATCATCAAAAACATATTAAATTTATATCTTGTGCTATTAAAATTAACACATGTATTTTCATTATTTTGATTATTAATCCAACGAATTAGATTAATAAAGTCTTTCAAATTTTCAATATTTATGGTAAAATAATATTGTATTAAGAAGCTCTGACATATATGTTATCCCCATTGATTATTTGCTCATTTTTAATGAAAGGTTAATATATTATGTTGGAGTTTTTCTATCTGTAAATCAAATTATGCCAAAATAATTAACTAGCACAAGAGATTAAATTATTTTATTTACAGCAGTAGCAATACAGCAATAAATAGAAAAGACTGATCAAATTTTTGATTTGATCAGTCTCTAGTTTATCCAGTCGACTAATTTCACTAAATTCAATTTTATCAAGTGATTCTTAGGTTCAGGTGGAGTTTGCTGTAGGGACTGCTTATCTCCATCTGAACCTTAGGAGAACTTATCCAGGCGCATAGCAGTGCTTATCTCCCACTTTGAAGAAGATGGGAGTATTAGCACTGGTAGCGTTCGGATAAAATAAAAAAACTTCCTTGTAAGAAAATACAGGAAGTTTGAATCCTCGTATTCTCTCATCTCTCAGGTTCTACCTGCTGGAATTAGCACCATACATTCTAATGAAAAATGTTGGTTGCCGGACGTCATAGGGCCAGTCCCTCCGTCCTTCTAGATAAGAAGTTTTCTATTTTAACCACTTTTGAAATTCACTGTCAATCATATCAGTCATATTTATTGATATTTAATATACACTGTTATAATTACCTTGTCAATATTTTTTAAAAAATAATGTCGAAGTTTGTGATTTATTGATTTTAATTAAAAAATTTTTAAATACGATTGAGCTTATTTGCAGCAATACATGGAATATGAAAAAAGATAGATCTCATTCATTTTATTTTTCCCCCTTACTAAAAAGACTAATCAAATTTTAAATTTGATTAGTCTCCAGTTTATCCAGTGAACCAATTCTACCAAATAAAAAACTCCCTAATGAGAAAACATACAGGAAGTTTAAATCTTCACATTTTCTCTCATCTTTCAGGCACACCTGCTGGAATTGGCACCATACATTCTTAATCAAAAATATTGGTTGCCGGACATCATAGGGCCAGTCCCTCCGTCTCTCTAGATAAGAAGTTTTTTATTTTAACTATTTTTAAAAATTTCACCATTGATGCCATACATATCTGTTGATAGATACTATACACTTTTATACTTAGGTTGTCAATACTTTTTTTAAATATATCAGTTCATCACAGTAAAAATTTATATGGCAAAATATTTTCCTTTTAGATTTTGAGCTGCGGCTATCCTTTAGATTTTAAAGTATATTTTAAAAATTTATATTGAATTTTATCTCTATCTTCATACCCTGAAAAATAAGTCAAATTATTATAGTTAGAGTATATTGGCTGTCTCTGCAAAAATGGTATAATAGTGTAATGAGAGGAGATGATAGTATGGAATATGGAATTATTAAAGTAGAATATGAAAATTATAATTGTACTAAGGGTGATGCACATATCACAAAAGTTAGAGTTTGTGAAGTAACGGGAGAAGATAAATTTAGTGATAGCTTCCAGGATCAACCAATAGAAGAAGTTATAGAAAATATTAAAAAGGGTGATAAATATATAACATTAGTAAGCACTGGTTATAAAACCTGGAAAAGAGGAGCAGAAATTATATTAAAAGAATTTATAACCACAAGACCTGATATTGATCGAGGAAGTGATTTAGAAAGTCTGCCATTAATTCCCTATGATATATGGGAGTTATAAAGGATTTCCATTTGCATTTTCTCATTCATAGTAATTTAAATAGAGATCCTCTATCTTAAAAAATAGAGGATCTTTAGAATTGGCTGATAATATAGCCACTTCTTTTCAGTTTAAGAATCATATTGCAGATTGTTTTTTAAATAAAGTTTCTATATGTTCTGAAGGCATAGGTTTTCCAAAGTAATATCCTTGAATTTTGTTACAATTTTTTCCCCGCAAAGATTGTATTTGTTCCTCTCCCTCTACTCCTTCTGCTACTACTTCCAGTTCCATCCTATGGGCTAGCTTTATTATTTCTTCTGTTATAATATCTTTATAAGAATCTTTACATATTCCATCTATAAAGGTTTTATCAATCTTAAGAGTATTTATTGGAATACTCTTTAAATAATTTAAAGAAGAATATCCACTTCCAAAATCATCTAATGCTACTCTTATACCCATACTTTTAAGTTCATTTATAACCTTTAAATTTCCCTCAAGAGATTCCATCATAACACTTTCAGTTATCTCTATTTCCAGATGCTGTGACTCCAACTGAGTTTCTCTTAGAATCTTTTTTACTATATTTAAAAAATTTTTATCCTTCAATTGTATAGGGGAAACATTTATGGATATAAAATCATAGGGATATCCTTTACTCTTCCACACTTTATTTTGCATACAAGCAGTCTTAAGAACCCATTCTCCTATAGGTACTATAAGTCCCGTTTCTTCCGCCAGACTTATAAAATCTAAAGGCATAACCCATCCCAACTTTGGATTTTTCCATCTAATTAAAGCTTCAAAACTTACGGCCTTTCTAGTCTTTAGGTCTACCTGGGGCTGGTAGTATAAGATAAATTCATTATTCTGTACTGCTCTTCTTAACTCTTTTTCCATTTCTGCCTTTTTTAGAATTTCATCATACATGGATTTTTCAAATAGTTTATATGAATTTTTTCCCAGCAGTTTGGTTTTATTTAAAGCTATATCTGTATTTCTAATCAATGTAGTAAACTTATCTCCATGCTTGGGATAAACTGTTATACCTATACTGACTGATATCAATATTTCATTTCCATCTAAATTCCAAAGTCCACTTATAGTATTTAGGATATATTCGGCAGTATCATTTAAACTCTCTATACTTTCACATCTATCTTTCAAAATCAAAAACTCATTTCCAGAGGATCTTGAAACTACTCCCATATGTAGTGAATTTAAAGTATTTCCTATTTCCCTTAGTAATTTATCTCCATATTCATATCCAAATATATCATTTACATTTTTGAAATTATCCAAATCTATTTGAAATATGGAGAATCCTTCATCAGGATTCTTTTTGATTCTATCCTCAACTTCTATACCAAAAAAATTCCAATTTGGCAGTCCCGTTAACTGATCATAATAGGCTATCTTTTCAATTTCATCATATTGAGATCTTAATTCATTTTGTGCTATACTCAACCGTTTATATACATCTGAAAGCTTTCTATAACTTTGATTTAACATTTCATTTTTATCTAAATCTTTAATAATTCTATCTCCTATTCTGCCTAATATTAAAGAAGAACTGCAAAAAAATTTAATAATCTTTTTTAATTTTCTCCATCCTATAACAGGTATTTTTTCTATATTTACCAAATACTCTTGTTTATGCGAATCATCAAAATTTAGCCATCTTTCAAAGGGTTCTCTATGACTTTCTTTAAAAAATACAGGGCTTAAAAATATAGTTCCAACATGTTTTTTTATCATAAATATAGGTATGCCTACATAAACCAATCCATTATTGCACTTATGAATTGCCACCTTTTTTCCCCTATTAATTTGATTAAGTATATTGAAATGACAATCATTACTTTCTAAGTTATCAAACATATTATATTCGGAAACCATATTTATTACTTCTCCTTGAATGTCTTTAATAACACATGCTACTCCTGTCATATTATAGATACTTTCCATAAAATCCTTAAGTTCAGATATATTTAGCATATCTGAAACTCTATAATCCATATTAACACCAACTTTCATCTATCACTACACTTTTTCTCTATTCAATAATACATATAAAACTATATATCTTACAACATTTTATTACATAATTATTCGTTTATTATTTATCCATTCTAAATTTTTTATTCTAAACTTTAAGCATTAATATTTATCATAGATCATATAATTAATTTGAAAAAGTTAAGTATCTTTTTAATTAAATTTCATATCTTTTAGTTTATCCTTAAATAGATCTCCTAATGTAATTTTATCATTATCTTTATCTAAATATTCTTTATATTCTTTAAAATTCGGAGAAAATTTATCCTGAACTTCTTTTATACTCAATGATATTCTACTAGCTTTTTCATCTATATTAAGTATTTTTACTTTTACCTTATCCCCCACTTTTAGAACTTCTTCAGGTGTAGTAATATGCTCTTGCGATATCTCGGATATGTGAACCAAGCCCTCAAGCCCAGGTTCAATTTCTATAAAAGCACCTATATTTATAACTTTACTTACTATTCCATCCACTATATCATTTGATTTATACTTTTTGCCTATGTTCTCCCAGGGGCTATTTAATATTCTCTTTATGGAGAGAGAAATCCTATTTCTATCTTGATCCAAGTTTAATACATAAACTTTCAACTTATCTCCCACAGATACCACTTCTGAAGGGTTTTTTATTTTTTTCCATGACAATTCAGATATATGGACAAGTCCCTCTACACCACCTAAATCTACAAAAACTCCAAAATTTGTTATTCTACTTACCCTGCCTTCTATCTTGTCTCCTTTTGATATAGTACTCCATAATTTTTTTGATATTTCTTCAAGTTCTAGTTTCTCAACTTCTTTTCCTGATAGTACAATTTTATTTTTACTTTTATCTAATTGTATCAACTTTACCCTTAAAGTTTTACCAATAAATTCTTTGAGATCATCTGTATACTTTACTGAAATATGAGAAGCAGGTACAAAAGCCCTAAGACCATGTAAATCCGTTATAAGTCCTCCTTTAACTGATTCTTTTATAACTACTTCAAAAATATCTTCATTCTTAAATTCATTTTCAAGTTTGCTCCATACAGACTCCATATCAGTTTCATTTATTATTCCATCTACTGAATTTGTCTGATCATTATTTATCATAAATCCCATCTCCTTTTATCTATATTAATGCAATTATAAGTTATATTTTATCATAAATATAGGGTTTCCTGTTCAAAACTTAACTCATATACATTTTTTATTCTTTACTAGCTATATTTAGTCAAAAAATTACAATTAAAAATTGCAAAAATGCCATAAATTAAATATCCTTATAACTTTTATAGCCTAAGATGGATTCAGAATTTTTTATAGCATTTATAATGGCTGTTTCCATAACCTGTGCAGATAAAAAGCCTACCACACTCAAATCTGCTTCTACTTTTCCTGTAGCCATAGAAAAAATAGTATCTCCGTCAAAGATAGAATGGGCAGGTCTCATAGTTCTAGCATAGCCATTATGCGCCATAGAGGCAATTTTATTCATTTCTGATTTTGTAAATTTTCCGTTATTCACAACAACTCCAATAGTAGTATTTCTGTTAAATAAATTTTTCTTCTCATAATATGTTTCAAGCATTATATTTTCTGTATTTGCAAAAGATTTTCCATCTTCATTTAAAGCCCCTGCTATTATATTTCCAGTTTTACTATCTACTACATCTCCAAGGCAGTTCACCGCCACTAAGGCGCCCACTTTCAAATCTCCTATTTGAACTGCAAAGGAACCGAGCCCTCCTTTCATTGAATATTTACTTCCCTTTATTTTTCCCACAGTTGCTCCAGCGCCAGCTCCAATATTACCATTTTCACATAAATTTAATTCAGAATTCTTGCAAGCCTCATATCCCATAATTTTATCCGGTCTTATAGTAAAATCTCCTATGGCAAGATCGAATAAAACGGCTCCACAAACTATGGGTACTCTTGTAACTGTTACATCAAATCCTATATCTCTCTCCTCTAAATACTGCATTGCACCACTTGACGCATCTAGCCCAAAAGCACTTCCCCCTGCAAGTACTACTGCATGAATTTTATCTACCAAATTTACCGGATTCAAAAGATCTGTCTCTCTGGTACCTGGGGAACCTCCTCTTACATCAACTCCAGCTGATGCTCCCTCTTCACATATGATCACAGTACACCCCGTAGGCCCATTTAAATTTTGTGCATTTCCTACTTTAATTCCTTCTATACTATTAAATAAAATACTTTTCATTTTTTCCTCCTACTATTAAAACCCTAAGTCTGTTCAGACTTAGGGTGATTTTTTAATCTAACTTTTAATTTAATCATAAACCATTTAATTAATTATGCCTAATCTTATTTACCGCAGTAATAACAGATACCGTAATAATTACAGATAAAATCATCTCCGGTATACCATTGGTAAAGGCCACCGCCAATATACCTTTCTTTGCAGCACCTAAACTTATATTCAAAGCCTTTGCATAAGGTTCTAAATATATAAGGTACATCATTCCTAAAACCCCTACAGTATTTACCATGGAGCCAACCGCTGCAGCTATTCCCATAGGTATAATTTTTCTATTTTTATTGCTGATAGCCCTGTATAAATAATAAGACGCTAGTCCTATTAATATCCTTGGCAAAACTGATACCAATGGATTTATAAAAGCAAAAGAAACTGGTGTAGGTGCCGTTATAGACTGAATTATACTAAATATACCAAAAATAAGTCCAACCATGGCCCCTACTAAAGGGCCCTCCAAAATAGCCCCTATTATTACAGGAACATGCATTATAGTAGCTTTAACTGGTGGAATAGGTATAAATCCTAATCCAGTTAACCCAAGCATAATAGAAATTCCAGACAGCATACCAATTACTGTAATCTGCTTAACATTAAACTTTAATCTTGTTCTTATTTGTCTCTCCATTAGTTTTCTCCGTTGTTATTCTATTTTAAGATACAACACGGAACCTCCTTTATAAATTTAGTTCAGTTTTTCTAGAAATACTGACAACTTTATTTTATCACGTAAAAAAAAAAGTTCAATATGTTAGTTAAAAAAAACACAATTATCTTATATATAAAGTCATAATTATCTATATTTTTAACTTTATGCAGAGGTGAAATCGTTGTTATTTTTATATTAAAGCATTACATCTCATTAATATGAGCAATATACTTGTATATTAATTAACAACTTTCTTCAATTATCTTAACTAATTCGATACTATTTAATCTCTTTTTATAGGAAAACCTTCCCTAAAATAATCCCTGGGATATAGTATATCTATTACCTTTTTTTTGCTTATGCTTCCATCTTTCATAAATACCTCTGGTATTCCTTTAAGGCATACTCTTATATTTTTTTCTAAAAATATGTCAAGTACATTTCTTATACATTCTACTACAGAATGATTTTTCGATCTTCTCATGTATTTATATATATTTTGTCCTGTTAGCCAGTCTTCTCCTCTATATTTTTCATCATAATTTATCACAGTGCATTTTAATTTATTTTTATCATTTCCAGATATAGAAGACATAAAAAATGTTTTAACCATTATATCATCCAAAGGTAGGCTATATCCTGCAAATATTATATGTTTTGCATTTTTCATAAGTAGTCCCATTTCAGTTTTTAGCTCTTCTAAAGCTGCCACATTTTTTTGCTTTGAAAGACTCTGTATTATAAGTGTCATATCATAGGGATAGGTTATCTGTCCACAATAAGGACATTCTATAGCACCTTTTTTATATTTATTCTCTTTATGCGTTTTATATTTCCAGTTTTTCTGTAAATCTTGTAAAATAGAAGGTCCAAAAATTTCTGTGGATAACCTATCCCATTTTTCTTCAAATGTGATTATAGATTTACCGCACTCTGGGCAAATTCTAGAGCCAAACATGCCATGTGGAAATAATACTTTGCCTATCCTGGCTATTCTAGATGGATAATTATAATCATTGATACTTCTACATTGAGATTCATCTGAAGTATACCATATCTCAGACTCATCTCCATCTAAATAGTTTGAGGCTACTTTCGTGCCAAAATCATCATACAATTGTAGTTCCAGCCCATCTTTAAGACATATAGGATTTCTATTTTCTTCTTTATGTACATTAAATATATTCCAAAGTATTAAAGGATCCCAGTTAAATGATATTATGGCATAGGAATAAAGATAAAATCTTCTGGTATCTCTTTTATATCCCCTATCTTCAAAAGCCCTTGCTTCTTCCACCATGAGTTCTGTAAGAATTTTAGCAAATTCATAATAGGGTTCTATTTTCTCTTTGTCTACATATCCTGGTGTTTTCTGTACACTTAATCTTTCTAATTCCTCAATAAGCAATATGAGGCATCTTTTTGCAGCTTTTACCCTTTCTACCCTTAAAAATTGTGTTCTACCATTGCAAAATGCATTGAATCCCATATCATTCTCAATAAGTTGATCTAACATAGTGAAAAGATCATGCATATTAAATTTATTATTGGTACTTATTATAATATCAAGTGCCTTTAAATCGTATATTCTAGAAAGCATTGGATCCCTTATTAAATCTTCTGTTACTAATTTTTTAAATGCATCGGCTAATTTTTTATCTTTATCCTTTAAAAAAGAAAAATCATTATTGCTGATATCTAAAATTAATTTTATCAATTCTTTTGTTGCATGAAGTCCTAAATTCTTAGTAGCGCCAGCTCCCCAAAGTATAACTGTTTCGGGCCAATATTTTTCAGGCATAATTATACTCTCCCTCCATAATCAAGTGATTCTAAAATTCATACCTTAATATATAATAAATATATTTTATATACATGTAAATATGTGAATGAATAAATTAAGACCGGGTGTTGAATCCCACCCGGCCATTTTTATAACAGTTACATTACTTTAAGTCATGCTCATAAGCCTCTACCATCTTTTTTACCATCTGTCCTCCTACGGAACCTGCTTCTCTAGATGTAATATCTCCATTATAGCCCTCTTTTAAGTTTACTCCTACTTCTTTTGCTGATTCCATTTTAAATCTATCTACAGCTGCTTTTACTTCTGGAACTAATACTTTATTTTTTCTACCTGCCATTATTAATCACTCCTTAATAATTAGATAGATTTTATTTAATCACTGTACAAATAAAGTTTATGCAGTTTTTAAATTAATACTCTATAAAATTAATGCCAAAAAAGTTAACATCATCAGTAATATGCACTCTGTATCTATGCTTGTTTAATAGAACCTCTTTTTAAAGCTACATTTATAATATTAAATAAAATTGCACCTACTATAGTATTTATCACCGCTGCAGGTAAAACCACTGAGAAAAACATTACACTAAATCCAGCATCAAGTCCCATGGTAACCAAAATTACCATTAAAAATGTAGAACCACTTACTATAGTTCCAAGAGCAGTAATTATTATAATATTTATTTGATTATTTAATTTATCTCTAAATGGTTTGAAAAGTAAAAACATCACATTTATGGTTATTATTTTATCTATTACATTTGCATATTGTCCACCTGGAAAAGTTGTAGTTGCTGCAGCCAAAATGCCTGCTACAATACCTGCAACAAGACAGGTCTTATATTCTCTATTGAATATAAGTATTACAAAAAGCATTGCCAGTGAAATATCCGGTTTCATTCCAAGTATAAGAGGAGGTGCAATCTGATGTAATACAGCACCTATAGCAAGTAATATAGAATTTATAATCATCCTTTTTAAATTCATAAATAACACTCCCTTAAATTATATTAAATACAAGTTAAATAAAATAAAAAATCCCCATCCTAAAAACTAGGACGGAGATATTACCCGCGGTACCACCTAAATTGTGCTTTTTAAAACACCTCTTTATCAGACACTAACATGTCCTATCCGTTGTAACGTACGGCTAACGTTAACCACTACTCTCTATACACATAGATTTCAATTTACTCCTCTTAGGCCCATTCACTACAAGTTGTAATATTGAGATTCCACCTTCCTCAACTCTCTAGAATTCAACAACATAGCTACTATTCCTCGTCAAAGGATTTACTAATTAAATTATTAACATAATATCACTTAAATATTATGCTGTCAATAACTATTAACCACTAAATTCAAAAATATTTATCTCATATTTAAAGTGAAATTACAATTTTTATCAAATAACTCCCTGTAACAATAATTTATTATATCACTTCGCTTGATAATTCCTATGAAGACATCATTATCATCTATCACTGGTACAAAATTTTGATTAACAGCTAAAGATACCAGATCTTCCATGTTGGAATTAATTCTAACAGGTTTATTATTCATATGTCTTGGAATTTCCTTTAATAGTATTTTGCTTGTATTTTTAAAGTTAAACTCCTGAGTATCTTTTAATTTCCACAATAAATCTCCTTCTGTAAGAGTACCTACATACTTGCCCTTATTATCAATAAGTGGAATGGCTGTATATCTGTATTTTTCCATTCTCTCAAGTGCTTGTCTCATAGACGAATTAAGAGTTTCACAGACTACATCCTCTTTAGGTGTGAGAAAAAATGCTATATTCATATATTTTCTACTCCTTAATATCACATAATTTATATATTTAAGGCTAAATGTTTTATTTAACCTGCCCTAACAAATAAAATATGCCCTTATAATCAGAAAATTATTCATTAAGTAAATAACTTAAGTTCCATAAGCCAGACCAATTATTTACTTTAACTATAAATCAAAAATTTTAATTGGCCTAGTCTTCACTATTATCTGGAACATTCAGCCTCTACCTGAAGTAATTTTCTAAGTACCTCTTCTATATTATCTTCCAATTCTTCATCAATGTTTAAATTATCTTCATTGACCGCCTCTATTGCAAGTTTTAAACCTTTAGTTATATTACTTATTTCCTCTAGTGTTAACAACATAAGTATATTCTCTTTCATGTTAATAACCCCCTTATCTAACTTAATCTTTTAGAAAGTGACCTGTATCTATTATCCCTTTTATAACATTTCGTAAAATTTAAGTTAATATAAAGTGCCTATTTAGAGATAATTTTATTAATAGCATTGATAAATATAAATTTTATAATAAATAACCCTTTAAAAGCATTATTTGTCATCTATATTCAATCTCTACTTAATAATATAACAATTTATAAAATAAATTTTCAAAGAACTGTTTAAAAATTAGCTGTAAAATCATAATATTCTTCCATCATATATTCTGTGTATATCTTGTTGCCCATAAGTCTATATATAATGTCAATACTTTTATATCCTTCTTTATACAACTTATAATCCTTAAAAAGCTTTTTTAATATTCTTTTATTAATTTGGAGAAGGGTAATTAATTCATCCAACCTATAAAATTTCTTACAAAGTAATTTTTCAAGTTGCTTTTGCATTTCTAGTTTATATTCCAGATCTACTTTTTTATTTTTATGAGGTCCGTTTTTTCCTCTATGATGTTCTGAACAAAGATATTTAAAATTTAAAGGAAACTCTAATCCTCCTTGACTCCTATAAACTATATGATGTTTGTCTGCCGGTTTTCCACATATCTGGCATTTTAACAATTTTTCCCCTCCCAATTTATATTGGATTTTCATTATAATTTATATTATTATTATATCACAGCTTTTGCTCTATTACACTTATAAAAAATCATGAATTTTGTTTAAATTTTTATAAAAATTTATGATAATTTTACATTTCATAGTAATAATTTTATACCAACATTGTATTATAAAGTTTATAGCTCTATTTCACTAAAACTACTATCAATTTTATATTAATAGTGTATATTATTAATTAGATGATAATATATTAAATTCTTGGTATTATAAATACAGAAGAAATGGATTACATATCTTTTCTTATAGTGTTTAAAAAAATAGCCTGTTTTATAGAAAGAGGTGATAAAAATATGAAAAATATCCTCTATTTTGTGATTATAATAAATGCCATATTATCTGTAACGGTTATAATCTTAGAGAGAAAAAACCCTGAAAAAACAATTGCATGGTTATCGGTTTTTATAGTACTTCCTGTTCTAGGATTAATAGTATATATATTTTTAGGACGCAACTGGAAAAAACACAAGCTTCACGAAGAAACAAATATAAATATAGAAGAATTAATATATGAGGCCATAAAAGACATAAAAGACAATACCTATACTCCTTTAATTGAACTTCTTTCTAAAAATAGCGAATCCCCGTTATTTACAAATAATTCCATAAAGATCTTTAAAGATGGAATAGAAAAATTCCAGTGCTTGAAAGAAGAACTTTTAAAAGCACAGCACCACATTCATATAGAATACTTTATAATTAAAAATGATAATATAGGAAATGAAATAAAAGATATTCTAATAGAAAAATCTTTAAGTGGTGTAAGTGTAAGACTTATTTTAGACAGGGTCGGTTGTATACGATTAGGTAGAAAGTATATAAGTGATTTAAAAGATTCAGGTGTAGACGTAGTCCAATATTCCTACTTTTTGGCTCCAATTTTGAGACATATAAATACTCAAATAAATTATAGAAATCATAGAAAAACAGTAGTAATTGACGGTAAGGTAGGATTTGTAGGAGGAATAAATATAGGAGATGAATACCTAGGTCACAGCAAATATGGCTACTGGCGTGATACACATATAATGGTGGAAGGTGATTTCGTATTTGGGCTGCAGGCAGTCTTTATAGACGATTTTGCCACCATAAAATCAGCTAATAAAGACTATTTTTTCTATGATGGGAACTTTGAGGAATTTTTTCCTGAACTATCGAATAATACTACGGGAAATAAATTAATGCAGCTTGTAAAAAGCGGACCTGATTCTCAATTTCCTGCCATTGAACAGGCAGTTTTAAAAATGATAAGTATGGCAAAAGACCATATCTATATAACAACACCTTATTTTGTACCTACAGAAAGCATATTAAATGCACTTAAAATTTCATCCTTAAGCGGCGTAGATGTACGCATTATATTTCCTGGTAGATTTGATCACATACTAGTATATTATGCTTCTCGAACTTATTTAGAAGATGTTCTTAAAAATGGAGTAAAAGTTTATTTTTATGATAAAGATTGTTTTATACACTCTAAAACCACCTCCATAGACGGTAAGGTGTGCAGCATTGGTACTGCCAATATGGACATAAGGAGCTATGAATTGAATTATGAAATAAATGCAATGATTTACGATGAAGAAACTACAGAAGAACTTGAAAATTTATTTTTTGAAGATATTCGAAACAGCAAAAGAATTACACAAGAGTATTTTGATAATTTATCCCCCTTTATTAAGTTCTTTGAAGCTTTTTGCAGAATATTCTCCTCACTATTATAATAAAATGATTCTTATGTTCAGGTGGAGTTTGCTATAGAGAAATACTTTTCTCCTTCTGAACTTCAGAAGAACCTATAAAGGCTCACAGCAGCGTTTATCCCCCTTTTTGAAGAAATTGGGGGATTTCAGCTAATTTTACCATCAAACTACGGAGTTATATTTTTCACGTCTTTACTCTAATTCATTATTGTCTTCCTTGATTAGTCCTTTTCTATAGGCAATTAAAAGTTTTTCAAGATCTGCTACCTGTGTTCTGATTTTTGTACCTACATCTGTATCCATTACTCTCTTTCTTCTGGCAGCATGTTCTAAAATTATTGTAGAAGATAATATATCCTTGTCCTCTTCTATGGCATTTTTTATAGCAGAAAAAGGCTCATGGGAAGTAAGTAATAATCCATAGGAATTATATATAAGGGTATATCCTGCAATACCTGTTTCAGGCTGATATGCCTTACAGAATCCTCCATCTATTACAAGCAGCCTTCCATTTGCTTTTATAGGACTCTCTCCCTCTTTAGTCTTTACAGGAATGTGACCATTTATAATATGAGAACTATCTGGGGATAGATTGAATTCTTTTAATATATTTCTGCAAACTTCTTCATTATCTCTGTATTTATAATAATAATTTTTTTGTTCATAATGTGAGGCTTTTTCACTAATAAAATATCTTTCAAAAGTTGTCATTCTTATTTTTCCAAATACAGGTGAGTCTTCTCCACACCACATATACCACACCATATCCATTCCATATTTCTTATTATAAGTATTATGCTTAAAGAAAAATGAATCTCTAGCAACACGATCATATCTATCAAGAAGTTCTTTTCCACTGTAATTTATTTTTCCTATCTTAACCTCTTTAAGACTTCCATCTTCATTTAGTGGTATACATCCATGATATAAAAGATTAGAATTATAAATCAAATACATACTTCCTTTACTATACAAAAATCTAATATGTCTTTGGAGTTTTTCACTGTTTATAAAAGAATTAGTTAACTTATCAATAATCTCTTCTTCTCTAGCTGTAAGCTTATAGGGATCATTCCAGTCTATTGTAGGAAAATTAGTGTCATTTAATTTATAGGTATTTCCATATACACTTATTTCCCATTTTTCCACATCTATTTTATCTAACAGAAGCCTGTCTTCCATTTTAAATTCAGGTCGTCTTTTTATTATTTGTCCTTCTAATTTAAACTGCATTATGGCTATAGCCTTATGCATTTTTGCCAAAAGATACAGCTCGTTTTCACTTATTTCTTTATCTAAGGTTTTAGGAATAAACCTTTCACAAGGATCATCCTGATAAAATTCTAAAGCAAACGTTG
This sequence comes from Clostridium kluyveri, assembly GCF_001902295.1. Classification (NCBI taxonomy): domain Bacteria; kingdom Bacillati; phylum Bacillota; class Clostridia; order Eubacteriales; family Clostridiaceae; genus Clostridium; species Clostridium kluyveri. The sequence continues at coordinate 1,015,884 of NZ_CP018335.1, read as the reverse complement.
CAAGTGGCAGCAGATTTATTCCATATCCATCCTCAATGGTTTTTAAATTAGCATATCTTAACGATATCCTAAGTACATTAGCCATACAAGCTTCACATCCAGAGGCCGCTCCCATCCAAAGCACATCATGGTTTCCCCATTGTATATCTACAGAATGATGTTTCATAAGGGCATCCATTATAATTTCCGCACCTGGTCCCCTATCATATATATCTCCGATAATATGAAGCCTGTCTACTACCAACCTTCGTATTACATTTGACATAGCTATAATAACTTCAGGTGCCCTATCTATCTCTATTATAGTTTTTATTATTCCACTATAATAGGCTTGTTTATCTGATCTATCATCCTGTTTATTGAGCAGTTCTTCTATTATATATGAAAAGTCCTTTGGAAGAGCTTTTCTCACTTTAGATCTAGTATATTTAGATGCTACATCTCTACATACTTCAATCAACTGATACAAAGTTATCCTGTACCAGTCCTCTAAGTTTTCTTCTTTTTCTTTAATAATCTCTAATTTCTTCTCTGGATAGTATACTAAAGTAGCCAAGGCAGCCTTTTGTTCTTCTCTAAGTGAATCTCCAAATACATCATCTATTTTTCTTTTTATCACTCCAGATGCATTCCTTAACATATGGGTAAAAGATTCATATTCTCCATGAACATCACTTATGAAATGTTCAGTAGCTTTGGGTAAATTTAATATAGCCTGAAGATTTATAATTTCCGTACTTGCACTAGATATTGTAGAGTATTCTTTAGATAATAATTTAAGATATCTTAAATCTTTTTCTATTACATCTAAATTATTCTCATCATAGAAAATCATTCTCACTTTCTCCTTTTTATTTTTATAAATATAAGTGATATACTATAATACATTATAGTATATCACTATTATCCTGTATAGTATAATATGTATAAATTAATATATCATATATCTACATAATAAAACAATTTTGTTATTAAACTTAAGAATACTCTTAAGTTATTTTAATGGGTATTTAGATTTGTAATATCAAGTTCTTTATACTCTATTAAAAAAGATTTTAATTTATCTATTATAATATTTGAATAACCTGATAAATCACATTCAATATTTAAGCACAGTACAGGCTCATGAAGAGACAATCTAAGCAAAAACCACCCACTTCCCTTGAAGCTACAGCAATTTATCCTGACACCTTCATAATTTGGGGATACCTCAGACCATCCTTCAACTTTTTTTATATATAATTTTAATTCTTCCAGTATTTTGTCCCCATACTCTTTAAAATTTTCATCTAAAATATCAAATCTAAATTCCAAACTTTCAACGGGCATTTTCATATTCTGTATTAAATCTTCTATACTTTTGCCCTCTGAGTTTAGTCTAGCCATTTTTATTAATACCTTAGCTATCAGATAAGCCCCGTCATCTAAAAAATAGTTTTCTTTAAAAGCTGCATGCCCTGAGGTTTCTATTGCCAAATAACATCCTTCATTTTGATTATTTAACCTTATTCCTTCATTTATTACATTTCTATATCCTCTTTTAAATCTATGATGTTTTCCTCCAAGTTCCTGGATAAACTCACTTAATCCATCAGAGGTTACCGAATCTGTTACTATAGTAGTACCAGGATATTCTTCTAGAATTATTGTAGAAATTAAAGCTATCAATGCATTTCTATTTATTTCTCTTCCACTGCAATCTACAATAGCTGCCCTATCTACATCTGCATCAAATATTATGCCGAGATCAGCTTTATTTTTTATAACTGCCTCTTTAATAGAATGCATGGCTTCCTTATCTTCTGGATTTGGAAGGTGATTTGGAAATCTGCCATCAGGGATAATAAATTGACTTCCCTGAATTTTTGCTCCTAAAGATTCTAAAACTTTATTTGCAAAAAACCCTCCTGCTCCATTTCCCGCATCTACAATGATTTTAAATCCTGAAAGTGGTTTATTGTAATTTACTTTGGAATTTATATCTTCCCTAATTTTTTTAACCAATATATCAGAGTATTCATCAATAAAATCTACCTTAGAAATAGTTCCTCTACTATGTACACTATTATCATATTTATCCAAGGCTCCATTTAATATATACTTTATATCTTCTTTTTCACATCCTCCACTTTCAGTAAAAAACTTTAATCCATTATAATAATAAGGCAAGTGACTACCTGTTACCATAATAGCTCCATGGCACCTGTAATTTTCGGTTACTGTAGTCATAAACATAGCAGGAGTTGTACAAAGTCCACAATCGTATACATAACATCCTGAATTTAAAAGTTCCCCACAAATACATTGCTTGAATTCAGGCCCTGACAACCTAGAGTCCATGCCTATTGCAATTTTTATTTTGTTGTTTTCCAAATTTTTTTTATTTTTAATCCATTTTATAAAGCCTCTAGTTATAAGCCTTACTCTTTCCACGGTTAAATTAACCTCTTTCTCTGGATTTTTAGTTGCAACTCCCCTTATATCCGTACCATTTTGTAATTTATATAATTGCTCTACCATATTATCTTCTCCTATATTTTAATTTTCATATATATTATACACCTAAATAAGAATTAGGCCGGTAATAAATTACCGACCCAATTCCATTCATTAAAACTCTACATCTGCCTGGCAAGTACCTGCTAAGCACATATTAGGCTTTCTCTATACCTTTCACTTCATACCCTGCTTCTTTAATAACTTTTTCTATATTGGAATCAGAAATCTCAGTAGAAGATTTTATTACAGCAGTATTGCCATCTAGGTTCACTTTAACATTTAAAACTCCCTTTATAGACTCCAAAGCTGATTTAACATGGCTAACACAATGCTGGCAAGTCATTCCCTCTACATGTATTACTTTTTTTATTTTTCCTTTGAATAACATAGCAAATACACTCCTTATATTTTATTTAAAATTGATTTAAAACAATTTAGTAATCAATCATTACCCTTTAATTATTTGATATGCTGGGCTTGAATCTTTTTAATCTAAGTGCATTCAAAAGAACTGACACTGAACTAAAACTCATAGCAAGAGCCGCCAGCATAGGATTTAAAAGAGGCCCTCCAAATATGAAAAGTACTCCCATAGCCACTGGTATACCAAGTGAATTATATCCAAAAGCCCAGAAAAGATTTTCTTTTATATTCTTTATTGTTTTCCTGCTTAAATCTATTGCAGTAACCACATCCATCAAATCACTTTTCATAAGTACAATATCTGCTGACTCCATGGCCACATCTGTTCCAGAACCTATTGCGATTCCAACATCTGCCTGTGCCAGAGCTGGCGCATCATTTATTCCATCTCCTACCATGGCAACTTTTTTATTTTCCCCTTGAAGTTTTTTTATTTCATCTGCTTTATCCTGCGGAAGAACTTCCGCAAGTACTCTATGAATTCCCACCTGAGATGCTATAGCCTCAGCTGTGTTTTTATTATCGCCAGTTATCATGGCCACTTCTATACCTAAAGAATTAAGTCTTTTTATAGCTTTTTTACTGCTTTCTTTCACTGTATCCGCCACAGCTATTATACCTACCAATTTATCCTGAAGTGCTATATACATAGGAGTTTTACCTTCATTAGAAAGTGTATGTGATATATCCTCCACATTTTTCAGGGGAATATTTTTTTCAATCATTAATTTTTTATTTCCTAAAAACACTTCACTATCTTCTATGGATACTTCAATACCCTGTCCTGGTATAGCCATGAAGGAGTCTATCTTTAAAAACTGAATACTCTTATTTTCAGCTTCTCTTACAATAGCTTCTCCCAATGGATGTTCTGAGGACTTTTCTGCAGATGCAGCTATTTGAAGTAAATAGTTTTCTTCTATATCCCCTGATACTATTATGTCCGTAACCTTAGGTTTTCCTTCAGTTATAGTACCCGTCTTATCAAAAACTATAGTTTGTATCTTATGGGAAATTTCTAAGGCTACTCCACTTTTTATAAGAACACCATATTCCGCTCCTTTTCCAGTACCCACCATTATAGCAGTAGGGGTAGCCAGTCCCAATGCACATGGGCAGGCTATCACAAGTACAGATATAAATATGGTCACTGCAAATACCAAGGATTGACCAGACACATACCATATCACTGACGCTATTAAAGCCAATATTATAACTACAGGTACAAAATACCCTGCTATTATATCTGCCATCTTTGCTATAGGAGCCTTTGAACCTTGAGCCTCTTCAACTAATTTTATTATGCGTGAAAGCACAGTATCTTTTCCTACTTTAGTAGCTTTATATTTTATAGAACCATTCTTATTTATAGTAGCACCAATAATTTTACTGCCAACAGTCTTCTCCACAGGTATGCTTTCTCCTGTAAGCATGGATTCATCCACAGAAGTAAGTCCTTCTATAACTTCTCCATCTACAGGAATTTTTTCTCCAGGCTTTACTACAACCACATCTCCTACTTCCACTTCATCAATTGCGATTTCAACCTGTTTTCCATCCTGTACTATATTAGCAGTTTTAGGTGTAAGATTCATAAGCTTCTTTATAGCTTCAGAAGTTTTTCCTTTAGCTATACTCTCAAGATATTTGCCTAAAGTTATAAGGGTAAGTATAACTCCTGCAGATTCAAAATATAGATGATAATGATAGTGGTTATCATTATAAAACATACTTACTATGGAAGAAAAACTGTATAAAAATGCTGCAGAAGTTCCTATGGCTATAAGAGAATCCATATTAGGATTTTTTCTAAATAAAGATTTAAAACCTATTATAAAATAACTTCTTCCTATTATCATTACAGGTAGTACCAACAATAACTGAATTATTGCAAATATTTTTTGATGTACCATGGGATCTATAATAGAAGGAGGCATTATATTCAACTGCTGAGCTATCATAGGTCCCATAGCTACGATAAGCAGTGGAACTGTAAATACAGCAGATATTACAAATCGCTGTTTTAATTTCTGAATTTCTTTCTGTTTACTTTCCTCATGAATATCCAAACTTTCAATTTCACCCAATGCTTTATATCCTGCCTTTTCTACAGCAGTTTTTATATCTGAAAGTGTGGTTTTTGATTGATCAAAACTTACAGTTAACTTTTCAGTAGCAAAGTTAACACCTGCACTTTCAACTCCATCCACTTTTTTTACTGCTCTTTCTACCGCTCTTACACAAGCTGCACAGCTCATTCCTTCTATCTTTAATATTTCATCCTTCATTCTTTACCCTCCTATCCATTTTTATCTAATAATTTTCCTAATAAGTCAACTATTTCTTCCACTTTTTCTTCTCCAGTATTTTGTAGAAAAGCTTCTTTTACACAGTGATTTAAATGCTGTTTTAATATAAGCAAATTGGCTCTTTTTAAAAGTGCCTGAGCTGCTATTATTTGATTTGATATATCAATACAGTACCTTCCATTTTCTATCATTTTCATTATGCCCTCAATCTGGCCTTTTGAAGTCTTTAATGCCTGAAATGCTTTCTTTTTTTCTTCATTCATATTTACCTCCCCCCACCCTAGTGGGGTGGTTATTTTATAAAAATATAAAATTTAAACATTTAATATTATGTTTAAATTTTATTATATGTTTATTATAAACCCTATAGGAAATTTTTCATAGTATATTTCAAAAATTAAACTAGAAAAATCATTAATTACAAATACCTGTAGGGCTATTATTCAGACTTACTTTTTGAATATCTTCCGTACGAGGATTTATAAGGGCTACAGATTTCTCCTTGCTTAAAGTCACCATCACATTTCCATTATCCTTATTTATTGAAATATCTGTAGGATACCTTCCTACCCTTATTTTTTTTATACTTTTAAAAATTGTCATATCCAATATGCTCACAGTGTCTTCTCCTGTATTTGCCACATAACAGTATTCGCCATCCTTTGATATGCAAAATCCCTGTGGCTCTCTCCCTACTTCTATGGATTGTAATATAGTATAATTTTTGCCATCAATTAAAGATATGTCATTACTTCCAGTATTGCTTACCATTATATATTTTTTGTTGGGAGTAAATACAACTCTACCTGGATGTTTACCAACCTGAACTTTTTTTACAAGTTTATTATCTTTAATGTTGTAGAATAGAATATATCCTTTATCATCTTCATCTTTAGCATTTAATACAACTACCAGCAGTGTATTTCCATCTGCTGAAACTTTAATATCCTGCGGAGAACCTTCTACTTTGATTTCATTTACAATCTCATTGGTAACTGAATCCATCTTGTAAATAGTATCTTTTCCCCCTATTATAAAATAATAACTTCTAGAATCATTTACATCCTTGGCCAGTGATCTGGCTCTATATTCCATAGTTATAAATGCCCCGCTGAAAAATAGTATAAATAAAACCAATATAAATAAAACTCTATATAATTTATGCTTTAGCATAGGCACCATCCTTTTTAAATATTCTTCTTATTTTATTTTGTGCCTTTTTTGCCATATATATTCTTATTTTCATAGATAAATAAAAAATTTTACAAATGAAAAGATTATTTATATATTTCCACAGAAGTTCTAACAAGAACATATTGTTTTAATATATCCATATCATTATCTGATATGGCAATACATCCATAGGTCCAATTATAGTCTGTACCCCCTCCATGTATACCTATAGCTCCACCAAGAGGAGTATTCCAAGGTGGCTGTTCTTTATTTTCTATAGCTTTCTCAATTTTTTGAAAGGTATTCTCATCTATGACACCTTCATCTAAAGCACACTTTGCATCTTGAATATTAGGATAACTTATTCCTAAAAAATACTTATACTTGGTCTTGGAATTTATATAACATATATAATAATTTCCTTCAGGAGTCTTATTATCTCCTTCCCTTTGTTTTTTACCTTGGGGAACTCTCCCAAGCGCCATCTTAAATCTACCTATTAACTTATTATCCCCATAAAGTTCTATTATCCTTCTCTCCTTGTATATTTTTACAAAAGTCGTACCCGGAAATTTTTCAGGTTTTTTAAAAAACAATTCTTCTTCATCATTTTTTATTACCTTTTCTTTTAAAACAATATCCTTGTCACTACTTTCATTTTTACTTTGTTTAATATATCTTTTTACAGATACCAAAGATATAGTTAATATTAATATCATACCAAAAATTAAAAATATAAGAGGAAAAAATCTGTTTTTATTTTTCATAAAACCACTTCACTTTTATCCATATTTTTATCAATCCGTTCCAATTAGTGTTTTAAACCATTTTATTATATTTTCATTTTTTTGTTTCATTTTCTCATACTGCTCATATCTTTTATCATAACTTTTTACTTTCTCATTATATTCCGTTGTCTTTTTATTATATTCATTTAATTTGCTATTATATTCTACCACCAGGTTATTCCATTCATCTCCTCTATCTGACTTTATACTATTCATTTCATCCTTCAAATTCCTCAGTTCCTCACCTTCCTTTTTAATATTATTCCCTAAAGAATTTATTTCTTTTTTTTCCTGTTCAAGGCTAAGGTACATATCTCCTATTGCCTCTGAAGTTGAATTAGAATCTTTTAACCTAAGATCTACAAGAGCCGCTATAGATATAATAAATAATATGACAATTATAACTACTATCTCAATTAAAATAGCTTTCAACTTTTCCATAAATATCCTCTCCCAGTTTAAACCCTTAATTGATCAAATATTTTATCTCTCCTATAAGAATATTATATATTATCATATTACTCTTTTTATAAAAATTATGATAAAAAGCCAACAACAAAATTTATTGTCATTAGCTTTCATCTCACTTAAATGCAATTTTTATAGATTTCTACTATGTCATCTACAACTTTTTCAATAGTATATATATTATCTACTGAAAAGTCACAGGAACTATTGTATATTGCATATCTCTCTTTAAAAAGTTTTTCTATTTCTCCGGTGCCATTTTTTAAAAGAGGTCTGGTTGATATATCCACATCGCTTACTATATTTTCCAAAGGTCTATCCACGAAAAATACAATGCCATTTTTCTTAAGATTTACAATATTTTTCTGATTCTTTATTACTCCTCCTCCCGTAGATACTACCATAGACCCCTCAATACTAACTTCCTCTACCGCCTCTGATTCTATATTTCTAAAATGTTCTTCTCCCTTTTGAAAAATTTCTGGAATAGTACATCCTGCCTTATCTACTATATAATCATCTAAATCTACAAACTTTCTGTTTAACTTAGATGATATCATCTTTCCAATTGTAGTTTTGCCACAACCTGGCATACCTATAATAACTATATTTTTAACTTGTTTCTTCACAATAAACTCCTCCTCAATTTAAAACCATAGAATCTATTACATTTTTAGAAATATGTCAATTATTCCAATATTCTGACTTATTGCTGCATATTCAATAATTTATAATATATTTCATCTAAAGTTTTCAAGGATATCTCTCCATCCTGCCAAATCTGTTGAGCGGCTACCGCCTGAGCCACCAACATATATAACCCATTGGCTGTCTTTAAGCCTAATTTCTCCCCTGTTTTTAAAAACATGGTTTCCTGTGGATTGTACACTAAATCTACAGCTGTATTAAATTTACTTAAGATTTCACTATCCACGGCGCAAGTATCTGTTTGAGGATACATTCCACAGGGAGTAGAATTTATTACAATATCTCCATTCTTTATATGATGCAGCTGTTCATAAGAAATAACATCTACTTCCCCATTGGATACATTCTCAGGTTTTCTGCTCACATATATAATAGACTTTGCGCCCTTATCCATACTATACCTTAGCACAGCCTTAGAAGCTCCTCCTGTTCCAAGTATTATTACACTTTTATTAAGCACATCTATTTCATATCTTTTTAAAGTCATTCCAAATCCATAATAATCTGTATTGTATGCTTTTAATTTATTGTCTATAAATTGTATAGTATTTATTGATCCTATGTTTAATGCTTCTTCAGATATATAATCCATATACTTCATAATCTTAATTTTATAAGGTATAGTAACATTTACACCCCTGCACCCTAAAATCTTTAGTGCCCCAATTGCTTCGCCTAAATTCTGTGATTCTATTTCAAACAGATTATATTTCCCCTGTAAATTTATCTTTTTTAAGATCATTTCATGTATTACCGGGGAAAAACTATGCCCTAGCTTGGCACCTATAAGTCCATAAAAATTACCCATATTAAAACACCGCCTAATTTAAAATACAATATTAGATTATACAGTCCCCTTTATATTTACCTAATAATTTAAAATAAACACTTTCACTTTCTATTCCTTTTAAGGCTTCTTTAGTATTTTCCTCTAAAATACTGCCATAAAAATCAATATAGAAAAAATATTCCCAGGATCTATCTACCATTGGTCTAGACTCAATTTTAGTCATATTCAGGTTATTCTTATTAAAATACTTAAGCACTTTATACAGACTTCCGGGTTCATGTGGCAGAGTAATTAATATACTGATTTTATCATTATCTTTATTACATTCTTCATTTCTACTTATTATTATAAATCTGGTATAATTGTTAGTATTATAATTTATATTTTCACTTAATATTTCTAAACCATAGAGTTCAGCTGCTTTTTTACTGGCTATGGATGCCCTGCTTTTATCATTTTCTTCACTTATATATTTAGCACTTCTAGCTGTATTAAAATAAGGTATGAGACACCAATTTTCATGCTTATCTAAAAATTTACTACTTTGCATAAAGGCTTGACTGTGGGAATAAACTTCTTTTACATCATTAAGAGAAGCACCTTTTACTCCTAATAAATTATGATTAACTTTAATACATTTTTCTCCTACTATATAAAATCCATAATCCCGAAGCAAGTCATATACTTCCAGAATTCCTCCCGTAGAAGAATTTTCAATAGGCAGTACACCATAATTTATCTTTCCATCCTTCAACCCTTGAAACACATCTTTAAATGTCTCAAAATTTACGGCTTCAACTTCATGCCCAAAATAATCAATTAAGGCCTCATAACTAAAGGAAGCCAGTACACCTTGAAATCCTACTCTGCATGATTTATCATATTTTTTTACACTTAAACATTCATTATTATAATATGAACTTTGGAAACTTTTCTTTTGGAAATTTCTACTTATTTTCATAATTTCTTTTAAGAAAACTCCTGCTTCTTTTTCTATAGATTTATTTTCAAGTCTTTTTAATTGAGTCTTTATAACATTTTCTTCACGACTTTTATCAAGTATGTCCATACCCTTTTCCTTTTTATATTCTGCTACTTTATATACCACATCCATTCTTTCCTGAAAGAGCTTAATCATTTCTCCATCAATCTTATCTATCTTATCTCTTAAATAATCTAAGTTATCCAAAATACTACCTCCATAAATAATGTAAAACTCAATATTCCATTAAATTTAGTATTCCTATAGCCGCCACAGCTTCTACCACAGGCACAGCCCTAGGTACAATACATGGATCATGCCTTCCTTCTATTTTTAGAAATGTATTTTGTTTCTTCTTTATATCTACAGTTCTTTGGGTTTTTGCTATAGAAGGAGTGGGTTTTATAGCTGTTCTAAATATAACAGGCATTCCATTTGTAATTCCCCCTAAAACTCCTCCATTATTATTGGTGTGAGTTTTCGTTATACTCTCTTCTGAAATATAATATTCATCATTGGCCTCAGAACCTTTCATTGAAGCTATATTAAAACCCTCCCCAAATTCTACCCCCTTAACTGCTGGAATAGAAAATAACAAATGTGAAATACTGCTCTCTACAGAATCGAAAAAGGGCTCTCCTATACCTGGGGGTAAATTTACTACTACAGTTTCTATGACTCCTCCTACAGAGTCTCCTTCTTCTTTTACTTTTAAAATACTCTCTTCCATATCTTTCCCTTTTACTTCATCCAGTACAGGAAATTTACTTTTTGAAAGCTTTAAAATATCTTCTTTGCTTATAGAAACAGGATCAAAACAGCTTCCGTCTTCAATTGCACCTATGCTTTTTATATGACTCCCTATTAATATTCCCTTATCCTCCAGTATTTTTTTACATATGGCACCTGCAAAAACCAAAGGTGCCGTTATTCTTCCTGAAAAATGTCCTCCCCCTCTATAGTCATTAAACCCTCTATACCTTACATTACCAGTAAAATCTGCATGGCCAGGCCTTAAAAGGCTTGCAGTTTTTTCATAGTCACGAGAGCGGGTATTATTATTTAATATAATTGCTGAAAGTGGTGTACCTGTAGTTCTTCCATTAAAATAGCCACTTAAGATATCAAATTTATCCGTTTCTTTTCTAGGGGTAGAAAGAGGACTATTTCCTGGAGCTCTTCTCTTCATTTCATTTTTTATATACTCTATATCAATTTCAATTCCCGGTTTTAGTCCATCCATAACTATTCCTATAGCTTTTCCATGTGATTCTCCAAAAATAGATAACTTTATTTTATTTCCCCACACTCCACTCATCTATTTCCCCTCCTAAACTTCTAAAGTCTTCCCAAAAACCCGGATAGGACTTTTTCACACATTCAGCTCCCTCTATTACTAAAGGTTCTGTACATTTTGATGATACTGCTGCCAGTGCCATGGCTATCCTATGATCTTTCCAGCTGGTAACATTTCCTCCTTTAAGCTTTTCTTTTCCGTATATTATAAGTGAATCCTCTTTTTCTATTACCTCTGCCCCAATTTTATTCAATTCAGAAGTTATTGCCTTTAGTCTATCTGATTCTTTAATCCTAAGTCTTGCTGCATTTATAATTTCAGTAGTTCCATGACTTACAGAAGCTAATGCTGCAAGAACAGGTACAAGATCTGGACATTGGGAAACATCAATAACAACACCGGTCGTCTTAGAAGGTTTAACCTCTATACAATTTTCCTTTTCCTCAATTTCTACTCCCATATCTTTTAGTATATGTACTATAATTCTATCTCCTTGAATAGAATCCGTATCAAGTCCCATGCAGGTAATTCCTTTCCCCAAGGCACCCATAACAAGCCAAAATGCCACCTGTGAAAAATCCCCTTCTATATTACAATCTACTTCTTTATAGGTTTGATTACCTTTAATTATAAATTCTCTATAACTGCTTCCATCCACGCAAACCCCAAATTTTTCAAGCATGTCAATAGTAATATCCACATAGGATTTAGACTCCAGTTCTGTAGTTATTTCTATTTTTGAATCTCCCGATAAAAGAGGAAGTGCAAAGAGAAGCCCTGTTACGAATTGGGAACTTACATCTCCCCTGACTTTATAATCTCCTGATTTTAACTTTCCATTTACGGTTAAAGGCAGTTTTCCACCCTCTGTTTTATAATAAATTTTTTGGCTCTCAAATATATCATAGTATACATTTAAAGGTCTTTCTACTAACTTTCCATCCCCTGTAAAAGTTATTTCTTCACCTAGAGTTGCCGCCAAAGGTATTAGAAATCTCAACGTAGAGCCAGATTGAAAGCAGTGTACATTAGGTTTTTTTACATACAAATTAGAATTCCCTTTTATAGCTAATGAATTGCTTCCTTTTTCTATAATTACTCCTAAACTCTTTAAAGCTTCACAGGTAGCCTCTATATCTTCTGAAAAATCCACATTAGTTATATTACTCACACCACTGCTCAAAGAAGCACATATTAAGGCCCTATGGCATACACTTTTTGAAGGAGGAATCTTTACCTGTCCCCCTAATTTAGTCGGATTTATTGATACATATTTCATAGATTGTCCCCTTTTTACCTATTTTCAACTAAAAATTAGCCTATATAATATCTTCTGGAAATAAGAACCCATATACTTCCTGTAATTTTATCTTCATTATTTTACATATCCCCGCCTCTTCTATAACTATGATATTTATTTCATCTCCTGAAGACTTTTTATCTAAAGCTATAGAGTTAACAAGAGCTTGTTTATCCATATCCGGCATATTTACTGGAAGTCCATATTTTGTCAATATACCTTTCATATAGTCATGAGTTCCTTTCTTAGTTATATCCATTCTTTCAGTTATATTTGTTATATATGCCATACCTATAGCAACAGCTTCTCCATGACTATATTTACCATAGTTATAATATTTTTCTATCCCATGTGCCAGTGTATGACCAAAATTTAACATCATCCTTTCTCCCAAGTCTCTTTCATCCTTTTCTACCAAATGTTTTTTTATACTGCAGCATTTATATATTATATCCTCAATATATTGTAAAACTTCATCCTTATCTTTACAAGAATCCAGCAGGTTTAAAATACTCTTATCCTTTATAAATCCGTATTTTATAACTTCTCCCATCCCATCACTAAAAAATTTATCATTCAAAGATAGAAGTACATCTGGATCTATAAATACGGCATCTGGATGATAAAAGCTTCCTACCAAATTTTTACCCCAGGGCAAATCTACAGCTACTTTTCCACCTATACTGCTATCTACCTGGGCTAAAAGAGAAGTAGGAACTTGAATATAATTTATCCCCCTCAAATAAGTGGAAGCAGCAAAGCCCGAAAGATCTCCAACTACTCCACCTCCTAGAGAAATTATTATATCTTTTCTCCTTATCTGAAATTCACATAGTTTTTCATATACTCTTTCCAGTGTAGCTAAGTTTTTACTCTTTTCTCCTGGTTCTATAGATATAATTTTCATTGTAAATCCACTTTCTAAAAGAGAATTTTTCAATGTTTCCATATAGACTTTTTCCACATTTGTGTCCGTAATCACCACTATATTTCTACTCTGGTAAATAGTTTTCAATCTTTCTCCTATAGAACTCAATATACCTTTTTTTATAGATATTTTATAACTTTTTTCTTTAACATTAATATCAATAGCCTTCACACAAATCACTGTCCTTTAACTAATTCTTTTCTTTTTAACATGGACTTTTCAAAAATACATCTCATAGTACTTATATCCTTACTCATTATAGCTTTCTTCAATATCTCCATGCTGCTTTGAAAATTTTCTATTTCTTCTATGAGATTATCTGAATTCATAATAAATAATTCAGTCCACAATTTAGAATTAATCTGTGCTACTCTGGTAGCATCTTTAAAGCTTCCCCCAGTAAATAATTCTATATTACCTTTATAGTCTTCTTCATGTAAATTCATAAGAGATACAGCTATAATATGGGGAAGTTGACTTGTAAAAGTAATTATTCTATCATGCTCCTTTGGACTTATATAGGTTACATTACTACAGCCTATAGCCCTTGCCATTTTATCTATTTTTTGAAGCCCCCGGGAAGTATTCTTTCCCCCGGGAGTTATTATATAATTGGCTCCTTTAAAAATATCTTTAGATGCCCCTTTTATGCCTCTAGATTCTTTTCCCGCCATAGGATGTCCAGGAATAAATTCCAAATATTCAGGCAAGAATGAATTTATATTGTCAACTATATCTTGTTTTATACCGGAAGTATCCGTTATAAGGGTACCCTTTTTTAAATACTGTAAATTACTTTTTATAAATTCAATTGTATCTTTAGGATAGAGAGCCACTATAATAAGATCTATTTCTTTTAAGAAATCTCCTCCACTTTCATAAGCCCCATCTATAATCCCATCATCTAAAGCACTTTTTAAAGTATATTTATCTTTATCTATTCCAATAATACATTTAGGATCCAAATCCCTAAGAGCCATGGCATAAGATCCTCCGATAAGTCCCATACCTATTACAGCTATATTAATATTAAAGTCACAATCTTCCACTTATATTTCCTCCTTCAGCATATACTCCTATGGTTTTATAATATCTGCAGTTTATCCATTTTCACATCTACCATCTTATTTATATCTGTCATAAGATTCTGGAAAACTTTTGGTTTTATGGATTGCTGTCCATCACATTTTGCATTGGCAGGATCATTATGAACTTCTATCATAAGCCCGTCTGCTCCCACTGCCACAGCTGCTTTTGCAAGAGGTTCTACCATCCACCAGAGCCCTGCAGCATGACTTGGATCAACTATTATAGGAAGGTGACTTAATTTTTTTATAGCAGGAATGGCACTTAAATCCAAGGTGTTTCTAGTATAAGTTTCAAAAGTTCTTATTCCTCTCTCACAAAGTATTACATTTTCATTTCCTTCAGACATTATATATTCTGCAGACATTAAAAGTTCTTCAATAGTAGAGGATAATCCTCTTTTTAAAAGAATTGGCTTTTTAGTTTTTCCTAATTGTTTTAAAAGCTCAAAATTTTGCATGCTTCTTGCGCCTACCTGTATTACATCCACATCTTCTACAAACTTATCTATCATATCTTCAGACATAATTTCTGTAACTATGGGAAGTCCTGTTTCCTGCCTTGCAACTTTTAAAAGTTCCAATCCTTCAGTTCCAAGTCCCTGAAAGCTGTAAGGTGACGTCCTTGGTTTAAAAGCACCTCCTCTTAAAAATTTAGCACCGCTGTCCTTTACATTTTTTGCAATTTCTACTATTTGTTCTTCACTTTCCACAGAGCAAGGGCCTGCTATAACTGCCAGTTTTTCTCCACCTATAGAAGTATCTTTTACATTAATTACAGTATCTTCTGGATGAAACAATCTGTTAACCAATTTGTAGGGTTGCTGAACTTTTTCCACATTTTCTACAAATTCATTAGCCCTTATTTTACTTGCATCAACCTTTGTAGTGTCTCCAATCAGTCCTAATATACAATATTCTTTTCCCTGTATTAAATTTATAGAAACATTATTTTCTGATTCAATCTTTTGTTTTAATATGATTATTTCTTCTGTTGGTGTGTTTGGACTCATAATTACTATCATCTCAGTTCCTCCTTAAATTTTTGAACACTTTAAAATTATAGGATAACTTCTATGCTAGCTTTAGAAGTTATTTCCAAATAAAAAACAAGGCTCTAATGAGCCTTGTTTGAATTAACTAAATACACACTGTATATAAAAATTTCTTTAATCATGCATTTTTATAATTTATCCTAACTCATCAGAAGGAAACTTTATTTTTTTAGGGAAGCAAACATAACCAGCGCTAAAATAAAAATAGCCCCAGCTAAAAGTAAAGTTAAAATAATATGAATTATTATTTACTACTGCTTCTCTTTCCTTTCCGATGATATTTTCCATTATACCTAACCTCCACAAAAGTTACTATTACAATAATTTTATAAAATATTTAAAAAATACTTAAACAAAACATTCACAGGAATTTCAATTTAATCCTGTAAAGTGATATATTCTATTTGTTCTTAATTATAACATTTTTTATCTCTATGTCAACAGCAAATTTTATATTTTTTATTTATTTGTATAATTTAAAATTTTTATAACATTACAATTTCTATAGAATTACAAAATAAGTTAAAAAAGTTTTAATTATAGGATGAAATAATATGAAAAAAATAGTATAATTATATTAAATATTCTATTAAATATTCTTTATTAATCTACGATAATCTTTTAAGAGTTTGTTTATTTATTATTAGATTAAATATGATTTAAATTCATATTATGTTTTCAGGGGGTACACAAGTATGAATAGATCTAAAAAGTTAGTATTTGCTTTTTTTATTTCAACAGCTATTATGAACAGTAAAAATATAGTAAATACTGTACATGCTTCCAGTGATTTACCAAATATACAAAGCAGTGCGTATACTGCAGTGGGAAATATATTTGCAAAGTGTGGATATGCAGGTCAATGCACCTGGTTTACCTATGGACGTGTTCTTGAAAAATTGGGAATTGCACTTCCTTCAGAATTTTATGGTAATGCAGTAGATTGGTGGTATGCCAATGCTAAAGATAATGTATATTCCTATGGTTCAGAACCAAAGGCAAATTCCATAATCGTATGGGGCGGCGGCTCAGTAGGTTATGGACATGTGGGGTTTGTAGAAGAAGTAGATGGCGATACTATATATTTTAATGAAGGTAACTTTAGTGTACGTGGAAGCTATGATGGGAATATAAAAACTATTTCAAAAGAAGCCATAAAGAACAGGGGAAATTTATATCTTAAAGGATACATATATGTAGGTGAAGGTACTACTCAGGCATCTTCTGGTTCTAATTCTAATGAAAGCAGCAGTTCTTCTACAGATACATACCAACCTGTAAGTAATGGTACTTATCAAAGTGGAGTGGTAAATATATCAAATAACAGTTCAGTTTTAAATATAAGAAATGGAGCAGGCACTTCTTTCTCAATACTAGGTTATTTGAAAAAAGGGGAAACGGTTCAAATCGTAGGAACTATCGGCGATTGGTATAAAATCAAATTAAATTCGTCTTATGGATATGTTAGTTCCAATTATATAAGTTCAGGCGCCAGTTCCACCAATAGTGCAGTTCAGCAGCTTTCTTCTAATTCATCATCACAGAATTCAGGAAGCAGTACTTCAACAGGTTCAGGATATGTTAAATTAAGCACTGCCTCTTCTACATTGAACTTGAGAAGTACACCTCAAGGTAATATAATATCCTCTCTCCCTAACGGAACCGCTGTAAATATTTTAGAATCTAACGGAAGCTGGTACAAGGTATCTGTAAATAGTACTACAGGATATGTATATTCAAGTTATATAAGTACTTCACAAACTGCAGCTCCATCTAATGTAGCAGCTACAAATACCTCTACAAGCCAATCATCGACTAGCAGCCAAACCGGAACAGTAACTTTAAGCAATAGTTCTTCAGTATTAAACTTAAGGAATAATCCTTGGACAGGCCGTATTCTTACCACACTGCCAAATGGAACTAGTGTTACAATTTTAGATACTGAAGGTAGATGGTATAAAATACAATGGGGCTCTACAGTTGGATATGTTCATTCAGACTATATAAATATATAATTTTACTTTATTGAAAAAGAATCTCCACAAACGGATTAAAATAGGGATTCTTTTTTAATTCAACTTCTAATCATTTCTAACTTCATTTTAACAGTCAGTTTATCTAGTAATTGTTGTTTGTCCTCACCATCTTCTGGGAATACCACAAAACTGCATTGAAGGGTATATTCACTATATCTTTTATCTATTGCTTTTAATTTAGTATAAATCAATTTCATACTATTTATAATTGAAATAATTTTTTTCTCATCACAATCGGGAAGTACCCCTACAAAAGTTGACAATCCGTATTTTTCAAATAAATCTGATATTTTAAAAATAACTTTTAGTTGATTATAAAGAAAATCTATTAAAATAAGATACCTATCTCTTACCTCTATCTTCTCATCTAATTCTGTAAAATGTTCTTTTATTAGACTTACCATAATAATTGAAAATTTCTTACTTTCCGCTTTACATTTAGTAACTTGTCTAACAATATACTGTTGGAAGTTTAAATGTATTATTTCCTCTGGTTTATTTGAATTTTCGTGACAGACTACAAGCTTAGATATTCTGTCAATTAACAATTTATTATTAAAAGGTTTTAATATATAATCCGAAGTACCTTCTTTTATGCATTTTATAAAAGAACTTCTATCACTTAATTTAGTAAGTACCATTACAGGTATGTTTAAACCCCTACCTTTTATTTTTCTAAGCACACTAAAACCGTCTTCACTACTGAGTCCTACTTCCAATATTATTAAATTTAATTCTTTCTTATTGTCATATAATTTATTAAAAAAATCAAAAGAAGTTCCTGACTCACATAATTCCATCCCTATACCTTCCAAAATATCCTTTACTCTATATCTAACATAAGCCGTATCATCCAGCATTATAATCTTATACATAATTTTTTTCATCCTATAATATTTAAATTTTTAAACTAAATACCTATAACTTATTTTATTTATCGTTTAATATAAATATTACTTTAGTAAACTACTAACTATGTAAATATAAAAATTTCCTTTTCAGCTAAATCATACCTCCATCTACAGTTATTATCTGACCCGTTATATACTGAGATGATTCTCCTGCTAAAAAACATACAATTTTTCCTATATCATCACTTTTTCCAAATCTACCTATAGGTATCTCCTCTATTAGATTTTTTCTTTCTTCCTCCTGAAGCCATGAATTCATCTCTGTATCGATAACACCAGGTGCCACAGCATTTATTCTTATGTTAGAAGGCCCCATTTCCTTGGCTATAGACTTTGTAAAAAGATTTACAGCTCCCTTAGATGCAGAATAAATAGACTCACAAGATGCCCCTACTTTTCCCCACATAGAAGATATGTTTACTATGGAACCTGATTTTCTTGAGATCATGTGTTCTAATACACAATGGGTACAATTAAGCACTCCCTTAAGGTTAATGTCTATTATCTGCTGCCATTCATTTTCTCTCATATCTATAAAAAGGCCTACCTTGGATATACCTGCATTATTTACCAATATATCTATCCTACCCATATTGCTCAAAGTGATTTTCATTATTTTTTTAGCACTATCATATAAGCTCACATCTCCCTGTACTATTATTCCATTAGACCCCTCCTGTTTTACCATATCTAAAGTCTTGCAAGCCTCTTTTTCATTTTTAATATAATTTACTGCCACTAAAGCACCACATCTAGCTAAATTTACTGCAATACTTCTCCCTATACCTCTTGATGCTCCAGTAACCACTGCTACTTTTCCTGATAAATTTTCCATATATATCACTTCCTTATTAACATCTAGTATACACCATAAATCTTAAGTAAATTTACAATTTCTACAGACTGTCAGTGCAAAATTATTGTAGGGTTATTTCAGATAAGAAAAATGAAAATAAAATATATTCCATTATCACAATAGATGTGCTAATAAAGCTTGAGACTTAAAATTGGCTCTGAAGCTACAGCCTCAAATATAATGTTGATGGCTTAGATAGATCAAAAAAGGGGTTACATAAACATTCCGTAAACCCCTTTTTGTCCTACATTCATATATTCCAGTGTTCAATAAAATACAGTTAGAAATAAGTCAAAATTTACATCTCTCTATTTACTTTTTGGCACCCAGCTATTAACCAATTCTTCATTATTTTTCATCCATTCTCTTGCAACATCTATAGGTTCTTTACTAGCATTGTCTTTGATATCTCCCATTAAACTTCCTAGCTGCTGATCGTTCATTTTGAAATTCTTTAGAAATTGTGCAACTTCTGGCATATCTTTTTCAAATCCAGTTCTGGTTATAGTATAAATATTTTCTGTTTCACCAAACACTCCTTTAGGATCATCAAGAAATTTAAGATCCCAAGTGGCAAATTTCCAGTGAGGCTTCCATCCTGTAACCACAATAGGTCCTTTTTTGTCTTCTGCCTTCTTCAGCATAGCAGTCATGGTGGCTCCACTGCCTTCAAGAAGTTCATAGTTTAAGTTATATTCTTTTATGGCTTTATTAGTGACTTTCATTATACCTGCACCTGCGTCTATTCCCACTATTTTACCATCTAATTCGTCTTTAATGCCATTTAATTCTTCAATACTATTTATGTTCATATAGCTTGGAACAACCAATCCGATTTTTGCGTTTTCAAAATTAACACCTAAATTGTCCAATTTTCCTTTATACTTGTCCATATAATCCTTGTGGGTAAGCGGAAGCCATCCATCTAAAAATACATCCATGTCACCACTAGACAGAGAAGTAAATACCATTCCAACATCCCCTTGTTTCATGTCAACTTTATATCCCATTTTATCCTGTAATATGGCACTTACCAGATTTGTCATGGCAATTCCTTCCGCCCAGTTCACATATACTAATTTAACTGTTCTTTTTGATTCCTTATCATTGGCATCACCTATAGTATTACCACAGCCAGATAATGTGCCTATGACTAATATAATTGAAAAAGCTAATACAACAAGTTTTTTTAATTCTTTGTTCATAATTTATTATACCCCCTAAGAATTTATTTCTTTTTGTGGCCTAATGATTGAGTTATTCTATCTAATACCATTGCCAGAATTACAACAGCAATACCACTCTCAAAGCCACTGCCTATTTCCATCTGAGTTATACCATTATAAACTTCCCTTCCAAGTCCGCCTGCCCCTATCATGGCTGAAATAACAACCATTGAAAGAGAAAGCATTATTGTTTGATTTACCCCCGCCAATATTGTAGGTAACGCTATGGGAATTTGTACTTTATAAAGCATCTGACTATTAGTGGAGCCAAAAGACCTAGCTGCTTCTATAACATCCTCAGGTACTTGTCTAATTCCTAAATTGGTAAGTCTTACTGCAGGCGGCATGGAAAATATTACAGTTGAAATTGCTCCTGGCACTTTTCCCATTCCAAAGAATAAAACTGCCGGTATCAAATATACAAAAGCCGGCATTGTCTGCATGAAATCTAATATTGGTCGTATCACTCTATTAAAACCTTCACTCCTTGATGCCAGTATTCCAAGAGGTATGCCAATTATTAGAGATATTAACGTTGAGACAATAACCAATGCAAGTGTTTCCATTGTCTGAGGCCACAATTCTATACAATCTATAAATAATAACCCAATGGCAGTAAATACAGCTACTTTTTTACCTGATAATTTTAAAGCCAATAAAGAAAACACTATTATAACAATTATACTTGGAACAGATAAAAGTACAGTTTCCAATCCTTCTATAAGTGTACTGTTAATTAACGTTATTAAGTGAAAAAACGGTTCCATATTATCTGTAAGCCAATTAACGATAAATTCAAAAAATGGTCCTACGTGAAATGTAAACAAATCAGTCCTCCTCTCTTGCTATTCCCGCTATAATAGTAGACCTTTTTATAATTCCCAACATAATGTGGTCTTCGTCTACCACTGCTATTGGATATACTGCATCTTTTGCAACAGACAATAGATCCGATATGGATGTATCTGGTGATGTTGTAGGAACTTCAGTTATAAGTATACTTTCTATATTAGAAACTCTCTGCTCTACCAGTTCTATGGTATCGTCTATCCTTACTATTCCCTTTAATTTTCTATACTTATCTGTTACATAAATACTGGATATGCCTTCATCTTTCATAAGTCTTACTGCTGATTTAGGACCATCTTTAGAAAGAATAATTGCCTTGGATTTTTCCATTATAGCCGATGCAGTGATTATTTTGGTCCTATCCACATCCTGTACAAACCTCTTTACATACTTGTTAGCAGGATGGGTCAATATATTTTCTGATGTACCAATTTGCTCTATATTTCCGTCCTTCATTATGGCAATTCTATCACCTAATCTCAGTGCCTCATCCAAATCATGAGTTATAAATATCACAGTTTTATGCATTCTTGATTGCAACTGCAGCATCTCTTCTTGCATCTCTTTGCGTATCAACGGATCTAACGCACTGAATGCTTCATCCATTAACAGTATACCTGCATCCGTTGCTAAAGCTCTAGCAAGTCCAACTCTCTGTTTCATACCTCCGCTCAATTCATCAGGCATACTTTCCTCATATCCTTTTAACCCCACCAATTCTAAAGCATTATATGCCTTCTCTTTTCTTACTTTTAAGTCAATTCCCTGTATTTCCAATCCATATTCTACATTACTGCATATGGTTCTATGGGGAAAAAGAGCGAAATTTTGAAATACCATGGCTATTTTTTTTCGCCTGATTTCACGAAGTTTATCTTCACTGCATTTTAATATATCTTCTCCATCAATTAATATCATGCCACTTGTTGCATCTATTAATCTATTCAGGCATCTTATTAAAGTAGATTTACCACTTCCTGATAGACCCATAATTACAAAAAATTCACCTTCGTTTACTTGAAAACTAGCATTATTTACGCCTACAGCATTTCCTGTCTTATTATGTATTTCATTTTTTGTCATTCCTTTTTCCAAAAGTGAAATTACCCTTTTAGGATTTTTCCCGAAAATCTTATATACATTTTTTACTTCTATTTGTGACATAATATTCTCCCTATCCAATTTAGAATAATAACTACAATCTTCTAAACTAACAACTTTAAATATATTTAAAAGTTGTAACTAAAGATCGCTTTATTCTAACATATACCTTGTATTTTTGTCAACATTCTGTCAATTTACAATTGATTTGAATTGACTGTTTAAAAGTGTTATAATCATTTTATTAATTTAATAAGAACGGATGAAGATAATGGGAGTAACTTTGTAAACCGTTATTGGACGAACCTCTGGAGAGACTCTTTAAGAGCACCGAAGGGGAAAGCCAAAATTTTGGTGAAACTCTCAGGTAAAAAGGACAGGGGATTTCATGTTTTAAGTTTCTGTCTATTTTTTATGGATGCATACTTAAAACCTGTTTTCCAGAGACTAATTTTATCTTTAGTCTCATTTTATTTTTTCTGGGTAAATTATTAACAATACAATAACTATTAAGGAGATGTAAATAATGAAAGCATTCATAACTGTAATTGGCGAGGATAAAACAGGTATTATCTATAATGTAACTTCTGTTTTATATGAAAATAATATAAATATCTTAGACATAAACCAAACTCTCATAAAAGATTACTTTACCATGGTAATGCTTGTAGACCTATCGCAAATGAATATAACTTTTAGTAATTTAAAAACTGCCCTTGAAGATAAGGCAAAAAAAATTGATGTAGTTATCAAAATTCAACGAGAAGATATATTTACTTCCATGCATGAAATTTAAACTGAGGAGTTGGATAAAATGATCAATACTAAGAATATATTGGAAACAATTGATATGATCCATAGAGAAAATTTAGATATAAGAACTATAACCATGGGAATATCCCTTTTAGATTGTATAGATAGTGATGGTAAAAAAGCACGTACAAAAATATATGATAAAATAACTACTTGCGCTGAAAATCTAGTTAAAACTGCCCAGGAAATCGAAGTGGAATACGGTATTCCCATAATAAATAAAAGAATATCTGTAACTCCTATTTCTCTTATTGCACAGGCAAGTTCCGATACAGATTATATAGAATATGCAAAAATTTTAGATAAGGCAACCCAAACACTGGGTATTGATTTCATTGGAGGCTTTTCATGTCTTGTACATAAAGGCTATTCTAAAGGCGACAAGATATTAATTGAATCCCTTCCAGAAGCACTATCTGTTACTGAAAAAGTATGTTCTTCTGTAAATGTAGCCACTACTAAAGCTGGAATAAATATGGATGCTGTAAGAGATATGGGACGTATAATAAAACAGACTGCCTATCTCACACGGAAAAAGGAAAGTATAGGATGTGCTAAACTTGTAGTATTTTCAAATGCTGTTGAAGATAACCCTTTCATGGCAGGAGCATTTCATGGAGTAGGAGAAGCTGACTGCATAATAAACGTAGGAGTAAGTGGCCCTGGTGTTGTAAAATGTGCCCTTGAAGAAATAAAAGGAGAAAATTTCAATGTGGTAGCAGAGACAATAAAAAAGACTGCTTTTAAAATAACAAGAATGGGACAGTTAGTTGCTGCAGAAGCTTCAAGAAGACTAAATGTTCCCTTTGGTATAGTAGATTTATCCCTAGCACCTACTCCTGCCGTGGGAGACAGTGTAGCCAGAGTACTGGAGGAAATGGGACTTGAAAGCTGTGGTTGTCCAGGAACTACCGCTGCCCTGGCACTTTTAAATGATGCAGTAAAAAAAGGAGGTATAATGGCAGCTTCTCAAGTAGGAGGACTAAGTGGTGCATTTATACCTGTAAGCGAAGATGAAGGAATGATACACGCAGTAAATACAGGTTCTTTAAACCTTGAAAAACTAGAAGCCATGACCTGTGTATGTTCTGTAGGACTGGATATGATAGGAATACCGGGTGATACTCCTGAATCCACCCTATCTGCCATAATTGCAGATGAAGCTGCCATCGGAATGATAAACAATAAAACCACTGCAGTAAGAATAATTCCAGTATATGGCAAAAAAATCGGGGAAGAAGCTAATTTCGGCGGACTTCTAGGTAAAGCTCCTATAATGTCTGTAAGCAAATTTTCCAGTGAAGCCTTTATATCAAGAGGAGGAAAAATTCCAGCCCCCGTTCACAGCTTTAAAAATTAGTTTAAAATATCTAAAAATAGATATCAACTAAAATTACTGAAATATAGTGAAAATACAATATATATTTTCACTATATTTCAATCATATTCTAACCAAAGGAAATGTCATACAATGCGGCCCTCCTCCACTTTTAAGTATCTCGCTTATATCCAAATCTATTACACTAATTCCATGTGATTTTAATTGTTCATTCACCTTTTTATTTGATTTAAGTGATATTACTCTTCCATTACCTAAAGATTGAAGATTGCCATAATGTTTAAAAACATCTTCCTGGGAAATATCAATTAAGTAAAATCCTTTTTCTTCTAAAATTTTAATAAAACTGTCCGGCAATGCTTCTCTACACACCACTGCAATTTTTTCTTCTACAATATTAAAGCACATATCTAAATGTAAATTATCCTCTTCACACTTTACAGGGATTATATTATATTCAAATTTATTAAGCTGCTCTTTGATCTCTTCTATGGCTGTTTCGTTAGTTCTGTCAATAACCCCTATAGCCAACGTATCATAATCCAAAAACCAAAAATCTCCGCCTTCAAAGAAACCCTTTGAAACTTCTGCCACACAGGGTATTCCCAGCTCTTTCATCTTATTTCTGTAAGCTACTGTTTCTCCTGTTCTAATTTTTTCCTTAAAATTCCCTAAAATATATCCCTCTCTTATACATGCACCAAAATCTCTTGCGAACACTTCATTGGTTAGTTTTACGTCCGGTTCCATTAAAACTACTTCTACACCATTTTCTTTATATGCCTGTATTAATTCCTCATGTTCCTTAATACAACGCTCTATATTTAGTTTAATACCCCTTTTAATCCATTCTTCAGATATAACATTAATAGAATAAAGCTTTATATGATCAGGTGGACAAAGCAACACTTTCTTTAAAACACCCGTCGAATTTTTCACAAAATAATCACCCATATAAATACCCCTTTCAACGTAATAATATCCATTTTATTAATATGTACTTTTAATATGTTTTTTATCCTAATGCTGTTATTTTTAATATTCTTTACTTTTTCAACTAATGAAACCAAAACATTAAAGATTGAATCTTAAACAACTAAAAAGTTCATTGAATTTTACTCCTTAACAATTATAAATAAAAGATATATACTTTAACGTATGGACTATTATCATTATATGAAGTGATTAAAAGACAGTTTGAAGAAAGAAGGGGTGGACAACTTCATGGATTATAAAAAGAAATCTATCATGTATTCAATAGCTTTAGGACTAATCGCCTTGCTTTGGGGAACAAGCTATGCAATTATAAAAGATATACTAAGTGATATAAGACCCTTTACATTAATGAGTTTAAGATTTGGTATTTCTACAATTTTTTTATGTGCCATATTTCCAACCAAACTGAAAAGTATAAGAAAAAAAGACATATTACATGGGAGTATAATTGGCATATTTCTTTTTTTGGCATTTTTAAATTTAGTTACAGGCATATTTTACACCACTGCATCAAAACAATCCTTTTTGGTGGGAGCCTATATACTTATAGTTCCTTTTTTAGGATGGATAATATATAAAAAGCCCCCAAACATACACTCAGTTTTTGGTGCAGTACTTGCAGTATTTGGTATAGGACTACTTACATTAAACGGCTCTTTTTATATTAATAAGGGGGACTTGATTTCCATATTATGTTCATTGTCCTTCGCCTGTCACATGATTGCCATTGAATACTTCAACAAGGATTCAGATCCAATTGTATCAACTATAATACAGTTTTTAGTTACCTCAATTTTATTTATTATACTTACAGGAATTTTTGAATTTTTTACCATACACTTAAGTTCAAAGGTATTAAAATCAATAGCCTACTTAACAATCTTTACAACAGTAATACCTTTTGTAGTGCAAAATATTGCCCAGAAGTATATATCCTCCACAAGTACCGCTCTTATATTAACTTTAGAGTCAGCCTTTGGAGGAATATTTGCAGTAATCCTTTTAAATGAAAGTCTAAGTTTTCAGATGTTAATAGGATGTGTTCTTATTTTTACAGGGATCATAATACAGACTACTAGATTAGCTTTTCTAAAAAAGGTGCAAATCTTTTGTAAAAACTAAAATAAGTAGAATGAAAATAGCAAATATGACCGTGCTTGAAGATATTTCTTCTTTTTAGCACGGTATTTGTTTTAATTTGAACAGTAATTATTCGCTTAATATTTTTTTTGCTGCATCGTCGTCAACATCAGTCATAAACTTGATTCCTGTTTCTAATTCTGTTTCTCTATTTGCAGCGAATATGTCATTTCTTGATATTTCAGAAATATTAAATTTTCTAGCTCCTGCCATTAACTGCTGAAGTCCTGCTTTTAACTTATCTGCAAGAGTCCAAAATGCTATTGCACCTAATGGGATATTCTTCATATAATCTGCTCCAACCTTTTCTTTTACATCAAAATATCCAGCAAATACTTCTTCTGGTGAAGAACCGAATTCATTAACAATATGCTTTGGAAGTGCACTCCAGTTTCCATTTCTTAATTCTTTTCTGTCAGGATATAATACGCCTTCAATATTAGCCCCTAAGAATGCAGGAATCATTAATGCCCTACCCATACAGACAAGTTTCGTAAATGGTGCACCTAGTGCCAATGCCTTAAATATATGATCTTCTCTCGCAAGACCACCGGCAAATGCTATATCCACAACATCATATCCTTTATCCTTTAATATTTTTGCATACTCATAAGCTTTAGAGTGTAGGAATATTGAAGGTATCCCCCAAGATTCCATCATATTCCAGGGGCTCATACCTGTTCCACCCCCAGAGCCATCAATAGTTAATAAATCAAGTTTAGCTTCAGTAGCATATTTAATAGCCATAGCTAATGCTTCCATTCCATAAGAGCCTGTCTTTAAAGTAATTCTCTTATATCCTAAACTTCTTAAATATTCGATAGATTTCATAAAATCTTCTTTTACATCTGAAGCAGAATTTAAGTTTGTATATCCTAATCTACTATGTCTTGCGAAAGCCTTAATTGCACCAGCTTTGTAAGCTTCCTGCACTCCTGACTCTGTTGGATCTGGATCTACAATGTAACCTCTATTTTTTAAGAAAACAGCATAATCTAATGAATCAACCTGTATTTCTCCACCTATATTTTTAGCACCTTGTCCCCATTTTAATTCTATAATTACATCATTGCCATATTTATTAATTACATATTCCGCTACACCATTTCTTGTATCTTCCACATTCATCTGGATAATTATAGCGCCATATCCATCATAATGACTTAAGTATTGCTTTATTCTTCTATCCAATTCAGGTGCCTTTATGATTTTGCCTTTTTCGATAACAGCTTCTTTGTCAACACCAACAACATTTTCACCAACAACTATAGGAATCCCGACTAAGGCAGCACCTATTGCAAAAGACTCCCAATATTTTTGTGCAATAAATGTTGATCCTAAAGCTCCAGTCATTATTGGCAGCTTGGATTTTGTTTTAACAGCTTTTCCAAACTCCGATTCAACGTTTACATTTGGAAAAATACAGTCGTCAGCATCACATGTTAAATTGGATGGCATACCATTTGCACCATAATTATACCCTTGAACTCTTAGATTATTATAGCATACCCCAACATGGTTTATGTTTGAACTTCCAGCGGTAATTGTACCAAAATCTCTTGGATAGAGTAATTTTCTCCCTTTCATACTTGACATCCATGTTTCACATTTTCCCTGGCAGTCCGCTCTACATAAGGTACAAAGGCCTGACTCTGCAGGATTCCCCCTATTTGTAGTACTTAAAACATCATTGTTTTTTAGATATTGAGACATTTTTATACCTCCTACTTAAATAATTTTAATATATCTCGAATAATTAAATATAAATATATAAAACAGTTATATAACTGTTTTACGATAAATTGATGAAGTGACATAGATGACTTGATGACATAGTGCAAGTTTAGATTAGAAAGTTATACCCCTTCCCTTTTGTCATTACACTATATATCTTAAATATGCCATTTCTTTAAATAATAGCTAATATATATATCTTATGCTATATTTTTTAATACAAATGTTAGTATAACATTAAAATATAAGTTATAAAAGTATTTTTAACAAAATTTTTATCATACTGCATTATTTATGTAAAAATTTGTAATAGAAAAATCCGCACATAAAATAGTGCAGATTTTCAAATTTACAGATAGCTGGATGGTATTCAATAATATTATTTATTTATTTTTAACAGTTCAACTTTCAATAAACTCCATTAATTCCTTATTGAACTTATCACGCTGATCGTAAAATAGTCCATGTCCACTGTATGCAAAAGGTATAAGTATAGAATTTTTAATACCCTTTTGTTGTGCTTCTGCCAGAGGAAATAAACAAACCTTATCGTGAATACCATGAAGAATCAATGTAGGAACCGTTATTTTTTTCATATCGGAAAATAACTCCTCCTCACCCAGCCATGTCTTTGCTACAGCTGCAGTAGCCCAGCCTGCCGCCTGAAGCCCCAGTTGAAAAAACCAATCTGAAAAGGCACCTGTAATATACTTGAAAAAAAACATATCACCAAATCCCCTCAGCATTTTAGGACGATCATTATATGTTTCTTTAATTATTCCCTCTACAGCTTGTTTTGTTAAACCATAGGGAAAATATGACCGCTTTATGAGACTAGGCACAGCAGCTGCAAAAAGAGCAAGCTTTGCCACCCCATATCCATTATGTCTTGCCATATACCTAACAGCTATTGCCCCTCCTGTAGAATGACCTCCTAGAGTAAAATCTTTTAATTTAAGTGCTTCCACTACATTTCGCACATCATCTGATAGTCTATCATAGTCATACCCTGTAAAGGGCCTATCTGATTGTCCAAAACCTCTTTGATCCACACCGATACATCTATATCCTCTTTTGGGAAGTTCATCAAACTGATATTCAAATAGGTCATGACTTCCAGGCCATCCATGAAGAAATAAAATAGTATGCTTTCCTTTAGGATTAAGATCTTCTACATAAACTTTCACATTTGGCTCTACTTTAATATAATATCCCATAAGATACCTTTCTATAAATAAACTATTTTCATTAACCAGTTTATTATTTAAAATATAAAATAGAACAAATTGACATTTTACGCTTTAGATTTATTGAGCTTTATATATACTCTCCAGTGCACTAATATTATGTGTGAGAGTTTCTTCATAACTAAGCTCCCCATTGTAAATTTGAAGCTTTACAGCAGGTATATTATATTTCTTTAACAATACTTCATTATTTTTAACAACCGAGTCGTCATTGTAAAGGATTATTAAATTATTACGATTTGATTTCTGTTGTAAATTTTCCCGCTGTGATGAACTCAATGTAATTATATTGTTTTCTCCTAATCCCACATCTACAAGCTTTAAATTATTATACTTTACAAAATAATTCAATTCATCTTCAACTATGATGAATTCATAATTACTTAGTTCATTATCCACTGATTTCAGCTTTTCTTTATAAGTTTCTAACACTTTTAAAGCTTCAGAAAAGTTTTTCTCATAGAAATCTCTATTTCTAGGATCCTTGTCTTGGACTGCATTTCTTATATTCATAAGGGCTGTCATATAATTATCAATATTAGTAAAATAATAAGGGTTATCCTTTAATGTGGTATCGTTATATTTTACTATTTTATTATAGGATAATAATCCTACCCCTCTTGAAACATTTATAACGCCAACTTTATTTTTATCTAATTTATCTACAAAAGTATCCATCCATGGTTCAAAACCTGCTCCTACATAAAAAAATAAATCTTTTTTGGATATGTTATTTATACTATCTTCAGTAAATTTAAAACTTATCTCACTTTCTCTATTATTAAACATACACTCTACTATATGTCTATCTTCTACTATGGATTTTACCATATTGTATAAAAGTTTATCTGTAGTTTCTATATTTAATTGAACATCCTTTCTTACTTCCAATTTATTAGTATAAGTTGAATCTTTATAATCTTTGTTATCTCCACAGGCAGTAAAAAATACTATGAAAGAAAGCATAACCAAAGTTAATATTTTCCTCAATCCTTTCGCCTCCATATGTAAAATAATATATATCTATCACATTATGTTCATATTTACTATATATTAATTCATAACAAATATATTTTACATAATGTAATTTAACAATGCAAACACTGATTTATTATATTTTTACATATACTTAAAATAATAATAGTTTATCAGTTCATTTTATTGTGTTAAAATTAGGTATAAAGCATAATATGCGGCATTTTTAAAATAACTAATAAATTTTTCTTTGAAGATGTACAACCACTATTAAAGGGAGGTTTAGCCATGAAAATTAGTATGGATAAAACCATAAGAGCTATGTCAATAGCACTAGACCTAGCTCAAGCAAGTTCCAAGTACGATGATTGTGGTCACGATGCTGTAATTGAGGATATAACTAATGTGAATTATTCAGACCATACATTTATGCATCACTCACTACGAACTACCTATATAGCACTAGAGATTTCCAATCAATTAAATTTAAATGAAAAAAGTAAAAAACAGATCTATATATCAGCCTTATTACATGATATAGGTGCTACGACTTGTCTCTCTAAGAGTCATTCTGCTAATTCATTTATAAAAAATCATTGTGAAACTGGTACTAATATAACTAAATCCTTTCCTTATTTTTGTGATTTATCAAATATAATATTATATCATCATGAAAATTTTGACGGCAGTGGTGCCATGAATTTAGAAAAAGATAATATCCCTATAGAAAGTCAAATAATAAGAATAGCTGATTTAATAGAACTACTATATGATGAAAATATATCAAACTTTAAACAAAGAGATAGAATTATAAAATGGGTTAAAAACAATTGTAATAAAATCTTCTCTGAAAAACTTGTAACTGCTTTTTTAAAAAATGCTTCCAGAGATATTTTCTGGCTTAATATTGAAAATATCTCTTTTGCTGAGTTTATATTAGATAAAATTCAACCTAAATTGAATATATTTATGGATATAAGGGAGTTTGAGCAAATATCTGAAATATTTGCAAATATAATAGATAACAAAAGTAAATTTACTGCAATCCATTCTAAAGGCATAGCAAACCTAGCTTATACAGTTTCAAAATTCCGGGGGTATACAGATGAAAAATGCTGTGAAATGAAAATTGCAGGATTATTACATGACATTGGAAAATTGGCCATTCCTCTTAATATACTTGATAAAAATGGTCCTTTGACTTCACAGGAATTTGGTATAATAAAATCTCATGCTTACTATACTAAAATTATCTTAGATAAAATAGAGGATATCCCCAATATAAGCGAATGGGCATCCAATCATCATGAAAAACTAAATGGTCAAGGTTATCCACGGGGATTAAAGGCAGATGAGCTCTCTGAAGAATCTCGAATTATGGCAGTATGTGATATATATCAGGCACTTACAGAAGACAGACCTTATCGCAAAGGATTGAATATTAATAATGCATTTAATATAATGGATGAGATGGTATCCGGTGGTTTTATATGTGCTGCTGCACTTGGACATTTAAAAGAAACCATATATTCTTTAAATTCTCCTAAGAAATACACTGCAGCTTCCAATACCCATAAAAATATAGTTTAATATTTACTTTACAGAAAATATTTCGAGGTGAATTAATGTGGAATTTACTTTAAACAGTGTTGAAGATACTGTAAAACTGGGTGAAAAATTAGGTAATCTATTAAATCCTGGTGATATAATTTGTCTTACTGGTGATTTAGGTACTGGAAAAACCTATTTCACTAAAGGAATAGCAAAGGGACTTGAAATAAAAGAACCTATAACAAGCCCTACTTTTACAATAGTAAATGAATATAGAGGCAGACTAAAACTCCATCATTTTGATGTATATAGAGTTAATGATATAGAGGAGCTACTCTCTTTAGGATTTGATGAGTATATTTATAGTAATGCTGTAAATATTATAGAATGGGCTAATTATATTGATGAACTAATACCAGAGGAACATATATACATAAATATCTATAAATTACCTGAAGAAAATCCCAATGGGAGAAAAATAACCATAGAATATCATGGCAGCAGATATGATTATATAAAGGAGTTAAAATAATAACATGAAAATATTGAGTTTAGATTCTTCTACTGAATCAGCAACTTGTGCTGTATTAGATGATTACAAATTGTTAGGTGAAATTACTTTAAACTGTAAAAAACAACATTCAACAATTATTATGCCTACAATAGATATACTTTTAAAAAATTTAAACACAGATATAACTTCTCTAGATGGCTTTGTAGTATCTAAAGGTCCAGGTTCCTTTACCGGTCTCAGAATTGGGGCCTCTGTTATTAAAGGATTAAGCCAAGGTACTGGTAAACCTTTTGTGGGAGTTTCCTCCCTAGATGCTCTTGCATATAGTTTGTGCTATACTCCAGGGATTATATGTCCTATATTAGATGCATTAAGAGAAAATGTATATACTGCACTCTATAGGTTTGTTCATAATAAATTGGATATTATAACTGATTATATGGCTGTATCCATCAATGACTTAATTGAACTTGTAAATAAGTATCACCAGCCTGTATGCTTTATAGGAAATGCTGTTCCAAAATTCAAGGATATACTGATTTCAAAAATAAAAAATCCCAGCTTTGCCCCTATAAATTTAAATGTGGTAAAAGCTTCTTCACTTGGTGAATTAGGCTTACATCTATTAAATTCAGGTATAGAAGATAATATATATAATTTTGCCCCTTTCTACTTGAGAAAGTCACAAGCTGAAAGAGAATACGAAAAAAAATTGGAGTCTTGTAGAAATGAATGACATAGAAATATCTTCTTTGAAATTAGAACATATTGACAGAATCCTCTTAATAGATAATTTATGTTTTCCCGTACCCTGGAGCCGTGAATCCTTTAAAAAAGAAATTGAAGGTAATACCCTTGCCCGATATATTATAGCTAAAAAATCCGAATTCATTATTGGTTATGCGGGTATGTGGCTCATATTAGATGAAGGACATATAACCACTGTAGCTGTTGATCCAAAATACAGAGGAATAGGTGCGGGAAATCTGCTCCTTGAATCCCTAATAGAAATCTGTAAAATTGAATCTATAAACAGTATGACTTTAGAAGTTAGAAAATCCAATATAGTAGCCCAAAACCTTTACAAAAAATATGGTTTTATAGAATCCGGTATAAGAAGGGAATACTATGGAGATAACAAAGAAGATGCTATAATAATGTGGAAATATCATATTTAAAACATAAGACTGTTTTTATAACTTAATAGGCACACAGTTCACCTTTAATTTATAAAAACAGCCTTATAGACTTTACATATTTAATTATTTTACTTAATTATAATTCTATTATAATTTTTCTTACCTCTCCTTATAAGCAATTCTCCATTTTTAAAATGGTCTTTTGTAACCTTTAGCTCTGAATCCATTACCTTTTCACCATTTATAGTAAGTCCATTTTGTCTTATAAGCCTTCTTGCTTCACTTTTTGACGGTAATATGTGAATATCGACCAATAGTTCGACTACAGAGCATCCTAAACCACTCTCATCCAATTCTATGGTTGGTACATTATTTAAGTTTTCTCCTCCAGAAAATAAAGCTTCTGCCGCTTCTTTAGCTTTTTGTGCCTCTTTCTCACCATGTATAATTCTAGTAACCTCATAGGCAAGTACTCTTTTAGCCTCATTTATTTTTTCTCCTGGAAGAGATGACAATCTTTTTACCTCATCCATAGGAAGAAAAGTTAAAAGCAAAAGGCATTTTTCCACATCTGCATCATCTACATTTCTCCAGTACTGGTAGAAGTCATAAGGAGATGTTTTTTCCTTATCCAGCCATATAGCTCCTCCTTCAGTTTTTCCCATCTTCTTGCCGTCACTTTTGGTTAAAAGTGTAAAAGTCATTCCAAAAGCAGGTTTTCTCTCCTTTTTTCTAATCAGATTTACCCCTGCTATTATATTTGCCCACTGGTCGTCTCCTCCCATTTGGAATGTACATCCGTATCTTCTGTTTAATTCTAAAAAGTCATATCCCTGCATTAACATATAATTAAATTCAAGAAAAGTTAATCCTTTTTCCATTCTCTGCTTAAAACATTCCGCCGTAAGCATTTTATTTACAGAAAAATGCACCCCTATTTCTCTCAGAAAATTAACATAATTTAAATTCATAAGCCAATCTGCGTTATTTGCCATTATAGCTTTTTCATCTTCAAAATCTATAAACTTAGAAAACTGCTTTTTAAAACAATCGGCATTATGCTGTATCTGTTCTTGTGATAACATTTTTCTCATATCAGTCTTTCCTGTGGGATCACCAATCATTGCAGTTCCTCCCCCAAGCAAAGCTATAGGTTTATGTCCTGCTTTTTGCATATAGGACATAACCATCATCTGTAGAAAATGCCCTATATGCAGACTATCTGCCGTAGGATCAAATCCTATATAAAATGTTATCTTTTCCCTTCCTAATAATTCTCTTACTTCATCTTCATGGGTAATTTGTTTTATGTAACCACGTTCTAATAATATGTCATAAACGTTAGCCAACTTGTATCCCTACCTTTCAAATAACTAGCACAGTTGTTATAAGTTATAGTATATATTTAAACCTTCTTTTTATCAACCTATAATTGTCTTTACTAAAATTTCATATTAAGTAAAATTTTAAGACTGGAAAGGTTTCCAGTCTTAAATATATAAAATCACCATTATTTTCTAATTAATAATATAACTGCCTATGTCAGCATTAATTATGCTGCCACATACTTCATTATGAATTGAGGCATTTTTCCTTCATCCTCATTTACACTTATATAAAAATCCACATTATATTCCTCTGCTAATTTTTCAATATTATAAAACAAATGTGACACATTTTCAAGATTTTCATCTATAATATTGAGTAATCCATCTACAAAAATCGTATCAATATCATAATCTTTTGAAAGTATGCCACACAAAAAACCATAAAAGCTTTCCATTTTTCTTAATTTAAAATCACTTGTTACTACAAACCTAATTTCCCTGTTCAATTGACACATAGGTCCTTTATCATCGTCTATATATACAACATGCCCCCTTCCTATCATTGCCTTTTCATTGGCCAAATTAATTAACTCTTTAGTCTTCCCTGAACCTCTTTTACTGCAGAATACATTAATCATTTTTACCACCCCTTTAATTTAATACATAGGTGCCATTCTCATAATCAAATTATATTTAAATTATATAATGTTCAGAATATTTTTTCAACATATAAATAAGAAATTCTTTTAA
Organism: Clostridium kluyveri; assembly: GCF_001902295.1. NCBI lineage: Bacteria > Bacillati > Bacillota > Clostridia > Eubacteriales > Clostridiaceae > Clostridium > Clostridium kluyveri. The sequence continues at coordinate 979,574 of NZ_CP018335.1, read as the reverse complement.
AAAAAGCATTACATATTCTTACATTTTTCTTAAAATAAAATTTTCCTATTTAAATTTCTTAATTCCAGGATAAATAATTTTAAAATCATTATTTTTTATAGAGTTTATGAATTTAACTGTATTTTTAAATACCTTTTTCATTTTATTTAATCCCGTGGAAGTTCTTATGAGTCTTTTCTTTGTATCTAGTGCAATTATCTTTTCATATACCCACATATTTCTTTTCATGTAGTTGTATTCATTTTTATTTCTTTTATGCTCCAAAATACCTGGTCCTGTAACTATTATACTGTTAAAATCTATAATAACTTCTATGGTTCTATAAAAATCAGAATAATCTCTATATATTATTGCATCTCTTATTCCTTCATTTACAAATCCCAGAGGATAGGATTTTGCAGTTACAATTTTTTCTATCACACTTTCTGTTTTATCCATTATAGATATAAGGTCACCTTGGATTATACTAATTGGACTTAAATTTTTATTGACCTTATTAACTATTTTTATCATATTATGAGGTATATATACATTATTGTTCTTAGAAAAAATTAATAATCCTCCTAAAGTTGCCATATATTTTCCTGAATCTTTATCCATATATACTATTGAAGTATTCTCCATTAACTCTAGTTTATTTTCATCTGTCACATTTATTCCTTGAAATGAGAAATATTTATTTACCAGTTCACTATCTATGCAATTCAAATTACTACGGGGTATGGGACATGATTCTATACTTATGCTGAGATTTTCTTCAAGTGCAGAAACTATTTCTTGCTTGCGCATAGTATCGTTTGTAGAGCCCCTTCTTATGTAAAAAGAACCATTGTCCCTCATTTGATAGGGTTTTTGGGGGCCATCGTATATAGTTATAATGGCTATTTTTTTACCTTCATATTTAAAAATTTCCAAGGAAATTGGTATAGGAGGATCTATTCTGGAACTTATTATCTGCTGTATTTTTTCTTCATCAAAATTTGCTTCACCTATACCAAGTATCTTTTTTGTTTTATCTTCAACCCCTATTATGAGATAACCTCTTCCTCCTCTAGAATTAGCTATGGCACATACATCTTTAGCTAACTCCTTTTTTCCACCATCACTATCTATATTTATACACTGCTTAAAATCCAATTTAGGTCCTTCTATCTTTTTTAATAAATTAAGAAATTTTTTAGTATCCATAAAAATAACCTCAATATTTATATGTATGTATATTTTTAATTATACTCTATAAAAGTTAATTTAATTATAATCTATTGTTATTATTTTATAGATTTTTTATAGAATTTTAATTTACATATATAATATTATATTTACTTAGGAGCTATTTTTCAAATTCCTTATTATGTAAATTTAAGGCCCGTCATATTCCCCTTCCTCCAGCTATATCAAGCCATTACAAAAAACAATATTTTTCTAAAACATTGTTTTTTTATTAGAATATGGTATAATGAGCATAGAGTTTTACTCTAACTATAAATATTTTTTATATAATGTTAGGTCAAATTTTTTCAAGGTACTATATTCTCCTTAATCCTGGAGGTAGATTATCAAGAATAAAATTAGTCCTAGGTTTAAGGAGGTTTTTTTTATGACAGACAAGACAATTGTATGTAAAGATTGTGGAAAAGAATTTATATTCACAGAAGGTGAACAGGAATTCTACAAAGAAAAAGGATTTGAAAATGATCCTGTAAGATGTATAGACTGTAGAAGAAAAAGAAAAGCTGAAAAAAATAAAATGAGACCTAGATAATAATCTTAGGAGGGAATTTATCCCTCCTAGTTATTGTTTATGAACAAATTCCATAATAAACCTAAGAATTATTTAATCTTGCATTACTAAATTAAATTTTTCTTTTTAGTATCCTACTTAAAGGCAGCGCTATAACCATACCCATCAAACTTTGAGCTATATTTCCAGGAATCTCTGCAGCGGATACCGCAAATGCTTTAACTAAACCTAAGTTAGCTACAAAATGCATCATTAAAGCACCTACCACATAATAGGCTAGTATCATCCAAATACATGCTATTGTAAATGCAAATACGTTATTTGCAAATTTCTCTCCATTATTTCCTTTTCTATAAGCAATAGCCGCAGCAATCCATGCCATGATTCCTTTTATAAAAAAGGTAAATGGAGCCCAAACAGCATAGGGTGAAAGAATATCAAATAAACACATTCCCACCGCCGCTGAAAAAAATCCTTTTCTTTTTCCTAGTAATATGGCCCCTAAAAGCACCATACTGTCTCCAAGATGTACAACTCCTTTAAATATAACTCCCGGTGTAGGTATATTAATTATAGCTGTAGAAATATAAATTATTGCAGCCATAAGTGATACTTGGACCATATCTCTCACTTTTAGACTATTAAGTTCTAATTTTTTTTGTTCTATCAAAATATGCCGCCTCCTTTTCATAAATTAATACCATTATATTTTTTTTTACAAAAAAATCAAATGTACCCATACAATTTTTAAAAAACTACTTTTTATTTTAATAACTTTATAGATTAAAGGTAATACTATACTATATAACATTTGAAATATATTTGAGTTATAGAGCATAAAATACTAAACTAAACTATTAAGGAGTACTTAATATGACATTTTTTAAATGGCTCTGCAGCCTTATACTAATATTCCTATTTGTAGGTATAATACTGAAAGTAGGAGCTATATTTATAAATATACTACTTTTAATATGTACCTTCATTTTTATGATAGATATATTCTTTATTAAAAGAAAGGACTTTAAGTAACTGTAAAACACACTCTTTTTACTTAAAAATATTTTCATATACTTTCCTTTTTGCTAATGATATAATTTATTCTGTGTGTAAGAGGGAGGTATATTTTTATGCGTAAATTTATAAAAAAAATATCCACTATGAATGAATATAAATTTTATGGACTGTTCAATTGGATAAAAAATTACTATTTTATATTTATAGGTTCATGTTTTCTTTTATCAGCCATATATGAAACTTTTCATTCATCTATTGTCCAAAGACAAAATATACATATGTTCATACTGGCATTAATATGTTTCTCTGCCTATTCAGATATACGGAAAGATATAAATACAATTTCATTTTTAATACTATGCACCCTGTTTTTTATATTTATATTTTATATAAATAAGAATGGCTATAATTTTTGGGGAAGAATGTTAAGATGGCAAATAAGCAGGACTATAGTAGTAAATTTAAATCCTATATTTGCTCATATACCTTTTAACAATGGTAGTTTCACAAGAATTTACAAATCTGAGACTTTAACCCAGTTTTTTTAGAATAGTCTATAATAACGGATTTGTATTACCTGTATTACTTGCACTATATAGATCCGCTATAATAATGGATTTTAAAAAAATGATAAGATACGCTTTATCGGCACATATACTACAGGTATTCCTGATAACACCTTTTTATCTTACCTTCCATCTTCAAGAAGTGTGGTATGTCCTTAAACATCCTGATGGATTAGCCAGGCATTTAGCTACTAATGCTGCCGCCGGTACTACCCTTAACTGTTTTCCATCCATGCACACATCCATATCCTTTGCCATGTTTTTACTTGCACTTAGAGAAAAAAATAAATTATTTAAATTTCTATTTAGTTTTTTCTGCCTCAGCATAATATATTCAACTTTATACCTAGAAATCCACTGGGTACTGGATGTTATTGCCGGAATGCTATTAGGTTATATAACTGTAAAGCTAGCAGATTTCATATTAAACAAAATTAAAATACCCCTAAAAAGACCTTTAGATGTATTTTACTATAAAAATAGGAATTCTATATATGTGGATAGCTTTTATGTAAGCAATATGAAAAATTGAATAGAACTTATATAGACAAATATATAATAATAAATAGGATTCATTGACAGATTATTTATATGCAAGTAATATGTAAGTAAAGATAATTATATTTACGAAAGGATGATTCAAATGAGTAAGATTTTAGGCAATACTCTTTCTGCTGAGGTTATAGATTTATTTAATAAAGAACTAACTACAGCTATAATATCAACAGTTACAGAAGATGGTTTTCCCCACGCTATGCCTGTACATTTAATGTTTGCACCAGACCATTCAACCATTAGACTGGCCCTGATGAAAGTACATAAAACCGTGGCAAACATTAAAAATAATTCAAAGGCATTTATAACAATCTTAGAAGGACACGATATAGCACTTGGAATAAAAGGAAGTGCCAAAGTAATAAGAGAAACTATGAATAATAGTTCTGCTATGTGTATGGTTGAATTTAAGGTAGAAGAGATAAAAAGTGATACGACCCCTACAGTAATAGTTGTAGAAGGTATTCGTAATGTTCATAGAACTGAAAAGACTAAGCCTTTTTTCAGAGGAATGTTTGATGAATTATATAAAGGTTAAAATTTAGTTATAGAGACACACTAAGTATTAATACAAACAATACTTAGTGTTTTTTAATTGTATTTTAAAGTATTTGAGATCAATCTAAGTAGGTGATTCTTAGATTCAGGCAAAGTTTGACCTGCTCACAATATCATAAGTTGACATTGACATATAATAAAGTTAAAATCAGTGATGAAACTAATAAAAGAAGGAGCGAAGAGGTAGTGGCAGACTTAAAAAAAGAGATAGAAAGAAGAAGAACATTTGCAATAATATCTCATCCTGATGCAGGCAAAACAACTCTTACTGAAAAATTACTATTATACGGGGGTGCCATAAGACTTGCAGGTTCAGTTAAAGCTAGAAGAGCATCCAAGCACGCAGTATCGGATTGGATGGATATAGAAAAACAAAGGGGTATTTCTGTAACTTCATCAGTAATGCAGTTTAACTATAATAATTATTGTATAAATATATTAGACACACCAGGTCATCAGGATTTTAGTGAAGATACATATAGAACTTTAATGGCAGCAGATAGTGCCGTTATGGTAATAGATGCAGCAAAAGGAGTAGAATCACAAACAAAAAAACTTTTTAATGTATGCAGCTTAAGGGGAATTCCCATATTTACATTTATAAATAAAATGGATAGAGAAAGCAAAGATCCTTTCGAATTAATGGAAGATTTAGAAGATGTACTGGGCATAAAATCTTATCCTATGAACTGGCCTATAGGATCTGGAAAAGACTTCAGAGGAGTATATGACAGAAAAAAAAGTTTAATAGAAATATTTAATGGGGGTAATCATGGTCAAACGGCAGTAGAATCCATGGAAGGTAATGTAGAAGACATTATATTCAAAGACCTACTTGGAGAAAATTTGCATGAAAAGCTTCGGGAAGACATAGAGCTTTTAGATGTAGCTGGAGACGAATTTCATTTAGATAAAGTTAGAAGAGGTTCTCTTACTCCTGTATTTTTCGGTAGCGCCCTAACTAATTTTGGAGTGGAACCTTTTCTAGAAGAATTTTTAAACTTAACCTCATCCCCTCTGTCAAGAGAATCAGATGCTGGAGAAATCAATCCTTTTGATTCTAAATTTTCAGCTTTTGTATTTAAAATACAAGCCAATATGAATCCATCTCATAGAGACAGAATTGCATTTATGAGAATATGTTCCGGTAAATTTAAAAAGGGAATGGAAGTATATCATATGCAGGGAGGAAATAAAGTTAAACTCTCCCAGCCCCAACAATTTTTAGCCCAGGATAGAGAGATTATTGAAGAGGCCTATGCAGGAGATATAATAGGGGTATTCGATCCAGGTATTTACAGCATAGGAGATACCCTGTGTTCTCCAAATAAAAAATTTAAATTTGAAAGTATTCCTGCCTTTGCTCCTGAACATTTTGCAAGAGTTAAGACTGTAGATACCATGCGAAGAAAACAATTCATAAAAGGCATTAGTGAAATCTCCCAGGAAGGTGCCATTCAGGTATTTAAAGAACTTCATATAGGTATTGAAGAAATTATTATAGGAGTAGTTGGTATACTTCAACTGGAAGTATTGGAATACAGAATGAAAAATGAATATAATACAGATATAAAAATAGATATATTACCTTACAAGTATATAAGGTGGATAGAACATTCTGATATAAATTTAGAAAATTTAATTTTAACAAGTGATACTAAAAAAGTAACGGATTTAAAAGGTAGAAATATCTTGATATTTCAAAGCCAGTGGTCTATCAGCTGGGCTTTAGATCATAATAAAAATATAAAATTATCCGATATAGGCATAATGGAATAAAAAATTATTTTATACTCTTACCCAATGACACTGCAGTTTACAAATTAAAATATCTTCCATATAAAACATTTACATTTTGTATATAAACCCCAAAAACTATATTTAAGTATAATTTTCAATATAAATAAATTTCTTTTTAAAATATCTTTAGAAATATTGAAACAATACGATAAGATAACTAGAGTTTTTGTGAATTATTAGTGCAATTAATTGTAACGAGGTGAAACACGTGTTATGGAAGAAAAAATTATTACAAGTTAGTGAATTAAAACCAGGAATGATATTGGCAAGCGACGTTGTTTTTGAAAATAAGGTCCTTCTAGGCAAGGATATGGCTATTACGGAATCCTCCTTAATCCAACTAAAACGCAATTATATGATAGATGAAGTAGAAGTGTACTTAGAAGGTGACTCTATTGAACCTTTAACCTTTAAAATAAAAACTGTAGAAGAAGTTGAAAATACCTTTAATGAATTTTCTTCTAATTTAGAGGATATATTTGATAAAATATCTCATTTAAAAGCTAGCGAAATAGATGAAATAAGAACTTTTTCAAAAAAAATACAAGAGGAATTTAACTCAACAGGTATCGTTATTAGAAACATAATCTTCTATGGCAGCGGAAAGAACAATATTTATAGACATAGTGTAAATGTGGCAGCTATGAGCTTTATACTGGGTAAATGGCTTGGACTTAATGAAAGAGAAATAAATCTATTAACCTATTCTGCAATACTGCATGATTTTGGCAAAATGAAACTGGATAAAAAAATATTTCTAAAAAAAACCAAGCTTACCTCTACAGAGTATGAAATTTTTAAAACTCACCCTGTAATAGGTTATGATTTTGTTAAAGAAATACCTTATTTAGACAGTTCTGTATCAAGAGGCATACTAATGCACCACGAAAGAATAGATGGTTCAGGATATCCACTGGGTATTAAAGGTGATAAAATTCACAAGTTCGCTAAGATAATAGCCATCGCAGATTTGTTTGATAGAGTAAATTCCAATACCTATTCCAAAAAGATCAACGGTCCTTTTGATGCATTGAAGGTGATTCAGGAAGAAAGTCTCCATAAATTTGATCATTCATACTGTAGTATGTTTTTAAATCATGTAATAACTTACTTTATGGGTGAAAATGTTATGTTAAATAATAAACACTCCTGCAAAGTTATCCAAGTTCATATAAACGATTTGACAAAACCTCTTTTACTTGGAGAAAACGGGTTTCTGGACTTGAAAAAAGAAAAGGATCTGTATGTTACAAAACTTATCACATAATAAATAGAGTTAAAGAATAAATTTATTTATCTTTAACTCTATATTTTTACATAATATAACTTATTGAAATCTCAAGCTTATATCCAAAGCTTTTACAGAATGAGTAAGACTCCCCATAGATATTATATCTACTCCAGTAGATGCAATGTCTGCCACATTGTTCTCATTCACATTTCCTGAAGCCTCTAAGATAACCCTTTTATCTACGAATTCTACTGCCTTTTTCATGTGCTCTACGTCCATATTGTCCAGCATGATTACATCCACCTTTGCATCAAGGGCTTCTTTAAGCTGGTGAAAACTTTCTACTTCCACTTCAATTTTAGTAGTAAAGGGGACTTTACTTTTTATTCTTTCTACTGCTTCTTTTATAGAACCTGCTGCCTTTATATGATTATCTTTAATCATTACAAAATCCGATAAATTCAGTCTGTGATTGTATCCTCCTCCCATTCTTACAGAATACTTATCTAAAATTCTGAATCCAGGAAGAGTTTTTCTTGTATCCACTATTTTAACATCGTAATCTTTCACCAGTTGAACTATTTTAAAAGTTTTAGTGGCAATGCCGCACATTCTCTGCAATATATTTAAAGCAACTCTTTCCCCTTTTAGTATACTATTAGAACTACCTTCTATATAAGCTATAGTATCTCCTTTTTTTACCTCATGTCCATCTTTTAGATATTTTTCAAATACTATACTACCGTCTAAAATTTGAAATACTCTCTCAGCCACCTCTATACCAGCTATAATTCCATGTTCTTTCGCAATAAACTTCCCCTTTGAAATTTCTTGTCCATGAAATAAATTATCTGTAGTGACATCTCCATAATTTATATCTTCTATAAGACCATTTTTAATCAGCTTATCAATTATTAAATAATTCAAATTATATCACCTCAAATTTGACGTACTAAACTACGTTCACAATATTCTTCCACATAATTACTTCCTATAGAAGCTTTACTATCTAAAATTGATGTGACAATAGCGCCTGATACCTGATACATATTATAAACTTCCATGGAATATACATCATTAAAATTACAATTCTCAATTTCATATAAAACATTATTTATATAATCTAATACCTTCTTAAGTTTATCTACACTTCTAACTATGCCTGCCGTATCTTCCATGAAATTTTTTAGTTCTTCCTTTAATACAGAAAAATCAATTTTCATATGTTCAGTTTTAAATCCATTAAATAAAGTTTTTATGCCCATTTCATTCATATCCTCATAGTCTAAATACTTTTTCTGTTTCATTCTACAAGATATATCTACTGCAGCCCTTTTTCCAAAAACCAATGCTTCCATGAGAGAATTGCTTGCCAGACGATTAGCCCCATGTACTCCTGTACAGGCACATTCTCCTACTGCATAAAAATTTTGAATATTAGTTCTTCCGTATAAATCTACTTTTATTCCTCCCATAAAATAGTGTGCTGCAGGAGTCACAGGAATATAGTCCTTATTCATTTCAATTCCTTGACTTTCACACTCAGAATAAATGGTATTAAATCTACGTTTTAAGAAATTCTTATCATACATGGTTACATCCAAATAAACATAATCAGTTTTAGTTTTATCCATTTGATCCTTAATAGCTCTTGCCACAATATCTCTAGGTGCTAGCTCCATTCTATTATCATATTCACCCATAAATCTTTCCTCGTTTATATTTCTAAGTACAGCTCCTTCTCCTCTTACTGCTTCTGATATCAAAAATAACTTATCTTTCACGTCTTTAGAGTAGAAAGCTGTTGGATGAAACTGTATATACTCCATATTGTCCAAATTCACGTCTGCTCTGAGTGCCATAGCAATGCCATCTCCTGTAAGTATATCTACATTTGTGGTCTTTGAAAATAATTGTCCAATTCCTCCTGACGCTACTACACAAAATTTAGTATTAAAATAAAAAAACTTGTCATTATGGTAGGCAGTTATACCTTTATATATTTTTTCACTATCAACCACATCCATAGCAAAAATATCAGTTATAACAGTTATATTGGAAGCCTCTTTAACGTTTCTTATCAGTATATCCATTATTCCTTTTCCTGTAGAATCTCCATGTACATGAAGTATTCTTGGAATGGAATGATTTCCTTCTAAAGATCTGTAAAAGTTTCCTAGAGAATCCCTATCAAAATCCACTCCCAATTCCACTAGACCATCAATTGCTTCCTGTGACTCATCTATAAGCACATTAACCGCATCTAAATTATTTACATAACATCCTGCATTTATGGTATCTTTTACATGAAGCTCCCTGTTGTCATTTTTTATACTGGCAGCAATTCCTCCTTGAGCCAAATAGGAATCACAATCCTCTATATTCTTCTTACTTAAAATTACTATTTTTAAATCCTTTGGCAGCATCAATGCCGTATATAATCCTGCTATTCCTGCTCCAATTATAGCCACATCAAAATTTTGGTCAATAACAAAACTTTCATTATAATCAACTAGATATCTTCTCAATTTATATCCCTACCTTATTAATATAAATTTATTCAATACTTATCATCTTCTCAAGAGAACCTAGAGCCTTTATTCTTACATTTTCCGGAACAAAAACTTCATACTGCATATTCATCAAAGAATTGTATACGTCTACAAGTCTTGTCATTTTCATATTTTCACATACAAGTCTTGGACTAAGCAAATAAAATTGTTTTTCAGGACTATCCTTCTTCATCTTGTGCAATACGCCTATCTCAGTACCTATGATAAATTCTTTGCCATCAGAATTTTTTGCATAATTGATTATAGCGGAAGTACTTCCCACAAAGTCTGCATTTTCCCTTATTTCCTCCGAAACCTCTGGATGTACCAGCATTTCAGCCTCTGGGTGTTCCTCTTGTGCCTTGATGACATCATCTACAGTTATCCTTGCATGGGTAATGCAATGTCCCGCCCAAGGTATGATTTCCTTATCAGAAACCTGTTCTGCTACATATCCTGCCAAATTTTCATCTGGTACAAATAATATTTTATTGGATTTTGAATTCTGAACTACTTTTACTGCATTTGAAGAAGTACAGCTTACATCACTTACAGCTTTAACTTCTGCAGAAGAATTTACATAACATATAACTTCCGCTTCTGGATATTTTTTCTTTTCAATTTCCAACTGCTCCTTGGTTATAGAATCTGCTAAAGGACATCCTGCATATTTTGACGGGATTAAAACCGTTTTATCTGGTGATAAAATTTTAGCGCTTTCTGCCATAAATTTTACCCCACAAAAAACTATAACCTTGTTAGTAGTTTCTGCCGCTGCCTTGCTAAGCGCAAGAGAATCTCCTACAATGTCTGCTATATCTTGAACTTCTGGCAGTTGATAATTATGTGCCAATATACAGGCATCCCTTTCTATTTTTAGTCTGTTTATTTCATTTACCAAAAATAAATCATCCATTGTTTACACCTCTGAATCCATATTTTATACATATAACTAAGTAGCTAACTCTTAAAATAATTAAATATTTTAATTATAAGATTTACCGTTCTACTGTATATACATCAGTATATACTATTTTTTCTTTTTTAACAATACATACGATAAACATAAAAATGATAATATTATTATCCCTTGTATTCTAATATGTATACGGAAAATTTATTCTTGGTTTAATCATAGATGGAGTATACTGTCAGGTTTCTTAGATTCAATCGAATAAGTTACAAACACTTTATCCATAAAAACTAATTTTTGAACAAAAAAACAAGCACCTAAATAAAGGTACTTATTTTAAATATATACAATAATTTTGGGATTAGGTATTGTATTAAAATTATACCATACTTTTGCAACATTTTCCATGAACTTTAAAATTGAGTCTATTCTTAAGTGATTTTGTAGAAAACTCAAATAACTATTTTTTATTTCTCCCCTTATATATTACATTTTTTTTCAAAATTTCAAGGGAATCAAAATACTTGTTAGACTTAACATGTGGAAATGCTTTAATAAGTCTCGTATAAAATCTATTTTTCTTTATAAGATTTATATACCTTTTTTTAAGTTCAATTGTTTCTTTAGAAAAATTTTCATATTTCTTTTTAAATTCAAGAGCTTCTTCTAATATATCTTCACCTAATTCATCTGACTTTTCTCTTATTTTAATTCCTATTTCTTGAATCTTTTGTAATGTTATATTAAGTTTTAATATGGTATTGATAGAAGCTATTAAATCAATAATAAATAAAATTATAATAATTACAGCACAAATTTGCACTAAAATATACGGAATTAAATTAATTATACCTGAAATAACAGGATGAACAATTCTAACGAGAAAAATACAAGCAATACCCCAAGCAAGTGAAAACTTCAAACATATATATCCTTTAATATTAAAAGGCATATGAGAATAATCCCACCACTTATTATAAAACACTTTCTCAAGTATAAGTCCTGTTATATATTCAAGCAGGGAAGTTATAAAAACAGAACCTATAAATAACAAAAATAAATTATTTTTAAAAGGAGCAAGACAAATTATAATTATAACAGCTCCAAAACCATATATAGGACACACAGGTCCATTAAGAAATCCCCTATTTATAAATCTTCCCGTATTAACTGTTGCATAAACAACTTCAAGGCACCATCCTAAAAATCCATATATGGCAATATAAAGTACTATATCATAGAATAAAAATCCTAAAATCGTTAAATCACGCATAAATACTCCTTAAATATACAATGCTAAAATATAATATAGTAAAATTAATATTATCTATAGTATATTTTAGATCAATTTTTATAGATTATACGCACTTTCAAATCCAGTTTCCATGGCATTTCGTATTCTTCCAGGATTTTTAGCATCTCCTATTACCCTTACTGTATAAAAGTTTGAACTTATTTCATCTATAAGATCTTTGTTTGAGCTTGTCCCTAATGATATGATTATATAATCAAAATAATATTCTTTTATTTCCCCATAAGAAAGTAATTCAAATACAGCTGTATTATTTTTTATGCTAATTAATTTATGCTTTGTAATCATTTTTACATTATGTTCTTTTAATCTTTCTTGAACATCTGTTAAATTCTGAAAGAATACACCAGGACCTATATTATCTCCCATCTCAAATACAGTTACATCATTATTCTTTGATGCCAAAAATTCTGCAGTTTCAAGACCTGTCATTCCTGAACCTATTACTGCTGCTTTTTTATTATAAATTTCTGTTTTCCCTGATAATACATCCACAATAGTAAATACATTTTTTCCATGAATACCATTTATGGACTCAGGAATTATAGGACTTGAGCCTTCTGCCACGAATACAGCATAAGGACTTAGTTTCTTAATTTCATCAATGGTAGGTATTTTATTAAGCCTTATTTCCACTCCCAACTTATGGACTTGTAATTGCAAATAATTTATAAGCCATGATATTTTTTCTTTTTTAGGAGGTTTATTTGCCAAATTAAGTTGACCACCTATCCTGTCTGATTTTTCAAATATTATAGGTTTGAATTTTCTCATGGCAAGTACCCTTGCGGCTTCAAGTCCTGAAGGACCTGCTCCCAATATTACTACCACCCTTCCATCTCCATTTTTTTTCATATTACAATACTTAAATTCTTTTCCTGCCTGAATATTTATACTACACTCTATAGGATTACCTGTAGCTACTCCACTAAACAAGGTTTCTATACAGTGAAGACAGGATATACATAACCTGGATTCATAAGCACGGTTTTCTCTTGCTTTATTAGACCACTCAGGGTCTGCAAAATGAAGCCTTGCAGATCCCACAAAATCTGTACGGCCTTCTCCTATTATTTTATCTGCATAAGCTGCTTCTCTAATTACCGCCGCTGATATTACAGGAATGTTAATTGATTTCTTTATTTCTTCTGCAAGGTACAGCTTCCACCCTTGAGGAAAAGATGTAGGTTCCCAGGATACATTCATGGTTTCATAAATACCTGCACTTACATCTATCGCATCAACCCCTATCTTCTCTAGATGTTTTGCAATTTTAACTCCATCTTTCAAAAGTATTCCATCCTCAATACCCTTAGTCCTTAAGAATTCATCTACGGACAACCTCGCTATAACCGGATAATCTTGTCCACATTTTTCTCTTATTCCTATAACTATTTCCTCTATAAATCTTATTCTATTTTCAAAACTTCCACCATATTTATCAGTTCTTTTATTTGTATAAGGACTTAAAAATTGATTGATCAAATATCCATGAGCACCGTGTACTTCAACCCCGTCAATACCCGCTGCTTTAACTCTACAGGCAGCATTTATAAAATCCTGTACTAATCCTTCTGCTTCTTTTGTAGTCATTTCCCTTGTTTCCTGGTGTACCACATTACATTGAGTTCTACTTGGTGCCATCATTGGCTTGTTACCGTTTACCTCAGAAAAGCCCTGTCTTCCCGGATGGTGAAGTTGAATAAATATTTTACCTCCATTTTCATGTACAGCATCAGCCAGCTTTTTAAGACCTGGTATATATTTATCATGAGCCGCAGATAATTGCTGTCTGTCAGCTACTCCATTTTCATCATTTACCCTTGTTACCTCTGTGATTATAAGACCAATGCCACCTTTTGCCCTCTCAACATAAAAGGCAATCATCTCATCTGATACAGTAGCATCCTTATTATTTAGGCAATTTTCCATAGGTGTCATTACTATTCTATTTTTTAATTCCAAACTACCAATTTTACCTTTGGAAAATAAGTTTTTATATATACTTTGCTCCTCAGAATTTTGCATATCTTTCATTATATTTTTTACCATATCTTGAATTCTATTCATATAAAAATCATCCATAAAATTATCTCCTTCATTAAATTAAGTAATTCAATTTTAAAAAATATTCTAACTAATTATATTTTACTATTTTGTCAAGCTTCTGTCTATATATACACCTTATATAAGCAATTATTAAAAATCTATTATATAATTAACTCCACAATGAACTTACTCTCTTCAAACTATATCACGCTAAGTTCTCCTATTAAATCTATAATCTTTGCCATGGTAAAGATTATTTGTTTATACTTAAACTTTGAAGGAATAAAAGACTATTTTAATTAAAACAAGAATATTAATAAAAAAGCACGTATTTATTGAGAGGATTTTATGAGAAAAAATAATTTTTATAAGTTTCAATCCATTAAGCACTTAAGAGCTAAAATAATTCCAATAATAATTATAGTTATTGTAATATGGTTTATGATAACTGTTCTTCCACATTTTTTTAGAAATACTTATATAGTAACCATTGCAAGTAAACAAATAAAAAGTCAGAATAATAAAGATATACGGTATATTATATATACTCAAATGGAAGATGGCACTATCAAGGCCTTTAAAAATGATAACAGCATACTAGAATTTAAATTTAATTCTGAAGATCTATACAGGGGACTTATGATAAGAAGAAAATATGAAATTAAAACTTATGGATTTAGAATAATTCCTTTAGCATCTTACGAAAATATTACAGCAGCTAAACAGACAAAATGAATTCGTGAAAAAGGGCACTAAATATAGTGTCTTTTTCCATTAAAATTACTTATTTAATGAACTTTTCCCCACATACTTTAAAATCATATTCCATGTATAATAATGTTGAACTATTGTTTACTTTTTGATATTATAAATTTATTCTATCTGAACCTAAGAACCACTTTATAAATAAATTGAAGAGAGTAGGGTTATTATGATTGAATTGAACAGAAACCGTAAAACCACAAAACAAGAATTAATATATGTGGGTGCATATTTTTTATTTCTCTTAGTCTTTTGGAGTATATCAAGGTTAATATTATTACCTGAATTAGAAAAAACTTTACCTAACACCTCCCTTTCCTATGCATTATGTGAGGCAATTTTAAAAGGAGTTATTTGGATAGTTCCTGTATATGTTATTTTAAAATTGCAAAAACTTAATCCAATTTCATTCTTAAAATTAAATTCCAATATAATGAAAGGAATATCTTTTGGACTATTATTAGGTATTGCATTTTTAGTTATAAATATCGTAAAGACAAAAAATTTCAACATACATATTACCTACTCAGATTTTATAAATACATTTCTAGTAGTAGGTATCATTGAAGAAATAGCCTTCAGAGGGTATATTATGCAAAAATTGAAATTGTATATGGGATTCATTGGTTCAAATATAATAACTAGTTTAATGTTTGCAATGATACATATACCTATATCTATAAATAATCATAATATAGATCCATTATACTTTGTTCAAGTAGGAATTTTATCATTAATTTTTGGATATTTCTTTGAAGAAACTGATTCCTTAATATGCCCGATTGTAATACATAGTTTATGGGATTTAAGTATGATATTAACGCAAATATCATGATTCTCTTTCTTCACCATGTGATTCATAGAAAAAAGACGCCTATATGGGCATCTTTTTTCTTGTCTGATCATTTAATACCTAAATACACATCATATATCATTTATAGGAGATTTACATTTTTATGGGTTTATTTAAAACCATCTCTTACATATACTATATTACTATTTCGATAAAAAATCAACATATTTTTTATTAATTTTATAAAATTACTATGATTTAATTAAAAGAATAGGATTATTTTGTGCTTTTCAACATACAATTATAATATTTCTATATAGACTTCTTTTTTAAGTACATATTCATTTTCCTTAACAGTTAAGAGCAATTTCATTGGCACTCCAGATTGCATTCATTATATTTGCACTCTCATTTGCATCACCTACAAGATATAAATCTGCTACCTTATCTCTTAGTTTATTATACAGTTCCCTATCTGCTTTAAATCCAACAGCAATTACAACGGTATCTGCATCTATATTTTGCTTTTTAAATTTATTATCAATTAAAATAGCTCCTCTATCAGTTACCTCAAGTAAAGAAGTCTCTGTAATAACCTCTACTCCACTATTTTTAAGGAGATCAATAAGCATAATCTTATTCATATGTGGAACTGGTTTGCCAGCATTTAATATGGTATCTCTTGCCTCGATAATTGTAACCTTTTTACCCTGTTTTGCAAGGTAAAGGGCCGTTTCACATCCTGCCAGTCCACCGCCTACCATAAGTACATTTTCTCCTACTTGTTTACTACCTTTTAAAACCTCAATTACCGCTGCAACCTTATCCTTTTCTATTCCAGGCAAATTCAATTTGATTTCTTTAGCACCTGTGGCTATAATAACTACATCTGGTTTTTCTTTTTCTACAACTTCTTCTGTTACATTTGTATCTAAAACCAATTTAACTTTAAGTTCCTTCATTTCATTCCTGTACCAATCAAGCAGTCTTCTATCATCTATTTTAAAATCAGGAACTGAAGCCGGAATAACCTGCCCTCCAAGTTCCTTTGTGCCTTCATACATAGAAACCTTATGGCCTCTCATAGCTGTAATTCTAGCTGCTTCCATTCCTGCCACTCCTCCACCTACAATCATAACTTTTTTAGGTGCAGCTGCTGGCTTTACTTCATAGTATCTCTCTCTTCCCGCTGCAGGGTTTACTGTACAACTTAGTGGCCTTCCTTCAAATCCTCTTCCCATACATCCAGTATGACATCCAATACAAGGTCGTATTCTATCAATTTGCCCCATAAATACCTTCTTAGGCCAATATGCATCACATAAAAGAGGTCTTCCAAGCGTAACCATATCTGCAGCTTCATCCTCAAGAGCTCCTTTTGCAACATCAGGCATACCCATTTTTCCTGCAACCATAACAGGTATTTTTACAACTTTTTTAAGTTCTTTAGTATATGGAAGATATAATCCATCTTTTTGATACAGAGGTGGATGTGCCCAATACCAGGCATCGTAGGTTCCTAAATCCGCATTAAATGCATCATATCCTGCCGCTTCAAGAATTTTTGCCGCTTCAAGGCCTTCTTCTAAATCACGGCCCTTTTCTACATAGTCTTCCTCAGCAAGTCCTCCCTGCCCCCAATCTTTTATACAACTTTTAACACTATATCTCAATCCTACAGGAAAATCACTTCCTACTTCACCCTTTATTGCTTCAACTATTTCTATAGGAAGTTGAAGTCTTCCCCTTAAATCTCCCCCATATTTATCTGTTCTTCTATTAAATATTGACAATGTAAATTGATCAAGTAAGTATCCTTCATGTACTGCATGTATTTCAACACCATCAAACCCTGCTTTATGGGCAATCTTAGCGCCCTCTGCAAACTTTTCAACTATCCATTCTACCTCTGAGGTTGTAAGTTCCCTACAGGTAACAGTTGGATCCCAGTAATTTGGAACAGCTGATGCCGAAACAGGTTGTGAGGTTAAAAGTCCTCCTGGTGCACCACTTCTCCCAAATCCCATTGACAATTGGAGAAATATTTTTGAACCATAAGCATGAACTCTCTCTGTCATTTCTGAAGATGTCATAATAAATTTTGCAGGATTTATTGAAGTGATAGGAAGTACTCCTGTTAGAACCTTATCCAATTCATTTTCCACTTTTACTACACTGGTTATAATGAGTCCTGTACCACCTTTAGCTCTTTCCACATAATAATCAACAGCCCTTTGATTAAAACAACATTCATTATCCACAAGTCCAAAGGCTCCCATAGGGGCCATTGCTATTTTGTTTTTCACTTCCATATTACCTATTTTAATAGGCTCAAATAAAGATTTGTTTTTCATAATAACTACCTCCTGTATATCTTGATTTTAAATAATCGTAAAGCCTTAAAGCTGCTAGTTTACCTGTGTCTAAGGATTATCAATATTTTCCCTCTCTTTAGCTTAAATATACTCCAGTATATTATTTGTAAAACTATTTATATTATTAATAAAAATCCTCTATGGAAATCTTATCCTAAGTTTTAACTTTATTATATAACGCATAGTCACATATGTCAATTATTTTTCTGACTATTTAAAATATAAAATATATTATAAATATATTTTATATTTTAAATAGTCTAAATAATTTTCCTCACTTAAAGATTCAACTGCCCTGTTATCAATTACCTCATTAGCATTTCGTATTATCAAAAATTAAAAAAGACAGCTATAGTACTATCTTTTTTAATCTACCTTATTATTTTTAATGATACTGTAAAAATTACAATTAAAAATTTAAAAAATCAAGTGATTCTTAGGTTCAGGTGGAGTTTGCTTATGAGAACTGCTTTTCTCCAGCTGAACCTTATTAACAGTATTCTTAGTGTCTTTAGCACTTAGAATACGTTATCCTTTAGGGGAAGAACTTATCCAGGTGCGTAACAGTGCTTACCTCCCACTTTTAAAAAAATGGGAGTATTAGCAATGGTAGCGTTCGGATAAATTCTCCTTTTTAAAAATATTATATTTTTGCTTTAAATCTATCATAACGGAAAGCAGATACATCAATAGATGTTTTACCCTCTACTACCATCTCAGATAAAAGCATACCTACCGTTGGGGATATTCCAAAACCATGTCCTGAAAATGCACAGGCAAGTATTAGTCCTGGAACCTCTTCTACAAAACTTATAACAGGTATGTGATCTGCACAATCATCTATCCATCCCGCCCAGGTACGCACAATTTTAGCATCCTCCAGTATAGGAAAATACTTCATAATACCACGGCAGATAGCAGATGCTGTAATACTAGATGTAGTTGGTGTCCCATTATCTTTATTAAAAGCTTCATAACCTGATGAACCACCAAAAACAAATGATCCGTGCTTACTCTGATGGCCATAAAAGTCAGCTGCTGCAGTACCTAACATTTGATAAAACATAGGAGGCTGTGCCTCTGTAACAAGAACCTCTAATAAAACCTTATTCATTGGAATATCAATTCCAAAAGTAGAAGCTATTTTACGACTTTCATAGCCTGCAGCTAGAATGATATTTTCTCCTTCATATATATTATTCTGAGTTACTACCTGTCTTGCTTTACCCTTTATCTTTTTTATCTCCATAACCTCTTCTCCAGTTATAAAACGAACCCCTATCTGTCTTGCCCTGCGGTAATAACCTAAGGTTGTCAGCAGCGGATTAGCATGTCCATCAGTAGGACACCAGCTTGCACCAATAACTTCTTCTGAAAGATAAGGGCAAATATTTCTCCCCTCTTCAGCTGAAATCATTCTTACATCAAGACCACAGTCCTTAGCACTTTTAGTAAGATTCTTCAAGATTCCCATATGCTCCTCCGTCTTGCCTAATCTTAAATTACCGTGCTGATAATATTCCACATCTATTTCCAATTCTTCTGACAATGTGGGCCAGATATTTTTCACTCCGTACATGGCAAGGGGAAGCTCTCTTTTATCACGTCCTGACTGACGAACTCCTCCACCATTTCTTGTAGAACCTCCATTGCCAATACTATCGCTTTTCTCAAGGACAATAACAGAGCAGCCTTTTTGGGCCAAATAATATGCTGCAGCATTTCCAATTACACCACTTCCTATAATTATTACATCAGCACAATTTCTCATGTTATTTCCTCCTCTCATTCCCAAAAACTTTCATTTCTATAGGCCTCATAGGTGCACGTGACATTGCTGATTCTAACCTTGACGGAGAAACATTTAATTCTCTTGCCACAATACCTTTTACTAATTTACTACAGGTCTGACCCTGACAGAGCCCCATACCTGTTCTTAAATATCTTCTTATCTCCGTAATGGTAAACATTCCATCATGTACTGCTTTTCTAATTTCACCCTTTGTAACTTCCTCACAGCGGCAGATTATCATATTATCATCACACTGTGGAATAAATTCACCTATATCCCTTGATCTATCATTCACTTTGTTCATATTCCCACCCCTTGCTGTTTAAAAAATCTAGCCTTCATCCCCATTTCTCTAGGGACCTTTATAGTTAATAAATTTGTGTGATCAAACGCAGAAAGTGATTTAACTTCAACAACTTCTGCTTCACAGAGCTCTTGTCCGCTTCGACCTAAAGCAGCACCTCTCATACCCTTCTCCGGTAGTGGTAAAAACTCGTAGGGAAGTGTTACTGCAGTATATCCTTCTTCATAATCTTCATTTATGAGGAATATTGACTGTCCTGAACAAGATGCCACACATAGTCCGCATCCAGTACAAGCTGCTGCTTCATCCACAATAGGAAGGGATGTGATTTTTTCTCTAACCTTAATACATTGCCTAGGACAGGCATCTTGACATGGATTGCAGGGAATATTTTGAGAACATTCTATTACAGGATGAATTCCTTTAATAAACTTTACTCCTGGATATTTCATTACTTCTTCATCCGTGAGATATCCCTTTTTTAAAAGATTTGTTGAAATATCATAACCTTCCTCTGTTTTAGAAATATCTTTTCCTTTATTCTCAGGTCCGAACATTCCCTGCCTTAAACTAAATAATGCCTTTTCCAATTCTGCTGTTCTTGCTTCTAATTCTTCTTTATGAATAAATCCTAATTTATAAGCAGCTGCTGCCCCTGAAATTCTCCCTTCAAGCATAGCTGAACTTGCTTCTTCTATTCCTGAAACGTCCCCTGCCACAAATATATTTGAAATTGAAGTTTCACCATATTTATCACAAAGAGGAACAAGCCCTCCCTTTTTAGGATTTTCCTCCATATTACATCCAGCCATTTTGAGAAGCTGTGACATAGGAGAAAGACCTACTGCAACACATATGGTGTCAACATCAAAGTGTTTCTCCGTTCCAGGTATTACCTTAAACTTGCTGTCAACTTCACCAATAGTAACCCCTGTTACATA
Source organism: Clostridium kluyveri (assembly GCF_001902295.1). Classification (NCBI taxonomy): domain Bacteria; kingdom Bacillati; phylum Bacillota; class Clostridia; order Eubacteriales; family Clostridiaceae; genus Clostridium; species Clostridium kluyveri. The sequence goes on along the minus strand of NZ_CP018335.1, from coordinate 958,313 downwards.
TTGATCCCCTTCAGCCTTAATTATGGTATGGGATAAGTAAAAAGGTACTCCACACCTAGCTACCTTTGCAGCATGAACTCCGTATCCACCAATTTTAGGTGCTGCATCTACAATGGCAACCACCTGGCAGCCTGACTGTATAAGCTGATAACTAACAACTACCCCAACATTTCCACTGCCAAGCATAAGTATTTTCTTTCCCGGCTTTACACTATGAAGATTCATCATGGTCTGCGCTGCACCGGCACCTATAACTCCAGGAAGAGTCCACCCTTCAAAAGTAACCATATTTTCGGAGGCACCTGTTGAAACTATAATTGCATCTCCTTTATAATGGACAACTTCCTTATTTATACTTACAGTAATCTCCTTATCCAAAAATAACCCTATTACTATGGCATTTAACACAACTTCTACTGAAGCTTCCTCTGCTTCCTTTAAAAGCTCCTCACCTATCTTAAAACCTCTCATCTTAGCCCTATGCTCTTTGGAACCGAAAAACTTGTGAATTTGTTTAAATAATTGTCCGCCTGGTTTAGAATTCTCATCAAATATAACAACCTTTAATCCTCTCCTTGCCGCTTCAACAGCCGCTGAAAGTCCTGCAGGTCCCGCACCCACAACTATTACATCATATCTTTTCATACGACTCTCTATCCTTTCCTAAAAGTATTTTTAAGTTTAATCCAGTTTCCTTGCAGAAACACCATATTGAGTTTGGACCTTCATACCTTCAACAAGAGGAGTTACGCAAGTTCTTACATTAGGCTTACCATCTACTACCATGACACAGTCTGTACATCTTCCGATAGCACAAAATATACCTCTTGGAGAGTTTCCTTTCTTTGTATGCCTGTGCACCATTACACCTGCCGCCTTTAATGCAGCAGCTATTGGCTCTCCTTCATAGCCTTCAAGTATTTTCCCATCCAAATTAAAAGTTACTAAACGTCCTTTATTAGCTTCACCCAAAATTGGATGTTCTGTAATCCTCATCCAAATCATCTCCTTATAAACTTGATCCTATAAAATTATGCAAGCTCCGGCATATCCCATAAGTTTAATTTAACTCCGATTCCTTTTTCAATTGCATTTCTATATACAATTGTTCCCCATGCAACGTCTTCAATTGGCATACCGCCGACAGAGTAAATAACAACTTCGTCTTCTTTACGTTTTATTGGAATTTTCCCCATTAATATATCCCCTAAATCATCAATCTGATTTCTAGTCATTTTTCCTTCTTTTATAAGATCCATACAATGAACAGCTGGAATTGGAATTGTGTTGTATGCCGGATAAGTCATTTCTTCAGCCCATGCTTCATATAATCCAATGTTATCTGTTACAGTTCTTGCTCTGTTTAAAATGAAATCATCATCAAATCTTGCAGCAGCTGGACAGCATAAAAGTGCCCCTGACTTAATCCATGCTTCATTAATATATGGGTACTGACTTGAATCTCCTGTTGGACTTGAAGTTGCAACATGAATAATATCACTGTCTCTTACTACCTCTTCAATTGTTTCAACTACTCTAATATCTTTTATCTTAGGATACTCTTCATTTAAATATTTAATGAAACCCTCTATTGATTTCTTACTTCTACCTTTGATTTTAACAGTTTCAATTCCTGCTCTTACTGCTATTGTGGCTGCAAACGCAGTCTTACTCATAACACCAGGTCCAATGATGCCAACAACTCTTGAGTTTTCTTTTGAGAAATATTTTACACCAACACCTGGAACAGCCCCTGTTCTGTAAGCACTCAAAATATTGGCTGACATATATGCAAGAGGTGCTCCTGTATCTTTATCATTTAATGTGAGCATAAGAATTGATCTTGGAAGTCCTTTGCTCTTATTTTCAACATTAGAACCATACCATTTCATACCTGTCATACGGAACCTTCCACCAAGATATGCTGGCATAGCCATAAATCTTCTGTCTGGGCCGTCTTTTGGCATATCAGGAAATTCAGAATTCTCTGGAAAAGAAAGCATTACACCATGTGAATTTCCATTAGGGCCACCCATGCGGTAATCGCCCATTTTTAGTAATTTGAACATTTCCTCCATTACATCGACACAAGCAGCCATATCTTTAACACCTGCCTTAATCATGTCTTTTTCATTTAAATAAATAAAATCTATTTTTGTTTCTTTCATTCCCCTTTACCTCCAAATAATTATAAATTTCATTAATAAAAATATTAGGACGCTTCTTTAAAACTAACATTTGAAATATTTTTCTTAAAGTCTTCCGATAATCCACATCTTATAATAAGGTATACTATACCTAATCCCATCCAAGTAAATCCTACAATTTTAGCAATAGTAGAAAGTCCTAATAATATATACACACAAACACACATTCCAAGCAGCGGCACAATTAAATGTCTTACTACTTTTCCGCTTTTATTTTTAAAGTAGTAATAAACTATAACTGATAGATTTACACATGTAAACCCAAACAGACCTCCAAAAGCAGTTAGCTCTGATACTGTTCCTACACTTAAAAGCAGTGCTCCAGTAGTACCTATTATTGACATAAATAATATGCTATTAAAAGGTGTTTTAAATTTAGGATGAAGATATGAAAATATCTTCTCAGGGAGAACCTTATCTCTGCCCATACCATACAATAAGCGGCTGGCTGCTGATTGCCCTGCCAATGATGTTCCTACCCCTGCAATCATAATTACAACAGATACAAAAATTTGCAAAAAGCTGCCTCCAACTTTTGAAGCTATATCAAAGAAAGCTGTATCTGGATTAACTATCTTGGTATAATCTGGAGTTATAACTGTTGCTAAAAATGCAACTGCAACATAAATAAATGTTTGAATAAGACAAGCTAACATAATTGCCAATCCTATTTTCCTGCCTCCAACATTAGTTTCCTCAGATAGTGTTGTTATGGCATCAAAGCCTAAGTAACATACAACTGCTATTGCAGAACCACTTACTAAAGCCTTAAAGGTAAATGCATTTTTGTTGTATATTGTAGCCATAGAAATTCCACTACTTACATGCCCGGTAATAATATATTTCAATGCTAAAATTACAAAAGCTATAACGGCTGCAAACATAACAGCTGCTATAATGAAGTTTGCCCTAGCTGCAACTTCTATACCTATTAAGTTTATTACTGTAACAGGTATAGCATACATTAATACCCATCCCCATATAGGTATTTGTGGGATCATTGCATTGGCAAAGCTTGAACTAATTAAATAGAGCAACATAGGAATCAGGACGTAATCTAATATCATTACCCAGCCAGATATAAATCCAAGTTTAGGATTAACGGCTCTTTGAGTATAACTATAGGTAGATCCAGCTATAGGAAATGCTGTTACCATTTCACCATAACTATATGCTGTAAAAAGCATAGCTACAAAAGCAATGGCGTAGGCTAGAACAGAGTGCCCTCTCGAAGTAACATGCATTATACCAAATAGCGTCATAACAGATACTGGTCCCATAAATACTATTCCGAAAATCACTAAATCTTTTAGTCCCAATACCTTTTTCAATTCTTGCTTGTAACCAAAAGACTCTAATTTTACATCATTATCCAACTTTTACTCCTCCTTTAAGCTTAAAATAATAATATGATTCGAATAATTTTAAAGGCTCATTCTAATCACATTATTAATATATCACCAATATTTTTAATCGTATTGTAAAAATCGGAACTGATTAATGATAAATTGCAAATCCAAAAAAGCCTCTATGTTCAAAACCCATAGAGACTTAACTATATCAAAAGTTTTTCAATTTTATTTGATTTGGTGTAAGATAAGT